>NZ_JBDGTV010000019.1:0-49175 GCF_042216475.1 Halosegnis sp.
AGATTTGAACTCGGGTTGTGACCATGGCAAGGTCACGTGATACCACTACACTACCGGTGCGCCTGCATCAATCGAGAGTGTGCTGGCAAGTAAAAGGCTTCCGAATCGTCGAATCTCGGTGCCGTCCACGGGATACGAACCGGCCGCCCATGGTAACCGGAAACAGGGGTGAGACCCCTGTGAAACCGCCGCAGACCGGCGTTGGAATCGCGCCACTTTTATGTGCGGGTTCGGTTAGCCACGTTACAGTCTAGTGAGCGGACACGGAAGCGACACGGCATGACACGCAGCGTACTCGTGCCGTCGTCCCTGACCCGGGAAGCCGAGGACAAACGCGAGGCGACTCGCAAGCTCGGTTACGTCGCACGCGCGGCGGTTGTGTTCCGGGTGGACCGGCTCGTCGTCTTCCCCGACGGGGAAGGCGAGACGGGCCGGTTCGACGGCGGGTTCGTCGATACCGTACTACGGTACGCGGCCACGCCCCCATACCTCCGAAAAGAGGTCTGGGGGAGGCGTGACGAACTGGAGTTCGCCGGCGTCCTGCCGCCGCTCCGCGTCGCCTCACGGACCGGCTCCGGATCGGACGATTCGGGGTCGTTAAGACAGGGAATCGTGACCGAGGTCGGAGCTGACGACCGCGTTCGGGTCAATTGCGGACTGCAACACCCGGTCTCGCTCCCGGTGCCGCCTGAACTGGCGGTGCCGTCGGAGGGAGAGCGCGTCTCAGTCAGGGTTGCTTCGCGAGAACCGGTCCGCGCACGGCTCACCGACGACCCCGTCCCGGGGTATCAGGTGGTCCGCGAGGACGTTCAGACGGCACTCTCCCGGCCCGATGCTGGCATCCGGATTGCCGCGTCGCGCCACGGAGAGCCGCTCGCCGCGAGCCGACTTGACTCACTCGTCGAGTCCGTTCGCGAGAGCGCCACCATCGCCTTCGGCGCCCCCGAGCGGGGATTGCCGACGGTGTTCGGTGTTTCGCCGGGCAAAGCAATCGACGCGTCAGCCACCGAGGCTGGCGCTGGCGATGAGAACGACGACGGAACCGAACCGCACGCGCGGTTCGACCTCTGGCTCAACACGGTTCCGAATCAAGGCAGCGAGGTGGTGCGAACGGAGGAGGCGATGTTCGCCACGCTCGCTGCACTCACACTGGAGTGAGACCAGAATGCCACAACCAAGCAGACCACGAAAAGGCTCGATGGGCTTCGGCCCCCGCGTCCGCGCGGCCAGCGAGGTCCCGCGGTTCAACAGTTGGCCGTCTGACGATGGCCAGCCAGGGCTTCAGGGCTTTGCCGGCTACAAGGCCGGGATGACCCACGTCGTCGCCATCAACGACGAACCCGACTCCCCCCGCGAGGGAATGGAGGAGACGGTGCCCGTCACGGTGGTCGAGACGCCGCCAATGCGCGCCGCGGCCCTTCGAGTCTACGAGGAGACAGCCTACGGGCTTCGCCCGCTGACCGAGACGTGGAGCGACGACCTCCACGACGACCTGGGTCGCGCGGTCGACACGCCCGAAACGAATAGCACGGACGCCGACGCTGTGCACGACGCGCTCGACGAGGGTCGAGTCGCGGACGTGCGCGTGGTCACCCACACAGTGCCGGGTGAACTGTCGAGCGTCCCGAAGACAAAGCCCGATGTGATGGAAACCCGCATCGGCGGCGGCTCCGTAGCCGACCGCGTCGAATTCGGTCTCGACCTCATCGACGAGGCGGAACACCGCGTCCAAGATGTGTTCCGTGCCGGTGAGTATGCTGACGTCGCGGGCATCACGAAGGGGAAGGGTACCCAAGGGCCTGTCAAGCGGTGGGGCGTCCAGAAGCGGAAGGGGAAACACGCCCGCCAGGGGTGGCGCCGACGCATCGGCAACCTCGGGCCGTGGAATCCCTCTCGCGTCCGATCGACCGTGCCCCAGCAGGGCCAGACTGGCTACCATCAGCGTACAGAGCTGAACAAGCGAGTCATGGCTCTGGGTGACGAGGCGGTGACACCCGACGGCGGCTTCGTCAACTACGGCGAGGTCGACGGCGAGTACGCGCTCGTCAAAGGATCGCTCCCAGGCCCGGAGCAACGCCTGCTCCGGCTGCGGCCAGCGGTCCGTCCGGGTGACCAGCCGCGTCTCGACCCCGAGGTGCGGTTCGTCTCCACAGCGTCCAACCAAGGATGATGAACGCTACAGTACGAGAGCTCGACGGTTCGGAGGCCGACGAGGTTGAGCTGCCGGCCGTGTTCGACACGGTCCACCGGCCTGACCTCATCGAGCGTGCCGTCCGCGCCGCGCGAGCCAACCGACGACAGGACTACGGGACCGACGAGTTCGCCGGTCTCCGCACACCCGCCGAGTCGCCGGGCTCGGGCCGCGGTATGGCCCACGTCCCCCGTCAAGAGGGACAAGCCCGCCGGGTGCCGCAGGCTGTCAAAGGCCGCGCGGCCCACCCGCCGAAGGCGGAGAAGGACCGCTCGCTCGACATCAACACGAAGGAGCGGAAGTTGGCCGTCCGCTCGGCCATCGCTGCCACCGCGGATGCTGAGATTGTCCGCGAGCGTGGCCACGCGTTCGACGACGCCCTCGAGTTGCCGCTCGTGGTGAGCGACGAGTTCGAGGACCTGGTGAAGACCAAGGAAGTCGTCTCGTTCCTCGAGGCCGTCGGCATCCACGCCGACATCGAGCGGGCAGACGAGGGGAAGACGGTGCGTGCGGGCCGTGGCACGAGCCGCGGTCGCAAGCACACCGAACCCGCCTCGATTCTGTTCGTGACCAGCGAAGAGCCGTCCAAGGCCGCCCGCAATCTAGCGGGCGCGGACGTCGCCACCGCGGCGAACGTCTCGGCGGAAGATCTCGCACCTGGGACTCACCCTGGTCGGCTGACAGTGTGGACGGAGTCGGCACTCGCGGAGGTGGCCGACCGATGACGCTGCACCACCCGCTGGTGACTGAGAAGGCGATGAACGACATGGACTTCGACAACAAGCTCCAGTTCATCGTCGACTCCAGTGCGTCGAAGCCAGAGGTCACCGCGGCCATCGAAGAGCGGTTCGAGGTGACGGTGACGAACGTGAACACACAAGTTACGACTGACGGGACGAAGAAGGCCGTCGTCACCCTCTCGGAGGAGGACGACGCCCAAGACGTCGCGTCACGCATCGGGGTGTTCTAAGATGGGACGACGAATCCAGGGACAACGACGCGGCCGCGGCACGCCCACATTCCGGGCGCCGTCGCACCGTTATAAGGCCGATCTGTCGCACCGGAAGGTCGAAGAGGGCGATGTCGTCTCCGGGACGGTCGTGGACATCGAACACGACCCGGCACGGAGCGCACCGGTCGCCGCCATCGAGTTTGACGACGGGGACCAGCGGCTCGTCCTCGCGCCAGAAGGCGTCGGCGTCGGCGACACCATCCAGGTGGGCGTCTCCGCTGAGATTGCGGTCGGGAACACGCTCCCACTCGCGGAGATTCCGGAGGGCGTGCCCGTCTGTAATGTGGAACGTCAGCCCGGCGACGGCGGGAAGTTTGCCCGCGCGTCGGGTGTCAACGCGACGCTGATGACCCACGACCGGAACGCGGCGGTCGTCCAACTTCCCTCTGGGGAGGTACGACGACTTAGCCCAGAAGCCCGGGCGACCATCGGTACAGTTGCCGGCGGCGGTCGGACGGAGAAGCCGTTCGTCAAGGCCGGCAACAAACACCACAAGATGCGCGCGCGCGGCACCAAGTGGCCAAACGTGCGCGGGGTCGCGATGAACGCTGTCGACCACCCGTTCGGTGGCGGTGGCCGACAGCACCCCGGCAAGCCGAAGTCCATCTCGCGGGACGCCCCGCCGGGACGGAAGGTCGGCGACATCGCCTCGCGCTCGACCGGGCGCGGGGGCAAAGGAGGCAACAATGAGTAGCGAATACCAGACCGGCCGCGAGGGCGAGTTTACCTACCGCGGCCACACGCTTGAGGAGCTCCACGAGATGGAGCTCGAGGAGGTAGCCGAACTGCTCCCCGCACGCCAGCGGCGAAGTATCATGCGCGGCCTGACCGACGAACAGGAGAAGCTGCTCGAGACGGCCAGAGAACGCGGCGAAGAGGAGACCGCCAACGACCCCATCCGAACCCACCTGCGGGACATGCCGGTGGTGCCGGCGTTCATCGGACTCACCTTCGCCGTCTACGACGGCCACGAGTTCGAGCGGGTCCGCGTCGAGCCGGAGATGCTCGGCCACTACCTGGGCGAATTCGTGCTCACGCGGACATCTGTCGAACACGGGCAGGCCGGCATCGGGGCGACCCGGTCCTCGAAGTTCGTCCCTCTCAAATAATGGGAATCAGCTACAGTATCGACGCCGACCCGGACGAGACGGCGAAAGCCATGCTTCGGGAGCGTCACATGAGCCACAAGCACAGCAAGGCCATCGCGCGAGAGCTGAAAGGCCGGACAGTCGGCGACGCCCGCGCGTATCTCAACGCGGTCATCGATGGCGAGCGGTCGGTACCGTTTAAGTCCCACAACTCGGGCGTCGGCCACCGCTCAGACATCGACGGCTGGGACGCCGGCCGCTACCCAGAGAAGGCCAGCGAGGCATTCCTCGACCTCCTCGAGAACGTCGAGGCAAACGCTGATCATCAAGGCTTCGACGGCGAGACGATGGAGATTGCCCACGTCGCCGCCCACAAAGTCGGCGAGTCCGAGGGACGCAAGCCCCGCGCGATGGGCCGCGCCTCCGCGTGGAACACGCCGGAGGTCGATGTCGAGATTGTCGTCTCCGAGCCGGAGGTGGCCGACTGATGGCTGACGAACAGCAGTTCATCGACGACGGGCTCCGTCGGACTCAGATCGACGAGTTCTTCGCCGACGAACTGGCGCGGGCCGGCTACGGCGGTATGGAGCTGGCCCAGACACCCATGGGGACCCAGATTGTCCTCAAGGCCGAGAAGCCTGGGATGGTCATCGGCAAGGGTGGGAAGAACATCCGCAAGCTCACGACGGCCATCGAAGAGAAGTTCGATCTGGACGACCCGCAGATCGACGTCCAAGAGGTCGATGAGCCGGACCTGAACGCCCAAATTGTTGCCGACAGGTTGGCCAACGCGCTCGAGCGCGGCTGGTACTTCCGGAAGGCGGGTCACACAACCATCGACCGCATTATGGATGCAGGCGCGCTCGGTGCCGAAATCATCCTCTCGGGGAAGGTCACTGGAGCTCGAAGCCGCGTCGAGAAGTTCAACCGCGGCTATGTGAAGCACAACGGTGAGCCCGCTGAGGAGATTGTCGACCACGGCGTCGGCACGGCCGTGATGAAGCTCGGTACCATCGGGGTACAGGTGAAGATCATCCCGCCGAACGCCCAACTGCCCGACGACTTCCGCATCCGTGAGGACGCCGATGTCGAGGCGTTCATCGAGGAGACCGACGAAGGTGTCGACGAACTGCTCGCGGAGGCCGAGGAGGCCATCGAGGGCGATGTCGAGACCGACGAGGATGTCGAGGGCGTCGAGTTCGACGAGGAGCCAGATGTCGATATCGACCTCCCCGAGGAGGAACTCGCGGAAGACATCGAGACTGCCGAGGAGGCCGACGAGCCTGCCGAGGGTGAGCCGGATGTCGACGCAGAACTCGACGAGATAGAGGCAGAGGTCGAGTCACTCGACGAGGAGACCGAGGCGGAAGCCGAGGAGTTGCTCGACGAGATGGACGACGAGGCCGACAGCGAGGAGGGTGCCTGAGATGGCGATCCTGCACGTTGAGGAGATTCGCGACATGACGCCCGCCGAGCGGGAGGCGGAGCTCGAAGAGTTAGAGACAGAGTTGCTGAACGCGAAGGCCGTCCAGGCGGCCGGCGGCGCGCCGGAGAATCCGGGGCGCACGAAGGAGCTGCGCCGCACCATCGCGCGGATCAAGACGATCCAGCGTGAGGAAGGCGACTTCGCAGACACCGACGAGGCGTAAGCACAGATGAACCCCACAACCCTGCCACGACACGAACTGGTCGGCCTCCACGCGACGGTGGTCGACTCGCCGAATGCCGACCTCGTCGGCGTCGGTGGTCGGGTCGTCGACGAGACGACTGCGACACTGCTCGTGGCGGGCGCATCGGGGACCAAACAGGTCCCGAAGGCGGCGGCGACGCTCCGCTTCCAACTCGACGACGGCACGCGTGTCGACGTCGACGGCGAGCGGCTCGTCGCCCGCCCGGCCCGACGGACTGAGACGACGACACCAAACCAATGGCGATAGGACTGAACGTACCGGAACCGGAGGAGACCTGCTCGGACCCCAACTGTCCGTTCCACGGCACGCTGAGCGTGCGCGGACAGACGGTCGAGGGTGAGGTCGCCTCCACTGACATGGAGAAGACCGTCGTCGTCGAGCGAGAGTATGACGTTAGAGTGCCGAAGTACGACCGTTACATGAAACGACGGTCGCGCATCTCGGCACACCATCCTGACTGTCTCGAACTCTCGGTCGGCGACACGGTTCGTATCGCAGAGACACGACCGCTCTCGAAGACCAAATCCCACGTCGTCGTGGAACGCGTGGCCACGGAGGCCACGGAGGCCGCGACGACCGGAGGTGACGACTGATGGAGGCGCTCAACGCCGACGTGACCCAGGGGCTTGAGAAGGGCTCGCTGCTCACGTGTGCGGACAACACGGGCGCTCGCCAGCTGAAAGTCACCTCTGTCTCGGGCTACTCAGGGGCGAAGAACCGACACCCCAAGGCCGGGCTCGGTGACAAGATCACCGTCTCGGTGACGAAGGGGACCCCCGAGATGCGGCGGCAGGTGCTTGAGGCCGTCATTATCCGCCAGCGGAAACCCATCCGCCGGCCGGACGGGACGCGCCTGAAGTTCGAAGACAACGCCGCCGTGGTCATCGACGAGAATGAGGACCCCCGCGGGACCGAACTTAAGGGTCCCATTGCGCGGGAGGTCGCCGAGCGGTTCGGCTCAATCGCAAGCACCGCGACGATGATAGTATGACACGACAACCGGACAAACAGCGAGCGAGGAAGCGCCGTGCCCCGCTTCACGAGAAGCAACGGCAGGTCCGTGCCCACCTTTCGGAGTCGCTCCGCGAGGAGTACGGCCAGCGATCCGTCCGCGTCAACGAGGGCGATACCGTCGAGGTGCAGCGTGGCGACTTTGCCGGCGAGAAAGCCGACGTGGTGAACGTCGACCTTCGAGATGCTGTCGTCCACGTCGAGGACGTCACCCTCGAGAAGGCCGACGGCGAGGAAGTGCCACGGCCGCTCGACGCGTCGAATCTCGTGGTCACGGACCTCGCTCTCGACGACGAGAAGCGCGAGGCACGCCTGGAGGAAGATAACGAATGACGCGACATCAAAAGCGACTATCGGTACCGAACTCATGGCCGGTCGAGCGCAAAGAGCAGACGTTCACCGTGAAGGCCGACGCCGGTCCACACGGCGAGGCAGGGGTTCCCCTGCTCATCCTGCTCCGCGACGTGCTCGGCTATGTGGATTCGAAGAAAGAAGCCCGCTACGCGCTCGGGCAGGACTCTGTCCTCGTCAACGGGACAGCCGTTGGCGACGAGGAGCGGCCTATCGGAATGTTCGATATCCTGGCGTTCACCGAGCGCGAGGAGTACTACCGGGTCTTCCCCGACGAGGGTGGTCGGCTATCACTGACCCCCATCGATGCCGACGCCGCCGGCTCGCGGCTCGGCAAGGTTGTCGGGAAGCGGCAGGTGGCCGGCGGCGACACGCAGCTAACGCTCCACGACGGGGCGACGCTGCTGGTCGACGACGAGACCATCACCCGCAATGACTCCGTCGTCGTCTCGAACGACGACAAGTCCATTGTCGCCCACTTCCCCTACGAAGAGGGGGCGCTCGTCACGGCCGTCGCTGGTGAGCATGCCGGCGAGATCGGCACCGTCACCGAGATACAGGTGACCGCCGGCTCGTCGGCCAACAACGTCCTCGTTGACGCCGACGGTGACCGCCTCGAAACGGTCGAGGAGTATGTCGTCGTCATCGACGAGAACTTCACTGACGGCAGCGCCGGAGGTGACGACGAATGAGCTCCGAATCCGACGCAGGCTCGGAGTTCCACGAGATGCGTCGCCCTCGTGTCGAGAAGGTCGTCGTCCACATGGGCGTCGGCCGCGGTGGCCGTGAGCTGGCGGATGCCGAGGAGATCCTCGCAGAGATTGCCGGTCAGACGCCCGTGCGGACGACCGCGAAGCGGACTATTCAAGAGTTCAACATCCGCGAGGGCGACCCAATCGGTGCGAAGGTGACGCTGCGTGGCGAGCGCGCCCGCGAGTTCCTCGCGAAGTCGCTGCCGCTCGCCGACATCGATGTCGGCCAGTTCGACGAGACGGGGAATTTCTCGTTCGGCGTTGAGGAGCACACGGCGTTCCCGAGCCAGGAGTACGACCCCGAGATTGGCATCTACGGGTTGGATGTGACGGTGAACCTCGTCCGGCCAGGGTATCGGGTGCACAAGCGCGACAAGGCAAGCCGGCAGATTCCCGGCAGCCACCGACTCACGCCCGAGGACGCGGCCGCGTTCCTCGAGAGCGAGTTCGATATCGAGGTGAACGAATGAGCGAGAGCGATACGGAGACGAGCGAGGAGCAGACCCGGACCGGCCAGGCCCACGAGTGCCAGCGGTGCAGCCGCAAGCAGGGGCTCGTCGGCAAGTACGATATCTGGCTGTGCCGGCAGTGCTTCCGCGAAATCGCCCGAGACATGGGCTTCCAGAAGTATAGCTAACAATGGCGGACAACGACCCACTGGCCAGCGCGCTCTCCGGGCTCGATAACGCGGAGGGTGTGGGCCATCTGACACATACAGTACGACCCGCCTCGAACGAGATCGGCTCCGTGCTCGAAGTGCTCGCAGAACGCGGGTACATCGACACGTTCCAGTTCGTCGAAGACGGACGGGCCGGCGAGTTCGAGGTCGAACTGAGCGGCTCTATCAACGCCTGCGGCGCGGTGAAGCCCCGCTACTCGGCGGCGGCTGACGAGTACGAGAAGTGGGAGAAACGGTTCCTCCCCGCCCGTGACTACGGGACGCTCGTCGTCACCACCAGCCGCGGCGTGATGAGCCACTACGAGGCCCGCGAGGCGGGCGTCGGCGGACAGGTGATTGCGTATGTCTACTGAGACGACAGTCGACGTGCCTGAGGAGGTCACGGCGAGCATCGACCACCTCGACCTCACGGTCGAGGGGCCAGAAGGAAGTGTGACGCGCCGGCTCTGGTACCCGAACGTGACCGTCGCCGTGGAGGACGGTGCGGTCCACATCCGGGCGACCGAGACGGACGCGAAGACGAACGCGACCGTCGGCACCTTCGAGAGCCACGTGGAGAACATGCTCCACGGGGTAACAGAGGGCTGGGAGTACACGATGGAGGTGTTCTACTCCCACTTCCCAATGCAGGTGAACGTCGAGGACGAGGAGGTTGTCATCGAGAACTTCCTCGGAGAGAAGGCACCCCGACGGACACCCATCCACGGCGACACCGAGGTGCAGGTCGACGGCGAGGAAGTGACACTGTCCGGACCGAGCATCGAGGACGTCGGACAGACCGCCGCCGACATCGAACAGTTGACCCGCGTCTCCGGGAAGGATACCCGCGTTTTCCAGGACGGCGTCTACATCACGAACAAGCCGAACCGAGGTGACGTCTGATGGCCGACGACAAGGACGGACGAGAACAGAAAGGCGAGAAACAAGCCGAACAGGACGCCCAAGAGGAGATGGATCGGGAGGCCGAGATGGCCGCGGATCCGGACGCCGAGCCCGAACCGGCCGAAGAGGCCGACGAAGAGTCCGAGGCTGACGAGGAGATGTCTCTGACGGATATCTCCGGTGTCGGCAACGCGAAGGCGGCGGCTCTCGAGGGCGCTGGCTTCGAGTCTGTCGATGATGTCCGGCGGGCCGACCAGTCTGATCTCTCGGAGGTCGACGGTATCGGTAACGCGCTGGCAGCCCGTATCAAGGCCGATGTCGGTGGTCTCGAGGTTGAAGAGGAGACCGAGGCAGCCGTCGAGGAAGAGGAGCCAGCCGAGGAGACCGAGGACGTCGAGACAGAGCTGCGGCCCCGCGGCCACGCGGACAAGACCCCGACGCTGGACGACGAGACCGAACGACTCCTCGCCGTGCGCTCACGGGTTGACACGCCGCAGTTCAACCGTCAAGACTACCACAAAAAGAAGCGGACGCCGAGCTCATGGCGCCGTCCCCGCGGTGGCCTCTCCAAGCAGCGAAAGGGCGTCAAGGGGAAAGGCGACAAGGTTGAGGCCGGCTTCCGGACGCCAGAACCGGTTCGCGGGCTTCACCCCTCGGGCTTCGAGGAGGTGCACGTGCACAACACCGACGATCTCGAGGGCGTCGACGGAGATCGGCAGGCAGTCCGTATCGGGTCGACGGTCGGTGCGCGCAAGCGCGAGGCCATCGAAGAGGTCGCCGAGGAGCGGGGCATCCGCGTCCTCAACCCCACGTACGTGGAGGTGGAGGTGACCAAAGATGAGTGACCTGACCGCACAGCGACGGCTCGCCGCGGATATCCTCGATGTTGGGAAGTCGCGCGTCTGGCTCGATCCCGACCGTCACGAGGACCTCGCAGACGCCATTACGCGTGAGGACGTGCGCGAACTCATCGACGAAGGTGCCATCCGCGCGAAGGATGCCGATGGCAACTCGCGGGGCCGTGCCCGTGAACGCGCCAAGAAGCGCGCCTACGGCCACGGGACGGGCGCCGGCTCCCGGAAGGGCAAGGCCGGTGGCCGGCAGGATGAAAAGGAAGAGTGGCAGTCGAAGATCCGCGCACAGCGGGCCACGCTCAAACAACTCCGCGACGAGGGCGAACTGGACGCCTCCGAGTACCGGTCATTGTACGACCAGGCCTCGGGCGGTGAGTTCGACTCCGTCGCGGATCTTGAACGCTACATCGAGAACAACTACTGACAATGGCAACCGGACCACGCTACAAAGTGCCGATGCGGCGCCGCCGCGAGGCACGCACGAACTACCATCAGCGGTTGCGCCTGTTGAAATCCGGGAAACCCCGGCTGGTCGCTCGCAAGAGCAACCAGCACACGAGGGCGCAGCTGGTGATTACGGGACCGAACGGCGACGAGACGGCAGCGAGCGCCACATCGAACGACCTCGCGGAGTACGGCTGGGAGGCGCCGACCGGCAACCTGCCGGCAGCGTACCTCACCGGTCTGCTCTGTGGACAGCGCGCCATCGAGGCGGGCTTCGAGAAGGCCGTGCTCGATATCGGCCTCAATACGGCGACGCCTGGCAACAAGGTGTTCGCCGTCCAGGAGGGAGCTATCGACGCCGGACTCGATATTCCCCACAGCGATGACGTGTTTGCTGAGTGGGACCGCACCCGCGGCGTCCACATCGCCGAGTACGCCGAACAGGAAGGTGGCCTCTACAGCGGCGAGTTCGACGCCGTTGAGCTGCCCGACCACTTCGACGAGATACGGGAGGAGCTACTATGAGCAATGGATGGGAGCCGCGCACGCGGCTCGGACGCAAGGTCGTAGAGGGCGAGATAACCGACATGCGGGCGGCACTCAACAGCGGGCTGCCGCTGAAAGAGCCCGAGATCGTCGACCAACTCCTGCCGGGGATGGACGACGAGGTGCTCGACATCAACATGGTCCAGCGGATGACCGACTCCGGCCGCCGGGTGAAGTTCCGGTGTGTCGTCGTCGTCGGCAACCGCGACGGCTTCGTCGGCTACGCCGAAGGCCGCGACGACCAGGTCGGCGGCGCCATCGAGAAAGCCATCGACATCGCCAAGCTCAACGTCATTGACGTTTCGCGTGGCTGCGGGTCGTGGGAGTGTGGCTGTGGCCGTTCGCACACGGTCGCGCTACGCACCACGGGGAAGGCTGGCTCTGTCGAGGTGGAGCTCCGGCCGGCTCCCCGTGGGCTCGGGCTGGCGGGCGGCGAGACCGTCCGGCACGTGCTCGAGCTGGCAGGCATCGAAGACATCTGGACCCGCTCGTCGGGCAACACCCGTACGACGGTCAACTTCGCGAAGGCTACATTCAACGCGCTGCGGGCGACCAGCGAGGCACGCGTCCCACAGCGCGCCTTCGAGAAGCGAGAGGTGATCGAGTGATGGAGGCCGTTGTCCAGCTGCGCGGCGAGGTAAACCAGAGCCAGAGCGTCCGTGACACGCTCTCGATGCTCAACCTCCACCGTGTCAACCACGCGACGTTCGTCCCCGAGACGGACTCGTACCGTGGAATGATCACGAAGGTGAACGACTGGGTGGCCCACGGGACGCCTAGCGAGGAGACGGTCGCGATGCTTATTGCCCGGCGGGGCGAGCCTGCGGAGGGTGAAGCGGATATCGACGACGACTGGGTCGACGAGCACACCGACTACGCGGATGTCGAGGCGCTGGCGGCAGCGGTCGTTGCCGAGGAGACCACTCTGCAGGAGCAGGGACTCTCGCCGACGCTGCGGCTCCACCCGCCGCGTGGCGGTCACGACGGCGTGAAACACCCCGCCAAGGAGGGCGGGTCTATCGGCAAGCAGCCGACTGAGAACATGGACGACCTCCTGGAGCGGATGCGATAATGACTTCCAAGAAACGCAGACAGCGCGGCTCGCGCACGCACGGTGGCGGCTCGCACAAGAAGCGGCGCGGCGCCGGCCACCGCGGCGGTCGTGGCCGGGCCGGCCGGAAGAAGCACGAAAAGAATCTCTACCCGCCTCGAAAGAAGCACGGCTTCAAGCGGCCTCAGAAGACCCAGCGGGATGTCGAGACAGTGAACGTCCGCGAACTGGACGAGGATATTGTCTTGCTCGCAGCCGACGGGATCGCCGAGGAGACCGACGATGGCTACGTCGTCGACGCACGGGATGTCGTCGAGGACGGCCACGAGGTCGACGCGGTGAAAGTGCTTGGTGGCGGGCAGTGTCACGCCAGCCTGACTGTGACCGCCGACGACTTCTCCGCCGAGGCGGCCGACGCCATCGAGGCTGCAGGCGGTGAGACGGTGTTGACAGAGCGGGGCGAGGAGCTGGCGGCCGAACGAGCCGAAGAAGATACGGACACAGAGGATAACGACGAGTAAGATGAGCTGGAAGGAGACCGCCGAACCGGTCCTCTCGCGGATGCCCGGCGTGACCCGGCCGGAGGGGCACGTCCCGTTCCGTCGGAAGCTCACTTGGACGGGCGGCGTCCTCGTGTTGTACTTCTTCCTGACGAATGTGTTCCTCTACGGCCTCCAGACGGGCGGCGGGAGCGACGCATTCGGTCAGTTCCGGTCCATCCTCGCGGGTGGACAGGGTACCATCCTGCAGCTGGGGATCGGCCCCATTGTCACCGCCTCGATCATCCTCCAGCTGCTTGGCGGCGCCGACCTGCTCGGACTTGACACGGAGAACGACCCCCGCGACCAAGTGCTCTACCAGGGACTTCAGAAACTACTGGTCGTCGTGATGGTGTGTCTGACCGGGCTGCCGATGGTGTTCGCTGGCGATTTCCTTCCGGCTAGTCCTCAGGTCGCACAGAGTCTGGGTATCGGGCTCGCGGGCGTCAAGTGGTTGATGTTCGCCCAGATATTCGTCGGCGGTATCCTCATCCTCTTCATGGACGAGGTCATCTCGAAGTGGGGCGTCGGAAGTGGTATTGGCCTGTTCATTATTGCCGGCATCAGCCAGCGGCTCATCGGTGGGCTGTTCGGCACGCCTGGGCTGACGAACCAGCCCGGCTTCTTTTACAGCTGGTACAGCATCATCGTCGGTGAGGCGTCGCTGGGACCGGTGCTCAGCGGCCAGGGGCTGCAGGCGCTGCTTATCGGTCCTGGTCAGCTGCTGTTCCTGTTCACGACGGTGTTCATCTTCGTTGTGGTTGTCTATGCGGAGTCGGTCCGCGTGGAGATTCCGCTGAGTCACGCCCGAGTGAAAGGCGCACGGGGACGGTTCCCAGTGAAACTCATCTACGCGTCGGTCCTCCCGATGATTCTGGTGCGCGCTCTCCAGACGAACATCCAGTTCCTCGGACGCATTCTCAACGCCCAGTGGGCAGGGATGCCCGAGTGGCTCGGCATCTACTCCAGCGGCCAGCCTGTCGGTGGACTGTTCTACTATCTGGCGCCCATATACAACTTCCAGGACTGGATGTGGTTCGCGGCGAACCCCGCCGGCGAGCCGTGGCAGATACTGATTCGCATCAGCGTCGACCTCACATTCATGGTGTTGGGCGGCGCCGTCTTCGCCATCTTCTGGGTGGAGACAACCGGGATGGGTCCGGAGTCGACCGCAAAGCAGATCCAGAACTCCGGGATGCAGATTCCCGGCTTCCGGCAGTCGCCTGGTGTCATCGAAAAGGTGCTCGAGCGGTACATCCCACAAGTGACCGTTATCGGCGGAGCTCTGGTCGGGGCACTCGCCGTGATGGCAAACATGCTCGGCACTATCGGTCAAGTATCAGGTACCGGCCTGCTGCTGACCGTCTCCATCACCTACAAGCTCTACGAGGAGATTGCCGAAGAGCAGATGATGGAGATGCACCCGATGATGCGCCAGATGTTCGGCGACTGACGCTCGGTCAGTACGCGATCTCCACGTCGATCGCTTCTACCTGCTCTTGATACCGGTTGCGGATAGTGACGACGGTCACGTCCGCGGTGTCAGCGACCGCCTGTTGGGTGAGCTTCGGACCGACAACCCTCGAGGCGGCGTACAGCGCAGCAGCTGCGTAGCCAGACGGCGACTTTCCCGAGTGGAGCCCGAGCGCGGTCGTTCGGTCGACAATATCGACAGCCTTCTGTTGAATCTCGTCGCGGACGTCCAGTTCGCTCGCAATCTGGGGGATGTACCGCTTCGGATCGACCGGTTCGAGTTCCAACTCCAGCTCCTGTGAGAGGTATCGGTAGGTGCGACCGATTTCACGGCGGTCGACCCGCGAAACGGCCGTCACGTCGTCGAGCGAGCGGGGTATCGACTCCCGACGACAGGCCGCGTGCAGAGCGGCGGTCGCAACCCCTTCGATGGAGCGACCGCGAATGAGGTCACGTTCCAGCGCGCGCCGGTAGATGACCGACGCTACCTCCCGCACCGACCGCGGGACACCGAGCGCCGAGGCCATGCGGTCAATCTCGCTCAACGCGAACTGGAGGTTCCGTTCACCGCTCTCTTGGGTCCGGATGCGCTCCTGCCAAGTTCGGAGCCGCTTCATCCGGCTTCGCTTCTCCTGTGAGATGGCGCGGCCAGCGGCGTCTTTATCCTGCCAGTCGATATCAGTCGTCAGCCCCTTGTCGTGCATCGTGCGGGTGGTAGGCGCCCCTACACGTGACTTCTGCTGCTGTTCGCGGTGGGTGAAGGCGCGCCACTCCGGCCCGCGGTCCAAATTGTCCTCTTCGATGATGAGACCGGTTTCCTCGTCTATCAGTTCGCCGTCGGCGGTCCGCACGACGTTCTCGGGGTCGATTTCCTCGATATCGGCGGTCTCTGCGTGCTGTTCGTCTCGCTGCCGTGAGATGCGGGTCATTGCATCCGGGTGGTTGCTGGGGGGGATCAGTTTGGTGTCGTCCGGGGCCCAGGGGTAGCGAGCCCCGTTCGTCCGGGAGACGCTGCGCCGGCAACCGGCGCTGGTTCGGTTCGCTCGCGGCGCTAACGTTTCTATGCATTTATATTTTTATCGCAAGGAGGTGAGTTCGCCGGTACCAGCCGGGGCCCGCCTGATAGTAACCGACTTAGGGGCGGGCACCGACCGACCGGCACATGCGAGGCCGGGACAGATGCGCGTAATTGTGGTTGGCGCCGGCGAAGTTGGCTCGAGCATCGCAGCGGACCTGTCTGCCGACCACGACGTAACCGTCGTGGACATCAACGCCGACCGGGTCGACCGGCTGAGCTACGAGGAGGACGTGCTCGCGGTTGCCGGCGACGGCAGCGATGTCGAGACGCTTGAGGCGGCGGGTATCGACGACGCAGACATGCTTATCGCCTCCACCGACGACGACCTGACCAATATTGTCACCTGCGGGACAGCGGGCGTCTTTCCGGACGTATTCACCATTGCGCGGGTGAAGCGGCCGCAGTACCTCCAGACCTGGGAGCGGGGTGAACGACCGTTCGGTGTCGATTTTATGGTGTGTACGGATCTGCTGGCTGCCGAGACCATCACCGAGGTTATTGGTCTACCCACCGCCCGCGACGTCGACACATTCGCAGACGGGCTCGTCCAGATGGCGGAGTTCGAACTTCCCGCCGAAAGTCCGGTCGTCGGTCAGACAGTCGCCGAGGCCGACCGGTTCGATTCACTCACCTTCGCCGCCATCATCCGGGAAGATGACATCGTCATCCCGCGGGGGAACACGACGCTGGAGGCCGGTGACGATCTCGTCGTTATCGGAAGCCCGGACTCGACGCAACAGTTTGCTACCGCCGTCGCGCCTGACCAGTCCGACGCCCGCGATGTCGTCATCGTGGGCGGCAGTGAGGTAGGCTACCAGACGGCTCGCCTGCTGGAGGCGCGCGACTTCTCGCCGCGGCTCGTCGAGCAGGATACCGAGCGGGCTCGGTGGCTCGCCGAGCAACTGCCTGCCACCACGGTGATGGAGAACGACGCGACCGACCGGGAATTCCTCGAGCGCGAGAACGTCGGGGCGGCGGATGTACTTATCGCGACGCTAGAGAACGACCAGCAGAATCTGCTCGCGTGTCTGCTCGCTGAACAGTTGGGCGTCGGCCGAACCGTAGCAGTTGTCGACACTGTCGAATTCGCGACCATCTTCGAAGCAGTCGGTATCGACGTGGCCGTCTCCCCCCGACAGGCGACGGCTGAAGAGATAACCCGGTTCACCCGTGGGCGGCGCGCCGAGAACGTCGCGCTCATTGAGGGAGACCGCGCGGAGGTACTGGAGTTCGAGGTGGATGCGGAAAGCGACGCCGTCAGCCGAAGCGTCCGCGAGCTTGCAGAGTCGCTCCCTGCGGGCGTCGTCTTCGGCGCTATCACGCGTGCGGGGGCGCTCATCACCCCTCGCGGAGACACGGTCATTGAGGCTGGCGATCACGTTGTTGTCTTCGCCGACGCCGAGGCTGCCGAGGCCGTCGCCGCGGCGCTCTGAGGCGAGCGTCGGCCAGATTTTAAAGGAGGCGACACGTATCAAGCTGTATGGGACTGCTCTCGCGGGCCACCTATGTCGTGCGCTCGAAGCTCAACGCGCTCATCTCGGATGCAGAGGACCCGGGCGAGCAGCTCGACTACTCCTACGAGCAGTTGCGTGATGAACTCCAGAGCGTCAAGCAGGGTATCGCGGATCTGACGACACAGAAGAAACGCCTGGAGGTCCAGAAGAGCCGGTTAGAGGAGAACGTGGAGAAGCACAACGAACAGGCCCGTGAGGCGGTCCGGCAGGACCGCGAAGACCTCGCGCGGCAGGCCCTCGAGAAAAAGAAAGAGAAGATGAGCCAGATCGAGGAACTCGAGGCACAAATCACAGACCTGCAGACAACGCAGGATGACCTCGTCGAGAAGAAAGACGAGCTCCAGCGGCGCATCGAGGAGTTCCGCACAGAAAAAGAGACAATGAAAGCTCGCTACGAGGCTGCGGAGGCGAGCACTCGGGTCTCAGAGGCGCTAACCGGCGCTGGCGAGGACGAGACCGCTCGCGCGATTGAGCAGGCTCGTGAGCAGACAGAGGAGATGGAGGCACGCGCCGAAGCGATGGACGAACTGGCGTCGACGGGCGCACTTGAGGACAAGCTCGACGACACAGACCCAATTGACCGTGAACTCGCGGCCGAACGAACCGATGCCGAGATTGAAGCGGAACTGGAGACGCTCCGCGAGCAGGAGCGGACCAGTGAACCAGCAGCCGACAGTGAGACTGAGGACGAGAGCACGACTGACAACGAGGCGGCTGAGGATATCGAGGCAGACCTCGAGGAACTCCGCGACGAGGAGTCAGGGTGACACGAGCGGGCTTTTTGTCCCGGGCTAGTCAACGCCGACTGTGACCGAGGCGAGCGAGCGACCCGCTGACCGACTCGGCGAGCGGGCCGACGAGTCCCGCTGGAAGCTGTGGCTACTGTTGCAGGCGGACCGTCGGCTCGTTGCCGGAGGACTGCTCGTCGGCGTATTTCTTGCCCTGCTCGCGGTCGGCACGCTCCTCCCTGGTGCGGGGCGAGCGATACGCACGGGTGACCCAATCGAAACTACATTTCAGGCGCTGTTAGCCGCGACTATCACTGGTGTCACCGTCGTGTTGACGCTCAATCAGCTGGTCCTGTCACAGGAGCTGGGGGCGGTCGGTGACCAGCGCGAGCGGATGGAGGCGGCGCTGGCGTTCCGGGAGGATGCCGCCGCCGCCATTGACGCGCCCGTCGCGCCCGCCCGGCCTGCCCAGTTTCTCCGCGCGTTCGTGGAAGTGGCCGCCGAGCGGGCCCGCAACCTGCAGGCGGCCGTCCCGGAGGAGGGGGCGCTGGCGACAGCCGTTGATCCGCTGGTTGATGGTCTCGCGACGAACGCCGACCGTGTCTCGGCGTCGCTCGATGGGGCGAAGTTTGGCGAGTTCGATGTTGTCGCGGCGGCGCTTGATTTCAATTACTCGTGGAAGGTGTTCGCGGCCCGCCGCATCGAGGCCCACCATGGTGACGAGCTCAATCCGGCGGCTGCCGAGGCGCTGACGGAGTTGCGTGATGTGCTCGAACTGTTCGGCCCTGCCCGCGAGCATTTCAAAACGCTCTACTTCCAGTGGGAACTTGTGGACCTCTCGCGAGCCGTCCTTGCGACGGCGCTGCCCGCACTAGTCGTTTCCGCGTGTATGCTAGGCTTCTTCGAGACGGCGGTGGTCGACACGACAGTTGCCGGCCTCAACGGAGTGGTACTCGCGTACGCCGCGGCAGTAACGGTCGTGCTCGCACCGTTCGCTATCCTGCTTGTGTACGTCGTGCGAATCGCCACGGTGACGAAGCGCACGCTCTCGGTCGGCCCGTTCATCCTCCGGGAGACTGACTGGGTGGACGAAGTGGAATGGGACCGTTGACCACGGCGTTTATTCCTCTACCCAGAGTAGACACAGGAATGAGCGACGAGCAGTCGACGCCCGGGTCGGCTTGGTCGCAGCCGACCGGCGAGACCACTGGGTCGTCGCCGACGGTGCTGCTCGCCGTCGCCCGCTCGCGAAATCGTGAACTCCTTGCTGCACATCTCGATACCGACCACGCGGTGGTAACACCCACCGACGGGTCACTCCCAGAGTTCGACTCCTGTCTGGTTGACGCCGCCGGCCTCGACCGATGGGCAGAGCCACTCGCCGACCGGCGCGAGGCGGCGACTGGGTTCCTGCCTATCGTGTTCGTCGGCGGCGACACCAGTGCTCTTGAAGACGGGCTCGTCGACGAGGTATTGCCGGTCCCAGTCAAGCGGAGCATCCTTGACGCGCGGCTGTCGAACCTGCTTGACCGTCGTCGAGGGTCGCTCGCGCTTGCGAGCGCAAGGAGACAGAACTGCGCGAGCAGCGCGCGCTCGCAGAGGGAATGCTTGACGCCGTCCCTGATGTGTTCTTCATTCTTGACGACCACGGCGAGTTCGTCCGGTGGAACGATCGGCTTGAGCCGGTGACGGGCCGTGATACGATGGCAATCGTCGAGTCAGGCACGCTGGAGCTAATTGACCCGCCAGCCCGCGAGCGGGTCAGCGCGGCTGTCCGACGGGTGCTGGTCGATGGCGAGACGCGCAGCGTTGAGGTGGGACTCGTCTCCCCGGATGATCCGACGCCGTACGAGCTGTCCATCGCCCCGCTGCGGACGCCCGATGGGGAGGTCGGCGGGGCCATCGGCATCGGTCGGGACGTTACGAACCGGCGCCGGCGCCGCCAGCTGGCCGCACAGAACGAGCGGCTCGAGCGATTCGCCTCCATCGTGAGCCATGACCTGCGTAACCCGCTTTCGGTCGCGGAGGGGTTCCTCGGTATCGAGCGGGAGACGCACGACTCGGAGAATCTCGGGCGGGTTGCGGCCGCACTCGGCCAGATGGACGCACTCGTCGAGGACCTGCTCGCGCTGGCCAGACAGGGGAAGGTGGTCGACGAGCCGGTGCCGGTCGATCTGCGGCGTGTCGCTATCGACGCCTGGGAGAGCGTCGACGCGTCCAACGGGACGTTCCACCCGCCCGAGCGGGTCCAGCTGCTCGCTGATGCCGACCGATTCCGAGAACTGTTCGAGAACCTCTACCGCAACAGTATCGAGCACGGCACTACCAGTATGAACGGCGCGTCACGCGTCGTGGTCACCGTAGAAGCGACCGAGGACGGCTTCCGCGTCTATGACGATGGGCCAGGATTGTCGTCCGAGGAGCGCGAGCAGGCCTTCGAGTACGGGTTCACGACCGCTGACCGCGGTACTGGTTTCGGGCTGGCTATCGTTGAGGAGATTGCCGAAGCCCATGGCTGGCAGGTGTCGATTGGCGAGGGGCCGACGGGCGGTGCCTGTCTAGTGGTGACGGGCGTCGAGCGGGCTTAGCAGTTTGTAGGCGCTAAGCCCCCGTCCTCAAGGAGCGAGCCATAGGTGAGCGAGTAGGGTGGGGTAGTTCACTTGACGAAATTAGGCTCGAGAGTTCGCTCTTGCACCTCGCTCGCGAGGTGTTCGCGGAACGTCTCGACAGGGACTTCGTCGGCTTCGTTCTCGAAGCGGTCACGCACAGAGACGGTGCCGGCCTCGGCCTCAGTGCCGCCGACGACGAGCATGTACGGCACCCGGTCGTCGTGGCCGGCGCGTATCTTCCGACCGATGGTCCAGTCGCGGTCGTCCACCTCGACGCGGAACTCGTCAAGTTCGTTCCGCACGCGGTGGGCGTAGCCCAACTGGTCGTCCGAGATGGGGAGCACCCGGACCTGCTCGGGCGCGAGCCACGTCGGGAAATTCCCCTTGAAGTGCTCAATGAGCACGCCCATGAACCGTTCCATCGACCCCAAGAGTGCGCGGTGTATCATCACCGGCTGGTGGTCAGCATTGTCTTCACCAACGTACGATAGCTCAAGCCGATCGGGGATATTGAAATCGACTTGGATGGTGCCGACCGTCCACTCGCGGCCCAGAGCGTCGCGGGCATCCAGCCCAATCTTTGGCCCATAGAAGGCTGCCTCGCCGTCTTCGACCTCGTAGTCGAGCCCCTCCGTCTCGAGGGCGTTGCGCAGCGCGTCCGTCGCGTCTGCCCACAGTTCATCGCTGCCAATGGCGTCTTCACCCTTCGTCTCCAGCTTGTACAGCACCTCCAGCCCGAACGTGTCGTAGATATCCTCGACGACGCGGATGTGCTCAAGCAGCTCGTCGGCGAGCTGGTCGCGCCGGAGGAACGCGTGGCCGTCGTCTTGCGTAAACCCACGCACGCGGAGCAGACCCGACAGTTCGCCGGATTGCTCGTTGCGGTAGCAGGTGCCGAACTCCGAGAGTCGCACTGGCAGATCGCGGTAGGACCGGGGAGCTTCGTCGTAGACGTGCGAGTGGTTGGCACAGTTCATCGGCTTCAGACCGTACTCTGTGTCATCCTGCTCCCAGTTGAACATCTCCCCGTGTTCGGTGAACGTCTCGTAGTGGCCCGTCGGCTTCCACAGCTCCGCCTTGTTGAGTTCCGGCGTCCATACCTCTTCGTAGCCGAGTTCGTCGTTCTTCCCACGGATATACTCCTCGAGCTCCCGTCGAATCGTCATCCCGTTGGGGTGGAAATGAACACAGCCGGGCGAGTGGTCGGGTACCGAGAAGAGATTCATTTCCTGGCCGATTTTGCGGTGGTCCCGCTCCTTGGCCTCCTCACGGCGCTCAAGGAATGACTCGAGGTCTGCTTCCGACTCGAAGGCAGTCCCGTGGACGCGGGTGAGCGTATCGTTGTCTTCGTCGCCCCGCCAGTAGGATGAGGAGACGTTCAGTAGCTTTACGGCGCCGATTTCGCCGGTCGATTCGATGTGCGGCCCCTGACAGAGGTCCTGCCAGTCATCCTGGACATAGAAGGAAACCGTCTCCTCGCCGGCAGCCTCTGTCTCCAGTATCTCGCGTTTGTACTCATTGTCTTCGTAGAGGGCGAGTGCCTCCTCGCGTGGTCGCTCAACCCGCTCGATGTCGTAATCAGCCTCGATTATCTCCTCCATCTCCGCCTCAATGGCCGCGAGGTCGTCCTCGTCTAGGTCAACCCCCGTCACATCGTAGTAGAAGCCGTCGTCGGTGGGGGGCCCGATAGTGAGTTTCGCCTCTGGATGGAGCCGCTGGAGCGCCTGCGCGAAGACGTGTGCCGCTGAGTGGCGCAACACGCGAAGATACTCCTCGGAGTCGTCGGTGACGATGACTAACCGGTCGCCATCGGTCACCTCGTCGTGTTTGTCCACGAGGTCGCCGTTGACGACCCCCGCTACCGTGTCCGCCCCGAGTCCCGGCCCAATCTCGTAGGCCACGTCCTCGACGCTCGATCCCTCTGGCACCGATAACTCGGAGCCGTCGGGCAGCGTGACCGTCACGTCGCTCATGGGCGTGAGAAGTCGGAGGCGCCGTATAAGCGTTTAGAGACGCCGGCGCTACCGGCGCGCGCCTGTGCCGACGACGCCCGTCGGGTCGAGAGCGGGCACTGGTGGCCCAGAGAAGGGATCCTCGCCGTCGGCAAGCAGCAGCGATCCATCGAGATCAGCGTAGTCACACAGCGGCGCGAGATGGACGCCCGCCGCGATGGCGGCGTTCGACTCGACCATGCAGCCGAGCATTGTCTCCATCCCATGGACGCGAGCGGCACGTAGCGTCTCGATGGCGGGCCGGACGCCGCCACACTTCATCAACTTCACGACGGCGATGTCCGCTGCCTCGGCGACGCGCGGCACGTCGGCCGGTCCGACGAGTGATTCGTCAGCAGCGACCGGCACCGGCGATCGCTCGTGAACAAACATCATCCCACCGGGGTGTTCAGCCGGGACCGGCTGTTCGACGAATTCGACGAGCCCCTCCAGCCGCCGGCAGATGGTGACGGCTCGTTTGGGCGTCCACGCCTCGTTGGCATCGACCCGGATGCGCGCATCCGGGGCTGCCTCGGCAACGGCCTCAACCCGCTCGACCGGCCTGTCCGTTCCTACCTTCACTTTCAGGATATCGCGGTCGGCTGCCGCGCGGGCCTTCCGGCGCATCTCTGCCACGTCTGCCAGCCCGACTGTAAATGAGGAGATTGGCGTCTCTTCGGCGTCGAGTCCGAGATACCGGTACAACGGAAGGTCGTGCATGCGCGCGACGAGGTCGTGGAGCGCGACATCAACCGCAGCCTTCGCGGCGGGGTTCTGGCGGACGACAGCGTCCATCGCGGCATGAGCCGCATCAAGGTCGTGGGGATCCTCGGGGAGTGCATCGACTAGGTCAGGGAGGACGACCGCGACGGTGTCGGCCGTCTCGCCGTAGTGACGGGAGGGGGCGGCCGCGCCCACGCCAGTCTTTCCCTCGTGGTCAAGCTCGATAACGATGTTTTCGGTCGTCGTCTGGACACCCCGGGCAATCTCGAATGGCTCGGCTAAACCCATCTCGACGCGCTCAAGACTCGTGTTCATAATACCGCCTCCAGCAGCTGCTCGGGACCGTCGCGAATCGGGTCGGCGACAGGCGCGCCCAACTGCGAGCGGTAGCGGTCGAGCGCAGCCTCTGCCTCTGCCGTGGCGAGGTTGGCCGTGTTGAGCGCGCCCGCCGCTACCGATGTCGGCGCCACCGGTTCGGCCAGCGATTCGTACAGTTCCGCGACATACCCCGGGTTCGGTATTTCGAACTCCTCGTAGCCGTGGACCGCCTCGCGACCCGCCTCGTGACACAGCACGAGGCTATCCGGCATCGCACCATGGAGGATGCCCGTCGTCACTGCTGAGTAGGCCGGGTGGACGATGCTCCCCTGCCCCTCCACGAACAGGTAGTCGTGGTCGGCCCGCTCACGACACATCCGCTCGACGGCGCCAGCCGTGAAGTCGCTCACCGTCCGGTCGATTGGGATGCCCCAGTTCTCAATGATGATACCTGTCTGGCCAGTCGGGACGAACGCGGCGTCAATCCCTCGGTCACGGGCCGCCTCGTACAGTTCACGGGTCGTCGTCATCTTTCCTGTCGAGCAGTCCGTGCCGACCGTGAGCACGATTTCGGCCTCGAGATCGTGAGCGATTCCCTCGGCAACGGTGAGGTCGTCTGGCGGTTGGCGGACGTCACGGAGTGTCCCGCCATGCTCGTCGGCCAACCGGACGAACTCCTCATCGTTCGCGAGAAAGTAGTGAAGGCCACTCACCACGTCTGCGCCGGTCTCAAGTGCAGTCCGGACGTCTGGCCGCCAAGACTCATCGAAGCCGCCGCCGATAGGCGCGACGCCGATGACGAGGGCGTCGAAGGTTGGTGCGTCCGCAACCCGACCGACAATCGGCGCGTCCGGCACGTCCGAGACGTAGTCGGCGACGCGGGCGTCCGGATCGGCTTCGGCTATCTCGCGGTCGACGACGGCGACTACCTCGCTATCGGCGTACCGCAGCACGCCGACGGCCGTCTTCGCGCGGTCGGGAAACCCCTCGTGGGCGAGCAGCGCGACACGTCGAGTCACACCGGGGCCTGCGGCCGCGAAGGCTTAAACAGTCGCGTCACGGCCCGCCGGGTTTTTGTCTGCCGGCACCGACCTACGGGCGATGTTGGACGACCTGCTCGGGCGGACCGAGCTGAAAGAGCAGATAGCGGATCTCAAGGAGCAGATCCACCACCTCGAACGGGAGCGTGACGCCGAGAGCGAGCGGCGCCGCGAGGCCGTTGCAAAGCGACAGGCTGCCGAGGAGCGGGTCAACCGGCTGGAGGACCGGATTGCCGATTTAGAGGGGCGACTCGAGACCGAGTCGGAAACGACGTCTGTCGAGTTTCGCCGCGAGGAAACGCTGTACGGTCGTCGCCGTGACGAGGTGTGTGACCGACTGGCGAGCGTCGAAACCGGACCAGAAGGGGCGCTCACCGCCGTCGTCGCGGATGGCCGAGACCTTCCTGAGCCGGTGCGGTCGGCACTGGGCGACCAGGCACCATTGGCCGCCCGGGCGGCCCCCTGTGTCGTCTACGCCGACGACGCCGGCTTTGTGACCGTGGCGTTGCGACCGGCGCTACTCGGTGAGCGGGTGGAGTGGGCTGATTCGTTCGCCGTCGATCGGTCGTGGTTCCGGCCGACCGGTCGGTTCGCGTTTGCGTTCATCCGATCGGATACGTTCGCGCTCGGTGTTTACGAGGGCGACGAGCGGCTATCACTGTCGGGGTTCACAACCGAGGTGATGAGTGACCACTCGAAGGGTGGGTTTTCCCAGGCACGGTTCGAGCGTATCCGCGACGGACAGATACGCGACCACCTCGACCGGTGTCGTGAAGCCGTCGCTGACGCAGAGCCAGATCGGCTCTACGCTGCTGGCGAGTCGACGCTGCTGGGCGAGTTCGACGCCGACGCGACAGCCAGCGTTGACGCGACGGGCGCGCCTGAAGAGGCCATCGACGCCGCCTTCCGCGACTTCTGGAGCGCGCGGCTGTTCGCGCTGTGAACTCCCTTCTCTGATTCGGTCGCCTCGCCCCCTGTGTTGCTCCTTGAGGAAGGGGGCTTGGTACCTCAGTTCAGCTAAACTGGCGTTCCCTCAAGCGACACGAGCTGCGCGGCCACCTCCTCTTTGGCGAGCAACACCTCCGAGAGCGTCGGTGGATTGGTGATGCCCGCCGCCTCAAGGATTGACTCCGGCACTGCCAACGTTCGTTCTGGGACGCCGGCTGCACCGTGGACAGGGAGGTGGGTGCGGCCCACTTTCATGACGAGTGGACGATCCAGCCGCTCGACTCCCTCGCCGCTGGCGTACAGTTGCTCGTTGACCGTCTCGTGGTGGTCCCGGCACATCACGGCGCGCTCGCCGTCGGTCGGCTCGACGTAGAGCCGCCCGAGGTAATAGCCGCTCGAGAACGGTTCGAACATCTCGGCCGTGTGTGGACGACTGCCACAGATAAGCGTTGTCCGGAACGGTTTTATCGGCGTGCAATCCGCAGGCAAGCCGGTGGAACCAAGTCGGCGCCGGCCGAGTCTCACCCAATAGCGACCGAGACCGATATGCCGCCGGTTAAGGGTGCCGATGCGTCGGCGTCGCCGGCGTCTCGGGTGGCGGCCAGCAACCCGGTTGCCGCCGGGCGTGCTCGCGCTCGGCGCCCTGGGGCTCGGCGCGGCCGTCACGCTGAATTTCCTGACAGAACTGTCGAGCGTTCCAACGACGCTGCCACCGTTCGTGGCGGCACTCCAGGGATATCTCCCCGCGGCAGCCTTCGCGTATGCAAGCGCTTGGCTCCACCGGAGCGACTTCAATCCGATCGGCCGGTGGCAGGTCGTGATCGCGGGCTACGGCGGACTGTTGTTGTTCGGTGGTACTACTGCCATCACCATCCTCGTCCGGGCCGCTGAGGGGCGGCCCGTTGGCGAGCCGCAGTACGCGCTGTTCGCGACGGCCGGCGCCGGCGGGGTGGCTGGCCTGCTTGTCGGGGTGCTGTACGCTCGGTCGGTGCGGACCGCCGAGATAGCTGCCGAAACGCGCGACCAGTTCGAGCTGATGAACAGCATCCTCAGACACGACATCCTCAACCGGACGATGGTCATCCGCTCGCGCGCGAATTTCATCGCCGATGAGACGGAAGGTCGAACCGCGGAATTCGCCGACACCATCGTCACACAGAGCGATGATGTGGCAGACCAGGTGGAGCGGACGCGGGCGTTGTTGGATGCGCTTAGCGGCGAGGATCGCGAGCTGTCGGCCACGCCGCTGTCGGCGGCTGTCGCAGAGAATGTCACGTCGCTGCGGGCGACCCATGAGTCGCTCGAACTCCGCACCGATGTCCCGGAGGTGGACGTGCTGGCCGACGAGACGCTGGTCGACGTAGTCGGCAATGTGCTGTCGAACGCCGTCGATCACAACGACGAGCAGACACCTCGCATTGAGGTGACAGCCGACGAGACCGACTCGTACGTCGACCTGCG
Organism: Halosegnis sp.; assembly: GCF_042216475.1. Taxonomy (NCBI): domain Archaea; kingdom Methanobacteriati; phylum Methanobacteriota; class Halobacteria; order Halobacteriales; family Natronomonadaceae; genus Halosegnis; species Halosegnis sp. The sequence continues at coordinate 26,975 of NZ_JBDGTV010000019.1, forward strand.
GGTGGCCGACAACGGCCCCGGTGTCCCCGACGAGGTGAAGGACGCTATCTTCCGTCGCGACGAAACTGGACTCCACGAAGACGGCACTGGCTCCGGATTCGGGCTCTTCTTTGTCGACGCGATGCTGTCGGACTTCGGCGGCGATGTGTGGGTCGAAGACCGCGCATCCTGGCGACTCCACGAGACCGACGAGCCGGGCGGCTCCGTGTTCGTGCTCCGGTTCCGCCGGCCAGGTCTAGCCGAGCCGTAACCAGACCGGCCACCCGTTATTTGTAGCCGCACGCTCAAGCAGTAGTATGACCGCGGAGGGAGGGTCGCCGACGGTACTCGTCGTTGAGGACGACGACGATCTCCGGCAGACATACGAACTGTGGCTCCATGGCGACTATGAGGTCGTAACGGCCGCCGACGGTGAGGCGGCGCTCTCGGCCGTTGATGAGATGGAGACGGCGCCCGACGTCGCGCTGCTCGACCGGATGATGCCTGGCCTCTCAGGCAAGGAAACGCTCCAGCGCCTCCGCGAGCGTGAGCTCGACACGCGTTATGCGATGGTGACGGCCGTCGAGCCTGATATCGACATTATCGAGATGGGATTCGACGCATACCTGACGAAACCCGCCACGGAGGCGGCCGTTCGTGAGGTGATTGAGCGGCTTCAAGAACGCGAGGAGTACGCCGACGCCCTCGATGAGTATACCGCTCTGCTGGAGAAGAAACAGACCCTACGGGCTCACCAGAGCGACGAGGAACTCGTCGACAGCGAGGAGTACCAGCGGCTGGAGCAGCGGCTTGCCGAACTGGATGACCAGCTCGACGAGACGGGCGCCGACGACGAGGAGGGATTTGTCGCGACGCTCCGTGGTATCGAAGAAGAGGGATGAGCGACGCGTGCGACCTCGGGCCCTCGGTGTCTGCCGAGGAACTCCGCTACGTCTCTCCGGGGACGAGCCTTCTGCTCGCGGGTCCGCCCGATGTCGATAAGCGCGCGGTCGCGCTGGAGTTCCTTGCGGCAGGCCAGCGGCGGGCAGATGGGGTTGTTACTATCAGCGTGGAGCTCGGCGCGCAGCCGTTAGTGGCGGCATATCGGAGCACCGGTGGCGCCGACGACGAGCGGCTCCGCGTTATCGATGCCACGGGCTTCGGGTCGGACGCCGATCGCGTGGCGGCCGTCGACTCACCAACAAACCTCTCGGGAGTGGGTTCGGCACTGGGTCGTCACCTCGAGCAGTACGTGACGATGAACACCCGCGGCCTCCGCGTCGGTCATCTGTCGGCCACGGCACTGCTTGAGCGGATGGACCGCGGGCGTGTCTACAAGTTTCTCCGCACGCTGATGGACCGGGTTGACCGCGCGGGCTATCTAGGCGTCTCCACCATCGACACCGCCGCCTGCAACGAGCAGACGGTCGCCATGCTGGCTGACGCGTTCAGCGCGCTGGTAGAACTCCGCCCGCGCGACGGCGCAACGGAGATGCGGACCTCAGGGCTCGACGCGCCGCGCTCGTGGACGACGTTGGCAACCTAACCCGACTTAGACGGCCGCTATTGCCCGAATTAAACCAATTTGAACGGTCTGAAGTGACGGAACGGCTGTCGGTGTTTATACTTGTAGGAGGGGTAAAGCGGAGTGAGATGAGTAACCGAACGCCGGCAGTTGTCGTCGCCGTCGCGGTACTGCTCGCGGCCGTTGGCCCGGCTGCTGTCGCGGCCGTGGCGACGGTGCCGGCCGCAGAGTCCACCGCGACCCAGCCCAATGAGACGGGCAACGCGTCGCTGGGGGCGTCGATATCCAGTTTCATGCAGGCCAGTGCGGCTGACGCAGAGGGCGAGGTTGAGGATGGCGTCTTCCGAGCCCGAGCGGCGAACGCCTCTAACGAAACCCGCCGCGTCATGGTGACTCAGCGGACCGAAACACTCGCCGACCGACTTGAGCGGCTTCGGGCGGAGCGACAGGCGCTGCTCGACGGTAACGGGAACCTGACGGTCGCTGAGCGGGCGCGAGCCGCACGGCTGGCCGCTGAAATACGGTCGCTTCGCGAGGCCGTTGAGACGACCGACGAGGTGGCGACCGCTGCCGGGGTCAACCGCGAGGCGCTCGACAGGCTTCGCAAGAATGCCTCTGAACTGGACGGTGGCGAGGTCGCCGAGCTAGCCGGCGAAGTCGCCGATTCCCCTAGTGACAGCGAGCGAGGCCCACCTGGCGAGCGCGAGACCGAATCGGAGACGGAACAAGAAAACGAGACAGAGACAGAATCAGAGAGCGAAACGGAAACCGAGACACCCGATGGGGTGAGAACGACGCCTGGCGACACGACGACGGACACCGATCGGTCGGACTCGAGAAATGAGAACGCCCCGGACGAGTCGTCCGACGGGGACGACACGCCCGGGGGCGAAACGCCCGATGAGCGTGATGACAACGGAGGGACGCCTGACAAACGCGACGACAACGGAGAGACGCCCGAGCGGACTGCTACCGACGAGCGAGCTGACGGCGCCAACTGAGCCGATGCGCGCCGGAGCCCTCTTATATGCCCGGCGCTAACGTCAGGTGAATGGAATCCGCCGCGCTGCTCGATCTGCTGGGGAACGAGAACCGGCGGCGCATCCTCCGACTGCTCGCCCGCAAGCCCTGTTATGTCACGGAGATTTCCGAGTACCTCGGGGTGAGTCCGAAGGCGGTCATCGACCACCTCCGGAAACTGGAGGAGGCAGGCCTGGTTGACTCACGGGTCGATGAGCAGCGGCGTAAGTACTTCTCTATCGCGCGGAATCTTCGTCTTGAGGTGAATGTCTCGCCGTACCAGTTCGGAACAAAATCGGCGTACCCGGCCTCGCGCTCGCTCGACATGACGCGGTGTCGTTACCTCTCCTTGCATGTGGACGGTGACGCACCTGGCGACTCCGACGCAGACAATGAGGATGCACCGGCCGCTGACGCCGACTCGGACGGTGACGACGGCGATCTCGCCGCGCTGGCGGACGAGCTTGAGCGGCTGCAGACGTTGGAGAATGAACTGTCGATGGCCCAGCGGTGGGTACAGGGTCAGTTGACGGACGTAATGGACCGTATCTCCGAGCGGTTCGGCGAGCGGGACGGCCGTTTTTATGCCGAGTTGCTGTCGGCGCTCGCCGCGGGCGCGGACACGACCGAGGCGGCCGCCCGCCGGGTTGACGCGAGCCCCGAGGTTGCCCGTGATGCGCTCCGGCGGCTTGAAGAATTAGGCGTCGTTGCCCGCGAGGACGGTCGCTGGCGGCTTAGCTAAAGCTCGCGGGTCAGCCCGTATCGCAAGTCCCGGCCAAGGTAGTGCCCGAGGACGCCGGCGAGCAGGCCAGCGCCTGCGCCAATCAGCGCGATGGGGACGCCGATGTCACCGAGGACTGACACGAGCAGGTATCGCGAGCCGACGGCGAGGGCAGCTATTCCACTTCCGGCTGCGGCTACCTCCAGATATGAGCGGGTCGCCCGCAGGAGTCCGACAAAGATTCCGGCAGCGAAGATACCAACGAGCGTTGCGACGGTCGCCGGGATGAACGGCACCAGCCCCGCAAGCAGACTTCCGCCGGCTGCGGATGTCAGCGCCAGCAAGAATGCCCAAGCGGAGAGAGGTACAGACAGCCGTGCGCGCAAGCTCGCGAGCTGGCCACCGTCACGGTCGCTCCCCGCATCGGTCACCGTTGGCTCGCCGTCACCGGTCATACTATCGGTTCGCACGCCGCGGCTAACGGCCTTTCGCTCAGTCGCTCTCGCCCCGTTCCGTGCGGATCCCCTCGTGCTGGCTGCTGGCCTCGCGAGCATCGAGCAGGCCCAGCGCCGCCTCAACATTCCGCTCGGCACGCTCGTTCTCTGTAAAGTCGAGCGTCTCTGCGAGCAGTCGTCGTGCGGCGAGCACGACCACATCCTCCCCATCCTGCATGGCTGACAGTATCTCTTATGGAGAATAAAACCACCCGTCAGCTGCGCAGCTGCTACTGGACGGATGGATTCAAGGGCGCCGCCGGGGTAGCGAGAGACATGAATGCAGGCGACCGGGTCCGCGTCGAACGGGGCAGCGTGGTCCACGAGGGCGTATTGATGCCCTCAACGACGGCCGAGGAACTCGTCGTGAAGCTCGCGGGTGGCTACAACGTCGGTGTTGACCGGGAAGCCGCTGACGTGGAGGTGCTCGAGTCGGATGCGTACGCGGTTAAGACGGGTGAGGAGCCGGGCGGCTCGACCGTCGAGTTCGACGAGGACCTCCCGACGGTGGCGCTCATCTCGACGGGCGGCACTATCGCGTCGACGGTTGACTATCGTACCGGCGCAGTCACTGCGCAGTTCGACGCTGAGGACGTGCTCCGTGCCGTTCCCGATCTCGCTGGCCGTGCCAATTACCGGGGCAGAGTCGTCGCCAACATCCTCTCAGAGAACATGGATCCGGGTGTATGGCAGGAACTCGCCAACGCCGTCCGTGAGGAAATCGCGGCCGGCGTCGATGGGGTTGTTGTGATGCATGGCACCGACACGATGCAGTACACCGCAAGCGCACTCGCGTTCATGCTTGACACACCCGTCCCGGTTGTGTTCACGGGGAGCCAGCGGTCGGCCGACCGCCCCTCTTCGGACAACGTGATGAACGCCGTCTGTGCGGTAGAGGCAGCTACGGCCAACTGCGCAGAGGTACTCGTCTGTATGCACGCCGGCAGCTCCGACGACCGGTGTTCGCTCCACCGCGGTACCCGTGTCCGCAAGAACCATACCTCTCGGCGAGATGCCTTTGAGACGGTTGGCGCCGAGCCGCTAGGGAGCGTGGACTATGGGGCCGCGAGCCGCGGGGAGCCGGCCGTCGAATTCTACGGCGACCACGCTGAGCGGGGCGAACAGGAGCTGACACTGGTGTCTGACCTCAACGGGGACGTCGAACTGCTGAAATTCACGCCCGGGATGGACCCCACGCGTCTCGAGCGGTTGGCAGGCGTTGACGGCCTCATCATCGAAGGAACTGGGCTGGGCCACGTCCATACCGATCTTGTTTCGACGCTTTCCGAGATGGTTGACGGGGGCACAGTGATTGCGATGACCTCTGCCTGCATCGAGGGGCGGGTGTGCGACCGCGTCTACGATACCGGGCGTGACCTGCTGGCGGCCGGCGTCGTTGAGGCAGAGGATACCCTGCCGGAGACAGCCTACGTGAAGCTGATGTGGGCGCTGGCGAACCGCGAGGACCCGGCGGCGGCGATGGGAGAGTCACTGGCGGGCGAGGCGACGGCCCGCTCCACGCCTTGGCAGCCATGAGCGTCCGGCCCGCAACCCACGACGACTATGACGCCGTCGCGGCGTTCACCGAGAACACGTGGCCGGACCGTGAGGGCGGCGATTATATTCCCCGAGTCTACCACGATTGGATTGATGGCGACGACCGCGAGACGTTCGTCTACGACACGGGCGACGAGCTCGCGGGCATCTGTCAGGGGGTATTGCTCTCGCCTCACGAGGGCTGGTCACAGGGGATGCGCGTCAACCCTGACTACCGCGGAGAGGGCATCGGTTCGCGCATCGTCGACCGGGTACTCGGCTGGCTCCGCGAGCAGGGTGCGACCGTCTGCCGGAACATGGTATTCTCGTGGAACCAGGCTGGTCTGGGTCAGTCGCGGGCAGTCGGCTTCGAGCCAGCCGGGGAATTCCGGTGGATGACGCCTGCCCCTGACCCGACCGCAGAATCAGAGTTAGCGGTGCGTAACGCCCCCGACGCCGCATGGAGCTGTTTCGCCCGTAGCGACGCGTGCACGGCCCTGCGGGGACTCGCGCTCGACTTAGACGAGTCATACGCCGTCGCCGAACTCACCCGCGAGCGACTCCACCGCGTCGCCGCCGAGGAGCGCGTGTTCGCCGTCGGTGACGGTGCTGGCACCCGGGCGATGTCCTTCCGCGCCCGAACGACCGAATACGGGGACGGCGATGTCTACGCCGAGTATGGGGTCGCGGCGTGGGCAGACACTGAGGCGCTCCGCTCGCTGATTGCGGCCGTCGCGCGGGACGCCGCCGACCAAGGAGCCGATGCAACGCGCGTCCTTATCCCTGAGACTGTCCACCACGTCAGCGACGCCGCGCTCGCGCGCGCCGGCATCGCCGATGAGCCAGACTTCCTGATGGAGGCGGACTTGACCGGCCGGTAGCCGTCGGCTCAGCCGCCCGAGACGGGCGGGAACAGCGCAAGCGTGTCCCCCTCCTCCAGCACGGTGTCGAACCCCTCGTCTGTCACGAATGGGTTCGATTCGTTGCGGAGCACACGGATGTGCTCGCGTATCTCTCCCTCGTCGGTGAGTACCTCCTCACGAAGCTCCGGGTGCCGCTCCAAGAGCGCATCGAGCGCGTCCCCGAACGTCGCCCCTGACTCGACGTCCACCTCTATCTCCTTGCGGCCCGCCGTCTCGGCGAGGTTAGCGAACAGCTTCCACTTCATGTTCGGACGGAACGGGGCGGCCCGCTTAGGGGTTCCGTCCGTCGTCGACAGGCCGCACCGGCTCCGCGAGCACCTGCTCGGCGAGCGCGTCGCGGTGGCCGGCGTTTGGCCCGCCCGCGATGGTAAGCAGCTTCGCATCCCGGAGATACCGCTCGACCGACCGCTCGCGAGTGTAGCCGATCCCGCCGTGCAGTTGGACGGCGTCGTTCGCGTTATCGACGGCCGCCTCTGTCGCCTCTAGCTTCGCGACAGCCATCGCTCGTGCGGCGTCGCGACCGCGGTCCGCTTGGTCTGCGGCCGACAGCGTCGCCAGCCGTGCCCGGTCAAGACGGCGGGCCATCGCTGCCAACTCCCATCGGAGCCCTTGCCGGTCTGCGAGCGGCGCGCCGCCCTGCTCGCGCTCGCTCGTGTGTGCGGCTGTGTCTGCGAGCGCTGCCCGCGCAATGCCGACGCCGCGGGCGGGGACATTGATACCGTTGGCAACTGCGCTCCGGCCGCGGTACCCCTCACCAATCGGGCCAACGCGCCGGTCGTCGCCAACCTGGACGCCGTCGAGCACCACCCGACAGGCTGGGACAGGCCGCGCGCCGAGCGTGTCCCACTCGCGATCGAGCGTGAACGCGTCGGCATCAACGAGAAAAGCAGTAACGCCGCCGGGCCAGTCGGCTCGGTCGCCGGTACGGGCGTACGTCAGGACGAGGTCAGCCTGGTGGTAATTCGTCACCCAGCGCTTGTGGCCATCGAGCACCCACCTATCGGCGTCGCGTTCGGCTGTCGTCGTCATGCCGGACTTGTCGCTGCCGGCCTCGTCCTCACTGAGCCCGAGCGCAGCAACCGTCTCGAATCGGGCCAACCCGGGGAGCCACCGCTCGCGCTGGGCGTCAGTTCCGTGTGTTGCGAGCAGTTGTGCCGCACCAAGATGGAGGTTTAGGGCCGACGCGACGGGCATCGACGCTGCCGCCAGCTCCTCTGTGAGGACCGCGAGGTCGACGTAACCCTTACCAAGTCCGTGCGGCTCGGGAAGCGTCAGCCCGGTCCAGCGGCGTTCGCCACAGGCCTCAAGCGCGTCTTGTGGGTACGTCGCTGTTTGGTCAAGCTCGTCTGCAACCGGCCGAATTCGCTCACGGGCGAACGCGCGAGCCTCCGCACGTAGCCTCCGGCCTTCCTCTGTGAGTAGTGCGTCCATATCCGACGGGCGGGCCCGCGGGCTATCAAACCGCGGGTCGTGCCGAAGGCTCAACTCTGAGCGGGGACTCGTTCTGGCGTGGACCAGGATGTCGAGCGGGCGTTGAGGGCGGCCTTTCCCGATCGTCGGGTCGTTGACGTCGAGGGCACGGGCCCGTCGTGGAACGAGGCGAACGAGACGGTCCGGGTGACGTTCGCCGACGGTGCAGCATACCTGAAAGTGGCCCGCGATGGCGATGGGACGCGATTCTCCCGGGAGCGTGCCGTCGCCGCGTACGTACGTGCCAACACGGCAGTTCCGGCGCCAGAGATCCTCGCGAGTGCGCCCGACGGTGACCCACCGTATCTTGTCACGGCGCCGATTGACGGCACTTCGGCATTGACCCGGTGGAATCAGGCTGACGACGCAGCTCGCCACCGGCTCGTGGCCGCTCTCGGCCGGTCGCTTGCCCGTCTCCACAAGCGACGCTTCGACGGCCACGGCCGATTTACTGGCGGCGGCGCCGATAGCCTCGCCTTCGAGAGGCGGCCGTGGCCAAACGTGCTCGCCGACGACGTTCGGTACATGCGCGAGGCCGCATCTGACCCACGGTTCCCGGGCTACTACGACGATTTGCTGGCGGCCATCGACACGAACCGCGACCAGCTTTCGGGAGCTCCCGCGGCCCTGTGTCATGGCGACCCCGCGCGTCCGAACGCCGTTTTCGTCGACAGAAGGCTCGGTCTTCTTGACTGGGAGCGCTCACACGCCGGCGACCCAGCCCGCGAGCTCTACCGCGCCCGCGACCAGTGGCTCAAGCCACTCCGAGAAGAGGCCGACCCGACGCTGGTTGACGCCTACCGCGACGGCTACCGCTCGGTTGCTGGCGGGCTCCCAGACGGCTACGAGCGGCGCCGCCCGGTGTACGAGGCCATTCGCCTCACAGGACCGGTGGGGTTCTTCGAGAACTACCTCGCGCTCGGCGATATCGAGGAGTCGGAGTTCGCCGACTGGCTCGCCGCTAAGATGGAGCGACGGCTCGCCCGACTCTAATCGACCAACCGTCTATACTGCGCGCCGGTCTGCTTCAGCGTCTCCGTTGAGTAGAGCCGTTCGTGGTCGAACGGGAGGTGGTCGCTCGCAAGCTCGTCGATGACGGAGTCGACGGCCGCCGGATCGCGGCCGTGAACCATCGTGAACAGGTTGTATGGCCAGTTGTGCTCGGGGCGACGCGGCCTGTGGTAACAAAGGGTGACGTACGGCAGCGAGCCAACTGATGTCCCCCGTTCATCGAGTTTCTCGTCGGGGATGTCCCAGACGACCATGCAGTTGGCGTCAAAGCCAGCAGTGACGTGATTGACGACGCAGCCGACCCGCTTGATACACCCGTCCGTTAGCAACCGCTCGACGGCTGCCAGCACCTCCTCGACGGAGGCATCGACGGCCTCAGCGATGTCAGTGTACGGCGTCGCCGTCAGCGGGAAGCCGTCCTGTATCTCCACAAGCAGACGGCAGTCGAGCGCTGAGAGATCGGCAGTCGCTGACTCAGAAATCCGAGTCGCCGACACGGCTGTCTCTGAGACAGACTCACGGGCGAACCGATCGTCATTGACGACGGGAAATTCAAGATCGATATAGTAGTCCGTCAGCATCGGCAGGTTCAGGACGGCGCAACCAGTCCGGTCCTCTATCTCAGTCAGAATGCGGTCGCGGGTTGCTCGGTCGCCGGCCGTGACGACAAACCACATATTCCACTCGTGGTCGCGTCGGTAGTTGTGGTTCACCTGCCGATAGCTGTTCACAACCTCGGCTACCTCGTCGAACCGGCCGGTCGGCGCGCGGACGGCCGCGAGCGTCGACGAGCCGATGACCGGCGGATTAAGGACGGCGCCAAATCGCCGGAAGACTCCCTGCTCGCGCAGCTGGCGGACCCGCTCGAGTGCCGCTGTCTCGGTAACGCCGAGATCAGCGCCGACAGCTCGGAACGGGCGTTTCTCGACAGGAAAGCCGCTCTGATACTCGTCGATAAGGTGAGCGTCAATCTCGTCGAGTCCCGCCTGCCAGTCGGCCTGCTGGCTCATCACCCGTCTGTTGGAGCGAGTAGTATACCCCGCTTTCGGTTCTGGCACCCCAACGGCCACAGATGAGGCCGCGCCATCGCGACCGCTGGCGAGTGGCGATGACGTGAACGTCGGCCCGCAGCCGGGCGGTGATCAAGCGATCCGTCGCCCGAAGACGGTCATCTCGACGCCGTTGACGACGAACGGCTCGTACACCCGCTGCCAGCCGGTCGCCTCGTAGAAACCGCGGGCACCGACGGCATTCCGCTCGGCCGTGAGTACCGCCGTTGTTCGGTCGGTACCTGCCAGGACGGCCTCGACAAGTCTGCTCCCGATGCCCTGCCTGCGTGATTCGGGCGCAACCGCCAGCTCAACCACCTCGTAGGCGTTGTCGAGCCACTCGTCAACGGCCGCTGGTGGGAGCGCCTGCTGGAGCCGGCGGTGGTAGGGGTTGCCGGGATTAGAGTCGTGGCCATAGGCGAAGCCGACGACCTCACCGTCGACGAGCGCGACGCGGCCCCGATAGCCGCTTGTCCGGCCATGCCGCCGGAATCGGGGTTCAGCCGTCGCCGGCTCCTCTCCATGGATTGTCTCGTAGAGCTGTAACGCCGTCTGCAGGTAACCGGGGTCCGCCAGCAGCGGCGCCAACTCCATGTATATGACTATGCTGGCCTGACGGATGAAAGCCGGCGATGGAAGCCGAGGGGTTTTGTCCGACGCGCCCCCACATTGGGTATGGCACAGACGACGGAACGGTACGGCGAATGGCCCCTCGTGCGGCTGATGACGGAGGTGGTCGGCTCGGGGCACAAGTCGGCCGACGATATGACCCGCGCGCAAGCACGCGAGGCATTCCGGCGCATCCTCGATGGTGAACCGGATGACACAACGCTGGGAGCATTCTGGCTCGCCAACCGTTGGAAGCGCAACACGCCCGAGGAACTGGGTGCATACGTGGACACGATGGCCGCTGATGTCGAACAGGCCGCCCCGGACTGTGATCCAGTCGACTGCGGCGCCAACTACGACGGGAAGGGTCGCACTGCCATTCTCGGGGTCGCGGCGGGGCTTGTCGCCGCTGCCGCAGGGACGCCGGTCGTGGTCCACTCAGGCGACCGCGTTCCGACCCAGAAACAGGACGCCTACAAGCACGTCCTTGACGCGCTCGGCGTGCGGACGGACCTCGCACCCGCGGAGTCAGCCGCGATGACCGACGAGGTGGGCTTTGGTTTCTACTATCAACCTAACTTCGCGCCCACCGTCGACGCGCTTGCGAACCGTCGCGAGATGATGGGCGTACGTACGTTCGTCAACACGGTCGAGACGCTCGCGAACCCTGCTGGCGCGTCGACACATCTTGGTTCCTTCTATCATCTTCCATATGCCGTTCGTATCATCGAGACATTCCAGCAGGCCGAGACGGCCGACGTCGACCGTGTGCTCATGTTCCAAGGACTCGAGGGGTATGATGATGTTCGGCCCGGGTCGACTACTGTCGCCGAGTGGGACGCCGGCGCCGATATCGAGGACTTCACGGTCGAGACAGACGCTTACGGGATGGATTTCGAAGAGGAGACACTCGGCGTCGAGGACGTGGCTGAGGACTCTGCTGCGATTACCGAGGCCGTGCTCGCGGGTGAGCGGACGGATGCGTTCGCGGACGCTGTCGCGCTCAACGCCGCGCTCCGAATCTACGCTGGGGAGGGCGCATCGTCAATCGAGGCAGGACTGGACGCCGCCCGGGAGACCATCGAATCGGGGGCGGCTCACGAGCGGTTGGCGGCGCTCCGTGACTACTAGTGTCGGCAGGCCCAAGACCCCGCCCGGTGAAGCCGGTGTATGGGTGAACTCGGGCGACGGGCGGTCCATGCCTCTGGCGCGCTCGCGCCGCTGTCCCATGCCGCTGGCATCCTCACTTGGCCACAGGTCAGGTGGACGTGGACCACCGTGGGCGTGATTGCGCTCGCACTCGAGTTCCTTCGACTGTACGCCGGCCTCGACCTCGCGCTGTACGACCGACTCACCCGCGAGTACGAGCAGAACAGCGTCGCTGGTTACGCACTATACATGGTATCAGGTGGGGTCGTGCTCTGGCTCGTCGGCCCGGCCGTCGGTACAGCCACTATCCTGATGCTCGCGCTGGGTGATCCCGTCTCCGGGCTGCTCTCCTCGGGAGAGCTCCGGACAGTCAAGCGGCCGCGCGTGCTCGTGGGGATGTTCCTCGCCTGTACCGCGCTCGCGGCGCCGTTTGTCCCACCTATCGCGGCCGCAGCGGGTGCACTCGGCGCCACAATCGCTGACGGCGTGAAACCGCGCGTAGGCGGCTTTGTCGTCGATGACAATCTCACCATTCCGCCACTGGCGGCCGCTGGGCTCCTCGTCGGCCTCGCCTTCGCGGCGTGAACAGCACGCTTTTCCGCCGGTCGACCAACCTTCCCGTATGGACAACCGTGAGCGCTCAAACCCCGACAATCCAACCGCGACTATCCACACTAACCACGGCGATGTCGTGGTCGAACTGTTTGCCGACCGGGCTCCCCGCACCGTCGAGAACTTCCGTAACCTCGCGGCGTCGGCACCGGCCGCCGACGCTGAGCCGGCCCCTGACACGAAGACGTGGGAGGACCCGGAAAGCGGCGAGGTGCGGGGCGACTCGCTATACGCGGGCGTTCCGTTCCACCGCGTCATTGGCGGGTTCATGATTCAGGGCGGAGACCCAACTGGCACCGGCCGCGGCGGCCCTGGCTACGAGTTCGCCGATGAATTCCACGAGGACCTGAGCCACGACGGCCCCGGGATTCTGAGCATGGCTAACTCTGGCCCTGATACGAACGGCTCGCAGTTCTTCATCACGCTGGACGCGCAACCGCATCTTGACGGCAAGCATGCCGTTTTCGGGCAGGTAATCGACGGGATAGACGTCGTCGAGACCATCGGCTCGCTGCCGACCGACCGCCAAGACCAACCCCGTGAGGAGGCCGTCATCGAGGCGGTTACCGTCGAGGACTGAGTCGGCTCGAAAAGGGTTATTTGGCCACGCCCAGAACCGTCCGTATGGACTTGCGGGTCATCGGCGTGTTGCTGCTCGTCCCACTGTTGGACGCCATGCTGCTCGCCGTGTTAGCGACGACGTTCCCGTTGACGCTTATCATTGCGCTCGTCGTCCTGACGGCGCTGGTGGGGCTCCTGCTCGTGCGCGCAGAGGGGCGCCGCACACTTCGGAAAATACAACAGAAGGCCGCCAGCGGCGAGGTTCCTACCGACGATCTCGTGGACGGCGGCCTCCTGCTCGTGGCGGGCGCGTTGTTTCTCACGCCCGGATTGGTAACGGACGCGGCCGCGCTACTGCTCGCGTTGCCCCCGACCCGCTACCCGGTTCGCGCGCTGGTGAAGCGGTACGTCATCAGACCGTACGTTGATGCCAAGACCGGTGGCTTCGGTTCTGGCAACATCTACGTCGGCGGCTTCCCGAACGACGGTGGCCCGACAGCCGAGGCCGACAGCGCGGGCGAAGGGACTACGGTCGATATCGGTGAGGACGAATATCGCGTCGACGACGAAGGGGACGACCGGTCGCGGCCCGGAGACTCCTGACGGGCGAACGAAACGGTTAAACGACACACCGCGGTACGTCAAAATGCGCCTACCTGGGCCAATAGCTCAGCCAGGTATGAGCGCTCGGCTGATAACCGGGAGGTCATCGGTTCAAATCCGATTTGGCCCACTCCCGCCGCGAACGGCTCTTCGGCCGGCCGCGCGGGACTACGCCTCCCCAGCCACCTAATTCCGTTCTGCTCCATCAGCCACGACCACGACAGGTATTATTACCGTTCGCCGTGCGGGAGCGTCCATGACGGGGATAACAGGGTACGGCTCGTACGTCCCCCGCTACCGCATCGAGCGGTCACGTATCGCCGAACAGTATGGTGACCACGCCCGCGGCGGCGAGACGGCCGTGCCAGCCCACGACGAGGACGTGACGACGATGGCCGTGGAGGCGGCCTCGACGGCCTTGGAACACGGCGGGGTCTCGGCCGACGAACTCGGCGTCGTCTACGCGGCGACGACGAGCGACCGTTTTGACGAGCGTGGGGTCGCAGCCCACGTCGCCCACGCGATGGGTGCGTCTACCGACGCCCGCGTTGGTGACTTCCAAGCGAGCGCCCGTGCGGCAACGAACGCGCTACTGGCAGGTCGTGACGCGGTCGCGGTTGACGGGCGGCCGGCGCTGGTGGTCGCGAGCGACGCGTTGACGGCGGAGCCGGGCTCCAGCGCCGAGCGAACAGCCGGTGCCGGCGCTGGCGCGGTCGTCCTCGCTCCGGATTGGTCAATCGCCGATTTCGTCGCAGCTGCCCCCGCGACTACGGGGTTCGTCGGCCGGTTTAGCCCCGCCGCGGGCGCCGTCCGAGAGGGTGATGGCCGGTTCAACCGAGAGCAGTATCTCGCGGCCGTCGCCGGGGCGGTCGAGCGGCTCGACGCCGAAGGGTTCGACCGCGCGGCGTTCCCCTCCCACGCTGACTGGGGTGGGAAGGCGGTCGACGCGCTTGGACTGGCAGCCGACCGCGACTCAACGTTTGACGCCGTAGGGTATGCGGCAGCCGGCGGCGTCCTCCTCGAGCTCGCGGCGTCGCTTGACGCCGCGGTCGCGGGCGACCGCCTCCTGCTCGTCGGCCACGGGCCGGGCGGCTGTGACGCCGTCTGTCTCGACCGCACGAGCGACTCGACGCCGCCGACCACGACCGAGACGCTGCTCGAGCACAGTGAGCACGTTCCGTACGGGAAACACCGGCGGTTCCGTGAGGGGGGTGTCGCCTGATGTTCGAGCCGCCGTTCACTCGAGACCGCGCGGCCAACGAGCGGCTGGCAGCCCAGGCCTGCGAGGCCTGTGGCTGGGTGAGCTTCCCGGAGGCTCGTGAGGTCTGCAAGCGGTGTGGCGAGCGCGGCGAGTGGCGCGACACCCGCCTCGAACAGCAGGGCACCGTCCAGTCATACGTTGTCCAGCAGCGGCTCCCCGAGGGGTTTGAGACGCCACTCCCGCTCGCGATAATGGATGTCCCACAAATCTCAGGCGGAGAGCCCGCCCGCGTCTACGGGCTGTTCACCGAGACAGACCCCGCCGACATCGAGGTGGGAACGGAGGCGGAGGCGGTGTTCCGGCGCATCTTCGACGTGGAGGGGTTGCCCGTCCACTCGTTCAAGTTCCGGCTCCCGCGGGGTGAGACAGAATGAGAGACGTTGCTGTTGTGGGCGCGGGGATGATAGACTTCGGCGAACTGTTCGACCAGTCGTTGGACGACATGCTTGAGCGGGCCTATCTCAACTGTCTCGACGATGTTGATCGGGGGATGTCACCAGCGGACATTGATGCGGCGTGGTTCGGCACTATCGACATTGCGGACAACGCCTCTTCGGGGCTGGGGCTGAGCCACCCGACCGGACAGTTCGAGGTGCCCGTCACCCGCGTCGAAAACGCCTGCGCGACGGGGAGTTCGGCGTTCCGGTCGGCCGTTGAGGCGGTCCGGGCCGGATCAGCGGACGTAGCGTTGGTCGCTGGCGCGGAGAAGATGCGCGACTCTGCGGCCGGTCTTATCGAAGGGGCAGCGTTGGAGCAGGTGTGGCGTGGTCGTGGCGTGACGATGCCCGCCTTCTTCGGCCTTCGTGCCACCCGCCACATGGCGGAGTACGGCACGACTCGCGAGCAGATTGCGCAGGTGTCGGTAAAAAACCACGAGAACGGCGCGAAGTACCCTCATGCCCACTACCGGTTCACGTGTGACGTGGACGATGTCGTGGAGAGTCCGCAGGTGACGTACCCGCTCAACCTCTACGACTGCTGTCCGGTCACCGACGGAGCGGCCGCCACGCTTGTCGCGAGCGCGGACGTCGTCGACCGCTACACGGACGACCCGGTGTGGGTGGCAGGGAGCGGCCTCTCCGTCGACTCCTTCGAGCGCGGGAAGGACGCCTCGCTCGTCGGCTTCCCCGCAACCGAGCAGGCCGCCGGGCAGGCCTACGAGCAGGCGGGTATCCGCCCTGTGGACGTCGACGTTGCCGAGGTCCACGACTGCTTCACGATCACGGAGCTGGTCACCTACGAGGACCTCGGTTTCTGCGAGAAGGGCGAAGGCGGCGCGTTCATCGAATCAGGCGAGCCGCTGCTTGACGGCGAGACGCCGGTCAACCCCTCTGGTGGCCTGCTCGCGAAGGGCCATCCCATCGGCGCGACGGGCGTCGCGCAGGTGAACGAGATATACGAGCAGCTCCGAGGAGAGGCCGGGGCCGTGCAGGCAAAGAACGACCCAGAGTACGGCCTCCAGCACAACATTGGCATCGGCCGCAACGCGACCGGCAGCGTCTCCTGTGTGAACGTGCTCTCCACCGAGCGGCCCTAAAAGCCTTTTCCCGCGCGACGGTGTTGAGCTGTATCTCGTCGGTTCCTTCCACGACCCGCAACACCCGCGCCCGGGCGAGTGCGTTAGCGAACTCGCCGCCCTCAACCAAGCCGGTCGCGCCGTGAACCTGCAGCACGTCGTCGGCGATTTCCCACAGCGCGTTCGTGGCGAACCACTTGAAGATGGACGTGTCTTCAACAGCCCGCTCGCCGGCCTCCAGCTTTCGGGCACAGCGGCGACCCGCGGCATCGGCAGCGTAGGCGCGCGCTCGGCCGCGTGCGAGCGACGCCGACACCTGCTGGAACTCCCCGATGGGCCGGCCGAACGCCTTGCGCTCGCGGGCACGGTCGAACCCCGCTTCCAGTAGCCGGTCAGCCGTGCCCACGGCCTCTGCGCCCAGCTCTAACCGACCGAGAGAGAGAAACGACATAGCCGAGCGGAACGCACCGCCAACCTCGCCGAGCACCCGGTCGTCGGGAACCCAGACACCGTCGAAGGCGAGTTCCCCCTGCCAGCCGCCGACGCCGATCGCGCTGTTGATGCCGGTCAGTTCGTACTCGTCCCGCTCGATTATGAAGCAGGTGATGCCGTCGTAGCGGCCCTCTTCCGCCGGGCTGGTGCGAGCAAACACCTGCACGAAATCCGCAAATGGAGCATTGGTAATCCACTGCTTGCGGCCGTCGATGCGCCAGCCGTCCCCCTCGCGTTCTGCGGTCGTCTGCATCGCCGGCGAGTCCGAGCCGGCCCCCGGCTCCGTCTGTGCGAACGCCGTCGACTTGCGCCCCTCTACGACCGGCCGCACGTACTCCTCGTGCTGGCGCTCATCGGCGTCCAGCAGCAGCGGCTTTGGCCCCTCCGGGCCGGCGAGTGCACGTTCCGCCAGCGGACACTCGTGGGCCGCGGCCGCTCGCTTTGCCGCGTACCACGTCGGCGTCGCAACGCCGCCCCCACCCGCTGACTCGGGCAGGTTCATCGCGTAGAAGCCCGCCTCCGCGGCGGTGCGGCGCACCTCTTCGACGGCCTCGACTACGGCCGGCGACGGCCGGCCGTCTGGCTCGCGGCCCTTCCGCGGGTTCGTGAACCGGTCATCCAGCCGCTCCGCGATTGGGACGACCTCGCGGTCGATGAACTCCTTGAAGCTCTCGACTACGAGCCGGGTCTCCTCGTCGCTGGCCGGGTCAGTCATCGGTCATCACCTGGCGCCCGCGGCAACGCGCGGTCGTCAAGCCGCTCGCGGAGTGACCGTTTGTCGAACTTACCGGTGCTCGTGCGAGGGATTTCCTCGCGGACGACGTATTCATCGGGGGGCCACCACGACGGGAACGACTCACCGAGATGTTGCTCGAGTGTATCGGGGTCGACGCTGTCGCTGGATGGGACCACCACCGCGACGGGCCGCTCCCGCCACGTCTCGTGAGCTGCCGCGACGACCGCGGCCTCGGCGACGTCCGGGTGGGCCATCAGCGCGTTCTCCAACTCGACGGAGGAGATCCACTCGCCGCCGGACTTAATCACGTCCTTGATGCGGTCGACGATGTCGACGTAGCCGTCCGCGTCCCAAGTAGCGATGTCGCCCGTCTTGAGCCAGCCGTCTGTTGTGAACGACGCCTCGGTCGCCTCGGGCCGGCCGTGGTACTCGTCGACAACCCAGGGCCCCCGCACCTGGAGTTCGCCCATCGACTCCCCGTCCCGGGCCACCGGCTCGCCTGACTCGTCGCGAATCCGCACCGAGATGCCCGGTACCGGAATCCCCGCCTTCGCTCGCTTCTCATACTGGATCTCGGGAGGTGCGTCCGCGAGTTCTCGCCGGAGTGTTGAGAGGGTCCCAAGCGGGCTTGTCTCTGTCATCCCCCACCCCTGGATGATCGGGGCGTCGTACTCCTCGTCATACCGTCGAATGAGCGACTCCGGAGGCGCGGAGCCGCCGACCACCAGTCGGTCGATGTTCGACACGTCGACACCGGGATTTTCGTCGAGGTACTCGGCCATCTCCAGCCAGACAGTCGGAACCGCTGCGGACATCGTCACCCCTTCCTCGGCGATGAGCTCCGCAACCGGCCTGGGATCGGTGTTGGGGCCCGGCAACACCTGCTTGGCCCCGACCATCGTCGCCGCGTACGGGAGCCCCCAGCCGTTAGCGTGGAACATCGGCACGACGGGGAGGATAGTGTCCCGCTCGCTCACCCCGTTGGCGTCGGCGTGACCGCTCATCAGGCTGTGGAGGTAGACCCCGCGGTGGGTGTACTCCACGCCCTTTGGCTTCCCTGTCGTCCCCGAGGTAACACATCCCACACTCCATCTCCTCGTTGAGTGCGGCGTCGTACTCGGTCGCGTGGCCGGCCAGCAGCGACTCGTAGTCGATGACGGGTCCGAGGCTCGTCTCCGGCACCTCATCGGCAAGGACGACGTACTGCTCGACGGTCTCGAGGTCGTCGGCGACCTGCTCGACCAACTCGAGGAAGGCTGGGTTGACGAAGAGTACGCGGTCCTCGGCGTCATTGATGATGTATGTGAAGTGGTCCTCGGGGAGACGCATGTTGCACATGTGGATACTGCGGCCTGAGCAGGCAGGCGCGAAATACAATTCGAGGTGGCGATGGTGGTTGAGCGCAACCGTCGCGACCCGATCCCCCTGCTCAAGCCCGAGCGTATCGAGCGCGTTCGCTAGTCTCCCGACCCGGTCGGCCGCGTCCGCGTAAGTGTAGCGGTGGCGGCTCCCGTCTGGACGGGCGGTGACAATCTCTCGGTCGGGGTACAGCGTCGCCGCGCGGTCGAGCAGCCGGTCAAGGGTGAGTTCCGCGGCCATCATGGGCAGCGGTAGCACGGCACAGTCGGGGATAAAACCCGGTATCTACTCAGAAGGAGAATAGGTCGACGCCGCCGGTAACACCCACTGCTTGGCCGGTGACGTACCGTGCTTGCTCGCTTGCGAGGTAGGCAACGAGGAAGGCGACGTCCTCCTCACGGCCGAGCTGCTTCATTGGTGTCGCCTGCCGAATACGCTCGTACATGGGGTTAACCTCCTTGAGTTCCGCTGGCGAGAGGTCCGCCAGCTCGCCAACGACGATGTTGGGGACGACGACGTTCGCGGTGACGCCATGCTGGGCCCCCTCTAGGGCGAGTGTCTTGCCGAATTCGATGAGCGCTGCCTTCGTTGCGGCGTAGGAGGCTTGCCCGAAGCCGCCTTGGAGACCGGCCATACTCGACATGTTGACGACCCGGCCCCAGCCGCGCTCGCACATTCCCGGGAACACCGACTTGGTGACGTTGTACGCGCCGGTGAGGTTCACTGCGACGTCGCGATCCCACAGGTCGTCGTCGAACTCGCCCAACTGGTCGGTCGCGTCCACGAACGCCGCGTTGTTGACGAGTACGTCGATGCCGCCGGTTGTCGCCCGCAGGTCCGCCACTGTCTCCTCGACGGCCTCGCGGTCGGTGAGATCACACTCAACTGCGACGGCGTCGCCACCGTCCGCCTCGATGTCGGCTGCGACCGATTCTGCGGCCTCGCCGTCCACGTCGAGGACGACCACCTCGGCGCCCTCCGCCGCGAGCACACGACAATCCTCGCTCCCAATGCGACCGGCCCCGCCCGTCACGAGTGCCGTCTTATCGTCGAGTCCGAAGTCCATACCCCTCGCCCGACGCCCGACGGGTTAACGCTTGTTCCGGGGAGCGTCAGCCGACCTGTGCCTGCCAGTCGCGTAGCCGGTCGGCCGAGACGCCCTGCAGTTCGCCGGCGACAGCCTCGGCGTCCGCGTCCGTCAGGTCCTCGAGGCTCTCAATGCCAGCCCGCGCCAGCTTCTCGGCCGTCTTGGCGCCCACACCGTCGAGGTCCTCTACCTCGCTCGCGGCCTGTCGCTGCTGGTACTCCGTGTAGTTGCAGATGGGACAACCCAGCTCCCACGGTTCGTCGCCGTCCTCCTGGACCCGGAGCGCCGGCAGGTCGTGCTCGTCGCAGTAGTCGTCGGTCACCTCGATGTCGCCCCGCCGAGGGAGCGGCAGCGAGTACTCACAGTCCGGGTAGCGCGTGCAGCCGACGAGCCGCGAGCCGGACCGGAGCTGCTTGACTGCGAGTTCGCCGCCCTGATCGGCCCCACAGTCTGGGCACGCGCCGATAATCTCGTCGTCCGTCTCGTCGGCCTCCGCGGCCCGACAGCGCGGACACCCGTGGACGAACGTTGACCGGCCAGCGAGCATCTTCACGTGGCCGAGTCCGTGCTCTTCGCAGACGTCGTCGGTGACCGTCGGCTCCCCTTGGCTCGGAAGCGGGAGCGTGTACTCGCAGTCCGGGTAGCCGTCACAGCCGACGAAGTACGACCCCTGGCGCGACCGGCGAACGAGCAGATTCTCGCCACACTCTGGACAGGGGCCAAGCGTCTTGTCGGCCTTTAGTGACTCACGGAGGAACTCTCCCACCTCCTCGCGGTGGTCGTGGAGTTCGTCGAAGACGCGCCGGAGCATCTCGCGAGATTCGTCGGTCACCTCCTCGAGGTGCTTCTCGCCGGCAGCAATGGCGTCCATATCTCGCTCGAGCTGTGCGGTCATCGCCTCATCGGTGACGTGGTCGGCGAACTGCTCTGCGGCCTCAACAACGGCCATCGCCAGCCCTGTCGGTCGGGGCGGGTCTCCCTCGATATAGCCGCGGTCGTACAGCTTCTGGAGCGTCTCGTGGCGGGTCGCCTTCGTCCCTATGCCCATCGACTCCATCTGCTCGATGAGCCGGGACTGGCCTCGCCGCCGGGGTGGTTGGGTCTGTTTTGCCTCGAGCCGGACCTCGCTCACTGCCAACTCGTCACCTTCCTCAACCGCGGGGACGTGGCTCTCAGAGGCCGATGAGTACGGGTAGACGGCATGGTAGCCCGGTTCGACGAGCCGCTTGCCATTCGCCTTCAGCGCGGCGCCATCGGCGTCGGCGACGACCCGGAGGTGTGCCCACGTCGCCGGGTCTGCGCAGGTAGCGAGGAACCGGCGCACGACGAGTTCGTACACCTCCCACTCGTCCTCGCCCAACTCTTGTCGGCCGGGTATCTCGCCAGTGGGATGGATTGGCGGGTGGTCGGTCGTCTCCTCGTCGCCCGCCGTCGGCTCCACGTCTCCCTCGAGCAGGCTTGCGGCGTCTTCGCCAAATGCCCCGGTGTCGGCGAACGTCGCTAACAGCGCCTCGGGGTCGAGATCCTCTGGATAGACGGTGTTGTCTGTCCGTGGGTATGTTATCCAGCCAGCGGTGTACAGTTCCTCGGCGATAGACATCGCCCGCTGTGCAGAGTGGCCCAGCGAGCCGGCCGCGCGGATAAACTGCGTCGTATTGAACGGCGCCGGCGGTTCGTCCGTCCGAGTGCGCCGGCGGACGGACTCGACGGTTGCCGTCGCTGCCCCCGCGAGCCGCTCGTGGGCCTGGGTGGCGGCCGTCTCGTCCCAGAGGCGCTCCTGCTCGCTGCCGTCGTCGTCGGTGAAATACTGTGCCTCGAACGTCTCGCCATCGTGGCGCAAGTCGGCGAATAGCTCCCAGTAGTTGTCGGGCTCGAACGCCTGAATTTCCCGCTCACGGTCGACAATGAGCTTCAGCGTCGGCGACTGCACCCGGCCGACGGAGATAAAATCGTCCCCCAGCTGGCCGGCTGACAGCGAGAGGAACCGCGTCAGCGCAGCCCCCCACATCAAATCGATTATTTGACGCGCCTCACCGGCGGCTGCGAGTTCGAAGTCAAGTTCGTCCGGGTCGGCAAACGCCTCGCGCACCTCGCGGTCCGTGATAGAGGAGAATCGCACCCGGTCAACGGGGATATCGGCTACCTCGTCGATGAGTTCGTACGCCTCTTTGCCGATGAGTTCGCCCTCACGGTCGTAGTCGGTGGCGATGACTGCGCGGTTGGCCTCACGGGCGAGCGCTTGCAGCGTCGCGACGATGTTCTTCTTGGTGGGCTGTTTAACCACCTCGGCGTCAGTCAGTTCGACGGGCTGGACGTCGCGCCAGTCGTTGTACTCCGGCGGAAAGTCGACTCCGACAACATGGCCCGACAGTCCGATACACCGGGTGTCGCCCCACCGATAGACGTTGACGCCGTTGCGGCGGTCGACACCCGCGCCGCCCTCCGAGAGGATGTCCGCGATGCGGCGGGCCGCGTTGTCCTTCTCGGT
>NZ_JBDGTV010000020.1:0-48593 GCF_042216475.1 Halosegnis sp.
AGTCCGGTTAGGGTAGTGGACTATCCTCTTGGCTTGCGGAGCCAGGGACCAGCGTTCAAATCGCTGACCGGACGTTCTCTGAGGGCTATCGGCGAGCGTCGGCACCATCAAGACACCTGGCCTCGAATCCCCGGTATGCTGCTTCAGCTTCCCGGGCCAGACCTCGGCGTCGAGTTCGTCCTGCTCAACCTGCTCGTCGCCGTCGTTGTCGGGTATTTCACCTACCGGAACGCCGAGAGCCGCGGCGCGAACGGGCCGCTGTGGGGCGGTGTGATGGCCGCTGCCTCCTTTTTCCTCTCACTGGTCGGCTTCCTGCTTGCCTTCCTCGTCTACTATCTGGTCGTCATCCGAGACTGACACGTAGCAAGCGGAAGCCCACCCCGTCAGGCGTGGGAGGATGTCAAACAGAGCGCGCGGAGGTTCACTGCTGCAGCGGTGGGCGGAGGGCAACGACCGGGCTCGTTTTGCGCCTCCGGCCGTTCTCTCCGATATGGACGTGCCGCTTGAGGCGCGGCTCACCGCCGGGATGGCCGTCTTCAACGCCGGCCACTACCACGCGGCACACGACGCCTGGGAGCCACCCTACCGCGAGGCGACCGGCGAGCGGCGCGACTTCCTGCAAGGCCTCATCCAGTACGCCGCGGCCGTCCACCACGTCGAGACAGACAACCGCGAGGGGGCACAGGGGCTCGCCGAGAGCGCCCTCGCGTATCTCGATGACGTCGACCCCCGTGGGCTTGCCCTCGAACCGGTACGAGCGTGGCTGCGGGCCTGCCGCGGCGAGTACGACACCGTCGCCGGCGAGCAGCCGCCACCGCTGGTGCGGGACGGGACCCAGCCGGCACTCGCAACGCTCGAGTACCCCGCAGCGGCCGTCGCGGCGCCGCTCGTCGCCGACGCGACCGGCCACGACGCCGAGTTGCTCGCGACGGCTGCCGAATACGCGCTTGCGGACCTTGCAGCAGCAGAGGTGGGCAGCCCGTTCGTCACGCTCGTGTTGGACTTTCTCGCGGGCGAACACCGCGCGATCATTCTCGAACGGCTGGCCCAGCACGTCCAGCGTCGGCAGGCCCGCGAGGCGGACGTCGAGGGGCTGTTCGACTGACACGGAGCGAGCGGACGCCTATCCCTTCAGGGGTAGAAGGATGTCAATGGTCGCCCAGCAGTGGGACGAACCGGACGCCGCCATGGTCAGTCCGCTCGCGGATGCCGTCCGAGCCGACTGTAAGCCGGACGAGTCGCTGGACTCGGTCGCCGACGGGCGCCACTAAGACACCCCCCGGTCGCACCTGCTCGACGAGCGGGTCGGGCACCTCACGGGCGGCACAGGTGAGATAGCAGGCGTCGTAGGGGGCGTGCTCGGGCCACCCCTCGCGGCCGTCGCCGACCCGCACCCGGACGGTCTCGTAGCCAAGCGTCGCCAGCCGCTCGCGGGCCTGACGGGCCAGCCGCTCGTGGTACTCGACGGAGGAGACCGTCTCGCAGAGTTCGGCGGTGACGGCAGCGTGGTAGCCACACCCCGTCCCGATCTCGAGCACGCGGTCCGATGGTGAGAGTTCGAGCAGGTCACACATCACCGCGACCATGTGCGGCGCGGAGATGGTCTGGCCCTCGCCGATCGGGAGCGGCCGGTCAGCGTAGGCATCCGCCGCCCGCTCATCGGGGACGAAGGCGTGGCGCGGCACCGACCGCACGGCCGAGAGCACGCGCTCGCTGGCGTCGGTGCGACGCCGGAGCCGGTCGACAAGCCGGTCGCGCTCGCTGGCCCGGTCGTCGGTCATACGTCAAGCGACTACCAGGCCGACCACGCGGTCGTGCGCTCGTCACGGGCGTACACCCGCTTGAGGTCCTTCGCGAGCGCCGCATCGCCAGTGTAGTCGAACTGCTGTCGCTCGTATCCGGCGGCGTCGTCGCGGACGACCAGCCCCTCGACGGTGAACTCCTCGTCGCCGTACGTTACCGTCTCGTCGACGGTGAATTGCTCGTCACCGGGGACCCGCAGCGTCACCGAGCGAGTCTCCTCGCGGGTGCCGTCCTGCGGGTGGAGCGTCACGTCGACAGCGACGTTGCCGACCGCACGGGTCCACACCGTCTCTGTCTCGTCGAACGTTGCCGACTCCGGGCGGCCGTCGGCCGTCTCGATCGAGGTGACCCGCACCTGTAACAGCGCCTCCGGCGCATCCAGCAGAAACTCGTCGCCGACAGCCAACGGCTCGTCAGGGGCCGCCTCGTGACGGGCGGTGAACGACTCGCCATCTTGCGAGACGACGACCCGGCGGTCGACCGTCTCCTCGACCGGTAACGACTCCTTGTGCGTGTGGCCACACTCGCCACAGCGGACCGTGGCGGGGTCACCGTCTTTCAGTACCTCGTGGGCGGTGGGCGCGTCCGGCGAACACGACGGACACGCCAGCGCGACGCGAGCGTTGCTCATTACCCGTTCTTCCGTGCGCGCGCACTAAAGCGCGTGGACCGGCGGCCGTCGCCCTCCGCCCCATTCAGGGGCGCTGCCACTCGCTCCGTGTCAGGGCGGCCGGTATGCGGTCACCGACCCGTCTCCGGCGGCGTAGACGATATCGTCCACGACGGCCACGCGCTCGCCAACACCGGCATGTGTCCACAGCGGCGTCCCGTCCGCCCGGTCGAGCGCCCGGAGTCCCGCGTCGGTCGGGACGAGCACCGTCTCGCGGGCAGCGACGGGCCGACCAGTCACTATCGCGTCGAATGCGGCCGTCCACCCGACTGTCCCGTCGGCTCCGAGGGCGAACACGCTCGGCTCGTCGTCGGCGTTGGCGGTGTAGTAGACCCGGCTACCGTCGCCGGCGAGCAGGCCGCCGCCAGCCTCGCCGCCCGGCGCGGTGGCCTGTGACCAGCCGTCGCCGTCGTCCACGGGCGTCGCGCGGACGTTCCCGAAGAAGGCGTCGGCGGCGTACACCGTCCCGTCGCGGGCGAACTGCTCGGCAGGGAAGTCCGCGCCGCTCCGCGGCGGCTCGCCGAGGCGCTCGCCGGTCGCGGCGTCGAGCTGCCAGAACCGGCTGTCGTGAGTGCCACTCGACACGAACACACGACCGCTACCGGCGAACAACGGCGGCCGCCACGGCTCCCCGAGATCGGTCCGCCACTGCTCGCGTCCGTCAGGCGAGAGAGCGACCACCGTCGGTGGGTCGCCGTCGGCCAGCCAGTAGATACCCGCCGTCGTGACGAGCAGAGCCGCCCGGTCAGGCGTCTCGACACGCCATTGCTCGGTGCCGGCCGTGTCGAGTGCCACCACCGCCCCGTCGACCGGGACGACGACCTGGTCTGTGCGACACCAGGGGGAACCAGCACCGGCTCCGACGGGCGTCTGCCACCGGCGATCACCGGTGCGGGCATCCAGCGCGTGAACAGCGCCGTCGGCACTGGCGTAGACGGTCGCGTCGGCGAACACCGGCGCGGTCGGTGCCGGCAGCGAGACGGTCCACAACTCCGCCACAGGGTCGGTCGGACCGGCCGCGGTCGTGCCGTTGCTCAGCCCGGCGTCGTGTGCGGGCGCCGGCCACGTCGTCCCGAACTCGGCTGGCGCCACTGGTGTCGCGGTGGACGTCGGCGTGCTCGACTCGGTCGAGGGTGGACTCGATTGGGTCGCTGTCGTCTCCGGCCGGTCGGCGACACAGCCACCGAGGGCCAACGCGCCGAGCGACGCGAGCAGCCCGCGTCTGGAGGGCTCGGACATATCGGTGGGTGTGGGCGTCCGGGTAAGTGTTTTCTCGAGACGTCAGGGCGCGTCGAAGTCACCGCACGCGGGCCGTCGCTACGATTCGACGGTCGGGAGCGGCACCTCGACACCGTCGGCGTACACGGTCGGGTCGGTGAGCACGCCGTCCGAGTGGATGGGTGCATCCGTGTCACCGCCAATCGAGGCATCGTCACCGATTGCGATGTGGACCGTCCCGCCGGCCTTCTCGTCGAGCAGCACCGACCCGGCCAGCTCTGTGACGGCGATGTTCGTCCCGATGCCCAGCTCCGCGAGATTGTAGGCGGCCTGACCGGCCTCCTCGGCGGCGGTCTCGAACTCGGCGGCCACCTCCGGGTCGGAGATCTCGGTGACAAAGCCCTCCTCGACGGTCATCGTTATCTCGTGGTCGAGCCGGCCGTGGGGACTCATCGTCCCGTCGACGACGAACTGGCCGTCGGCGGTTGCCGGCGAGATGAACACCTCGCCCGCCGGAAGGTTCGAGAAGTCGCCGGCGTCGTGGATGATGCCGGTATCCTCGTGCCACGCGCGGTCCGCGAGCCCGAATGTGATGTCGGTCCCCTGCGGGCTGGTCACACGGATCTCGTCGGCATCGCCCACCTGCTCGAGCATGCGCGTGCACTCGGCGGCGATGGCCTCGTAGTCGGCATCGAGGCCGGCCTGAAACACCGCCTCGGTGATGCCCGGCAGCGTCGCGCCGCGGGCACCCGCCTCGCAGGCGGCCGACCGGGCACGCGTGTGCGAGAGCGATTTCGTCGTCGGCGCGAGGAAGGTGTCGGCCGCGCGCATCGCCGCGGCGACATGCGCGGGCGGCTCCTCGGCGTGCTGCTCGCGTGGCGGCATCTGGAGCAGCGTCGCATCGTCGGTCACGTCGCTCGCGGCCGTGTACAGCGCGCGACCAATCGGCTCGCGGGCGTCGTCGGTGACGACGACACACGACTCGTCGGACGTAAGCGCCAGACACTGCTCGATGGCGGTCCGGGCAGGCGCGGCGAGAGTTGACATACTCGACGGTCGGTCGGCACCGGATTAGGTCTTGTCGTCGCGGCTGGGACTCACACGCGAGTAAACCCCCACAGAGCGGCCTCGAAACGGTTTTGCCGGGGCCACCGCGAGTGCCGGTATGATTCAGGTCGCGGTCAACGGCTACGGCACCATCGGCAAGCGAGTCGCGGATGCGGTGACCGCACAACCCGACATGGAGCTGGTCGGCGTCGCCAAGACGAGTCCGAACCACGAGGCAGAGACAGCAGTCGAACGAGGGTACCCACTCTACGCCGCCGTCGCTGACCGGCGTCCCCTGTTCGACGAGGCGGGCATCGACGTTGCCGGACCGGTCGAGACGCTCGTCGAACAGGCGGACATCGTCGTCGACGCGACACCCTCGGGGATTGGCGCGGAGAACAAGTCGATGTACGATGCCCACGACACGCCCGCGCTGTACCAGGGTGGCGAGGCCGCAGACCTCGTCGACGCCAGCTTCAACGCGCGGGCGAATTACGCCGAGGCAGAGGCTGCCGATCACGTCCGGGTCGTCTCGTGTAACACGACCGGCCTGTCGCGGCTGCTCGCGCCGCTCCAGGAGGCATACGGCGTCAAGAAGGCCCGTGTCACGCTCGTCCGGCGGGGCGGTGACCCCGGCCAGACCGGGCGTGGCCCTATCGACGACATCCTCCCGGACCCGGTGACGCTCCCCTCCCATCATGGCCCGGACGTGAACACCATCTTCCCCGATGTGAACATCGACACGCTCGGACTGAAGGTGCCCGCGACGCTGATGCACACCCACTCGGTGAACATCCAACTGCAGGAGACCCCCGACGCCGACGCGGTCCGGGACCGACTGGCCGATGAAGACCGGCTGTTCCTCATCCCCCCGGAGTACGATATCGACGGCGCGGGCAAGCTCAAGGAGTTCGCGATGGATCGCGGCCGGCCACGGGCGGATATCTGGGAGAACTGCATCTGGAGGGAATCCATCTCCATCGAGGACGACGATCTCTATCTGTTCCAGGCCATCCACCAGGAATCGGACGTGGTACCGGAGAACGTGGACGCGATCCGCGCCGTGCTCGGGACCGCCGACCGCGCCGAGTCGATGGCCCGAACCGACGAGGCGCTCGGCGTCGGCTTCCAGCGAACCCACGACTGACACGAACAAAACGAGCGGGCGCTGGCTCCGTCAGCCGTCGGCAAATAGACGGGGTCAGAAGGCTTTTCGGTCGAACCGCCGTATCCTGTCGTATGCGTAGGGACGACCGCGACGACCCCTTCGACGATATCTTCCGCGAGATTGAACGGATGATGGAGGAGATGACGGGCGGTGACGTGAACATCAGCGCCGACGCCGGCTTTGGCGAAGACGCCCACTTCACTGTCCACGAGGAGCCGGACCACCTCCGGGTCATCGGCGACCTGCCCGGCATCGAACAGGACGACATCGACATCAAGTGTGACGGTCGCACGCTCACAGTGACCGCCCGCTCTGACCACCGCTCGTACGAAGAGCGACTCGATCTCCCTGCCCGCGTCGACGAACACACCGCCACGGCGTCGTTCAACAACGGCATTCTCGAGGTAACACTCGAGCGCGTCGACGACTCCGCCGATATCAACGTCCGGTAGCCCAGCCCGGCATCTCCGCGCTCTGACGGTCGTCGGACTGGTTTTCTGTGACAAGGAACGACCGTGTTTGACTGCTGTTGCTTCCGCCGAGCGTGGCAGAGCGAAAGGCTTGCGCCCTGTCAACTGCAGCCTCACCCATCGAGCGACGCTCGTCCAGAGCGAGCGCCCCATGATGGCAGGCCCGAGCGGGCCGCGCACAGCAGTCCCGCGCGAAAGCCCACCCCTCAGAGGTGGAGAGAACGCGCCTGCTCCATGGCCGACCGCGGTCGTGGAAGGGGGTGACCGCTGCCGCGGTGAACGCGGAGACACCTCGCCACGGGAATCAGGCCCGCGACCGGATGAGCGCTGCCAGCCGGTCGTAGAACCCTGACTCGTACTTCGTTGCTGTATCGACCGTCGGGCGGGCATTCGTCTCGGTGACCACGGCCCGCTCGTCGGTCACGAGTAGGTCGACGCCGAGCCAGTCGACGCCGAGCGCGTCGGCAGCCTGCTCGGCGAGCCTCCGGAGGTCGGCATCGAGAGAGACACCCGTCGCCTCGGCACCGCGGTGGACGTTGTGTTTCCAGCGCCCCTCTGCGAGCGCGTCCGCCGGGAGGCGTCGCTCGACGGCGCCGACATACTCGCCGTCGACGGTCATCACGCGGTAGTCACGCGCCTCCGCGAGGAACTCCTGGAGGAGATACGAGCGGTCGCCGGTCGCGCGGTAGTCGTGGACCAGATCGAGGTAGTCGGCAACACCGAGGAAGGAGTCGAGATCCGACACCTTCGCGATGCCGGTGCCGCGGGTCGTCGAGTTCGGCTTCACGACAACCGGTGGGTCGAACCGCTGGAAGGCCGTCCGGAGCGCCGACTCGTCGACGGGATTGGAGACGAGCGTGGAGCGTGGCGTCGGCACGCCCGCACGGGCTAACCGCGCGAGCGCGCCGGCCTTGTTGCGCGAGCGTAACACCGCCTCCCGGTCGTTCACCCACGGGACCGCAAGCATCGCGTCCGCGACACCGCCCTCCATCAGCCGCGAGGGATAGACGAACCCGACATCGAACGCACCGAGATCAGCGTCGAGCCGGAGCGTCCGGCTGCTCGTCGGGACGTGCTCGGCGTGGATACCCCGTTCGGCGAGCGGCGCCCGAATCCGCGAGAGCGTCTCGGCATCCGTCGCCACGGCGAGCCGAAGGTCGTCACTCACGGCAGACTGTGTACACGGAGAGGATATGAAGCCCGCGCTCGGCGCCGTCAGGAGACGAGCAGCGCTTCGCCGCGCTCGACCTTGATGCGGCAGGGCGGCGTCACCTTGTTGTAGGCGCGCCGGAACGCGTCCTTCACGAGGTCGGCGTCCTCGGGGTGACACCACGCGGTGAACAGTCGCTCGCCGGCCTGGATCCGGGCGGCGGTGCCGACGATCTTCCCGAATGCAGCGCGCATCCCGTCGGAGACACGGTCGGCGCCCGCACCGGTCGCCTGTTTGTTCTCTCGGAGCACCTGGTGGGGGAACTTCCGGAGAATCATCTTGTAGTCACCGTCCTCGCCGAGCTCCTTCAGCAGCCGGCGGTTGGCCGACAGCCGCGAGGCCTCCAGCGAGCCGTGGCGAATCTGGACCGTCTCCTCGACGACGAGACTGATCTGGACCTCGTACTCGTCTTCGTCCTTCTCCGTGCGGCCCATCTTGTACTGGGCAATCTTCGAGCCGGGAATGCCAGTGATGTACTCGCGACGGGTGTACGCCGGCTTGTCGATGTCCCGGTACATCGACGCGGGCTTGTCACTCATAGTAGCGTGAACGACGCCGAGCACGCATTTGAAGCCTTCGAAGCCGCCGTCCGGCCGGTGACATCGGTGCCGCCGGCAGTTTGACATCCTCCTTCGGGTAAACGCGGCGGACTCCCGAGCGGTGGGCGTGTCAGGTGTGCAGTCCACTCACCGGACGACCAGTCCGTTCGGGCGCGGGGAATCCCACAGTCTCGGACTGGTGGACTGCTGGCGGTGCCAAGCCGCCGGTACCCCTATCCTCGACCGTGTTTTGTCGTCCCGGTGGTGTTTGTGCCACGGGGACGCCAGCAGGTGTCAGCGGACTTGGGGGTATCGTCTGGGTCGCTGTGAGTAATCGGCACATGGGCACACCCTTCGAGGATGTGACGTTCACCGACCACTCTTTCGGATACTGTCTCATTGCGTGGGTGGACGGGCCACCTCCGACGGACGGGTCGGAATCCGCTCCGTTCCGACCAATTCCTCCCTACTGATCGGGGTTCCTGTCGCTTCAACGCCAGTCTGCTGACACGCAGCGTGCTGTCGACCGTGGATACGGTCCCCAAGTGACGGCGCGTATCCACGCCCTGAAGGCCGTGGTATTACGCTTGTTCAACTTATAAACGTCTCAATCCCGTAGGACCGACACGATGGTCAACATGTATGTCGACGGCGAGTGGCGCACGGACGCCTACGAGTCGACCGACGAGGACGGCGAGTTCGACCGCCAATCAACGACGTTCCGCGACAGGGTCGGAACCGACGCGTTCCCGGCCGAGAGCGACCGCTATCACCTCTACATCTCGCGGGCGTGCCCATGGGCGCACGGCGCCGCGATGGTGCGGTCGCTGATGGGACTCGAGGACGCCATCTCGATGGATATCGTCGACCCGTACCGCGACGAGCGTGGCTGGCAGTTCACCCCAGAAAAAGACGACTGCACGCCCGATACGGTGACCGGCGCCGCGTATCTCGGCGAGGTCTACGTCGCCGCCGATCCTGACTACACCGGCCGCGTGACGGTGCCCGTGCTCTGGGACACGGAGACGGACACCATCGTCAACAACGAGTCCATCGAGATCATGCGACAGCTGTCGACGGCCTTCGAGGGGAACGGTGTCGATCTGTATCCCGAGGGCCTGCGCGCGGAGATCGACGAGGTCGTCGACGCCATCTACGACCCGATCAACAACGGCGTCTACCGGGCGGGCTTCGCAGGTACCCAGAAGGCCTACGAACAGGCCGTCGCCGACCTGTTCGACGCACTCGACCACTGGGACGAGGTCCTGGCCGACCAGCGATATCTCGTCGGGGAGCGGCTCACGCTCGCCGACCTCCGGATGTTCGCCACGCTGGTCCGGTTCGACCACGTCTACCACACCCATTTCAAGTGCAATCGCCAGCTGATCAGCCAGTACGACAACCTCTGGCCGTACGTGCGCGACGTCTACCAGACGCCCGGCATCGCCGAGACGGTGAACATGGCTCACATCAAAGAGCACTACTACACCACCCACACGGACATCAACCCGACCGGGTTCGTCGCCGTCGGCCCCGACCTCGACTTCGGGGCCGACCACGACCGTGCAGACCTGCCCGGCGAGCCGCCGGCGCCGCTGGTCCGGACAGCCTGAGGCCAGCCACGCGGGGCCCGGCACCGCCGATAGGCTTATGTCCGTGCCAGTCAGTCACACACACTGTATGGGAGACACGAAGCGAGGCCGTGAACGCAAAGGGCTGAAGAAGCGCGAGCAGCGGCGCAAACGCGAGATCGAGCGCGCAGCACAGCGCCGCGACGAAGAGCTCAGCTTCGAGGAGCTCTACGACGAGGCAGAACTCGATATCTGAGCGGTCAACGCGACGACCGTCCCGTCGCCGTATAGTACGTACACTTCCTGTCGGCCGTCACCGTCCGTGTCCGCCAGCGTCGCGTGTGTGTAGACGGCCGCATCCCGGTGGTACGTCGCCAAGACCGACCCGTCCGTGTCGACGACGGCCACCCGACCGTCGTTCGTGACGGCGACGAGCTCGGGCGTCCCATCACCGGTCACGTCGCCCGCGACCGGCGGCGGCGTCATCTGTGTGTCGGCGGCGGTGAGATCGCGCGTCCACGCGACCGAGCCGTCGCTGCCCTCGAGCGCGAACAGCGTCCCCGTCTGGTTCGTGGCATACACGCGGGCCCCGGCCGCGCTGGCAACAGAATCGCCGACGGCGGCGTACGCACCCAGCGACCGGGTCCACTCGACAGTCCCTGCGCGACCGTCAAGCGCCGTGACGACGCCCGTAGGGCTGGCGGCGAGGAACTCGCGGGGCTCGTCAGTGTCGATATTACCGGCCCCCGACCATGTGACCGCACCCGACACGGCCGTCGTCCACGCGACCCGGCCCCGGGCATCGAACGCGACGACTGTCTCGTTGCCGAGCCCGACGACCGTCTCTGGGCCGCCGTCGGCGTCGAAATCCCCGACCGACGGCGCCGACCACGAGTAGGCAGCAAGTGGCCGACGCCACGCCGTCGAACCGTCCGGCGCCACGACCGCGAGCGTCCCGTCGATGTCGGTGACGACGAGATCGGCAGCGCCGTCGCCGGTGGCATCTGCGACGACCGGCCGCGTGTACCCGTAGTTGGCCAGCGGGTAGCCGAACAGCCGCTCGCCCGATAGTGGGTCGTAGGCGACGGCCTCGCGCTCGGTCGAGGTCACGAGCAGCTCCGGCGTCTCGTCGCCGAGGAAGTCCGCGAGCGCGGGATCGGCCACCGCGTGGATAGTGCACGCGTCCGTCGGGACAGGCGCGGTCCACCGCTGGTTGCCCGCGCCGTCGAGCACGAGCAGCTTACACCCCACCTCACCGGAACGGCCGCCGATCGGCACCGCGATGACGGCCTCGCCGTCGACGCGGCCGGCTGCGACCGCGTGATGGTTGCCCGCGACGCTGCTCTCGCCGGCCTGCCACTCCTCGACGAGGGTGACCGAGTCGCCGGCCGGCGTCAAGGTCCCGGCACAGCCGGCGAGGACGACCAGCAGCGCGAGCGCGACGACGGACGAGCGCATACCGCCGGTAGCCGCCCCGTGGGGAAAACCTCCGCGTCCGGCCGCCGCCCCGACCAGAACCGCTTTTCGCGCGCGCCGACAACGACAGATATGCGACGACGTGACGTACTCGCGGCTGCGGCCGGCGGCGTGGGGCTGCTTG
The DNA here is from genome assembly GCF_042216475.1 of Halosegnis sp. Classification (NCBI taxonomy): domain Archaea; kingdom Methanobacteriati; phylum Methanobacteriota; class Halobacteria; order Halobacteriales; family Natronomonadaceae; genus Halosegnis; species Halosegnis sp. Next base: position 11,297 of record NZ_JBDGTV010000020.1, read on the forward strand.
CCGGCTGTAGCGGGGGCGCCGAGACCGACCCGGAAGCGGGAACGGCGACCGGGACAACGGGGCAATCAGGGGATCGCCCCGAGGGCGTCTACGTCCAGCCGTTCCGCGAGCAGATGGCGATGCAGGGCACCGCCGACGCCGGCGATCTCCGCGTCGCGTTGATGTACACCACCCCCCACCGGTTCTGGACGGTCACCGGCTCGGAACTGTCGAAGACGCCCAAGGACGGCAGCATCCACGGGATGGCCGTCGTCTGGGACCCCGAAACCGGGCGCGTGGTGCCGGAGACGGGCCTCTCGCTGGAGATAACGCGCGATGGCGACCTCGTCTCCCAGGAGGTTATCTACCCGATGCTGTCCCAGCGGATGGGCTACCACTACGGTGGCAACTTCGAGTTGGACGGCGACGGCACCTACACCGCGCAGGTGTCGGTTGGTGCGGTGCCCGACGGTGTGGCGCTGACCGGCGCCTACGCAGACCGGTTCAGCGAGCCCGCAAGCGCCGAACTTCCCCTCGAATTCACCGAAACCGAGCGAGAGAAGGTGGGCTCGGAGCCGCTGGACGCGGCAGGCGAGCCCGGCGCCATCCGGCCGATGGAGATGGGGTCGGTGCCGCAGGCGACCGCGCCCGCCCGGACTGCCCTCCCCGGCGAAGTGTTCGGCGCCCCGAACAGTGATGACGCACTGCTGGCGACAGGAGCGGTGACCGGCGACGCGGCCGCCCGGTTCAACGCTGACAGCTACCTGTACGTCTCCGCGCGGAGCCGCTACAACGGGCTCATCCTGCCGGCGATGGGGCTGGCAGCCACCATCCGCCGCGACGGCGAAACGCGGTTCAACGACGCGCTGACGCGGACGCTCGACCCCGAGCTAGGCTACCACTACGGCGCGCCTGTCGACAGCCTCGCGGCCGGCGACGAGATCAGCCTGTCCGTGTCCGTGCCACCACAGGTCGCCCGTCATGAGGGCTACGAGCGCGCGTTCATCGAGATGCCAGATGTGACGGTGACGGTCTGATGGGCCGGCTCGCGTTTGCCGTCTGCCTGCTCGTCGCCGTGGTCGCCGCGGCGAGCGTCCCCCTCCCCGTCGCCGCCCACGTGAACGACGTGAACGCCGACGGCCAGGTGTCTCCCGACGGGACGCTCGTCGTTGAGTCGGTGTTCACGGCCACCGACGGCTTCCTCGCGGTGCAGCTCGACGACGGCGGCGAGCCGGGGACCGTCGTCGGACAGACGCCCGTCGCCGCAGCCGACGGCTTCGTCACCGACGTGCGTGTGACCATCGACAGGGCAGCGTGGGCCGACTGGGAGACACAACGGGTCCACCTCGTCTTGCGACAGGACGACGGTGACGGCGCGTTCGAACCGAAGGAAGACCCCGTGGTCACCTCGTTCGGCCAGCCAGCCGAGGCGGTGGTGACGGTCGCCCGCGGCACGCGAGCGGTCGTCACGGCCCGGGGATTCGGCCCCCAGGAAACCGATAACGGCACCGTAACCGTCCGACAGGTCGCCATGCCGGTCGACGGCCGACTCGTCGTCGAGAACGCCACGAGCGGCCGCCAGTTGGGGAGCCGCACACTCGCGGCCGGCACCCACCGCAACGTCACCGTCGCCGTGACCGCGACCGGCGAGATCACCGCGCGGGCCGTCCTCCAGCGGCCAGACGGCGAGGGTGGCTTCGAGCCAGTCACAATCGATGGTGAGCCGGTGGCGACCCGCTTCAGCGTCCGGGCAGGGACACCGACGGAGACGGCCGCCAGCACCACCACGGCAAGCCCGACGGCGACACCGCCGCTCGTCAAGACGGCGACGGCAACGCCGAGTCCGGATCCGACCCCCGAGCCGACGGCCACCGACGGCCAGCCTGGGTTCACAGTCCTGCTCGCGCTGGGAGCCCTGCTCGTGGTGGCGGCCGTGAGGGCGCGACGGTAGCGACTACCAGAACCGCTTTTCCCGGCGAGCCACTACGATAGGTATGCGACGACGCGACCTTCTCCGTGCGGCCGGGCTCGGCGTCGCCGAGCTCGCCGGCTGCGCGGGGCTGGTCACGACGGAGTCGACCGGGGCACCGCCGGTGCTCGACGACCGGCCCGACGCCGTCTACTACCCGACGCACGTCGAGGGGATGCAGATGGTCGGGACGGCCGCCGCCGGCGACTATCAGGTGGGCCTCACCTACTCGTATCCTCACCGGTTCTGGAATGTCAACGGCCGACAGACGTCGCTCACCGAGGTCAAGCCAGCGGACGATGTCCATCTGATGGCGATGGTGTGGGACAGCCAGACGGGCCGTGTGCTCCCCGAGGCGGGCCTGTCCGTCGAACTCACGTGGAACGGTGACCTCGTCTCCCAGGAGGTCATCTATCCGATGTTGTCCCAGCCGATGGGCTTCCACTATGGGGCGAACTTCGGGCTGGACGGCGACGGCACCTACGACGTGGCCGTCTCCGTCGGCGGCGTCACCACCAGACGGACGGGCACGTACACCGACCGATTCGGCGAGCCCGCCAGCGCGAGCATCGCGTTCGACTACGCGACGAGCGAGCGCGATCAGATTCCCTACAGGCCGACGCCCGACCGGGCCGGCGAGCCTGGTGCCGTCGAGCCGATGGAGATGGAGATGCTGCCGACCGGAGTCGCACCCTCCCGCGACGCCTTGCCGGGCGTGCTCGGCACCGCCCGGACCGGCGACGCACAGCTCGTCGTCGGTGCGCTCGCAGAGCCGCCAGCCGGCGTCGACGGCGAGGGACGGTACCTGTACGTGTCCGCTCGCACCCCGTACAACCGGATGGTCATCCCCGCGATGGCGGTGGAGGCGGCGACGGCCGACTTCGAGGGCGCTCTGACGCGGACGCTCGACCCCGAGCTGGGCTACCACTACGGCGCGCCCGTCGATGCCATCGGTGAATCGGTACGAATCGAGCCGACGCTGCCGCCACAGACCGCCCGTCACGAGGGCTACGAGACTGCCTTCATGTCGTTCGAGCCGGTGGAGGTGGCAGCGTGACCCCGACGCGCCGGGACGTGCTGAAGGCGGCCGTCGCCACGGGCGGCGCAGCCGGGCTGTCGGCGTGTCTCGACGTCACGGGAGGGAGCGACCCACCGACAGGCAGCGATCCCGCCGCCCTCCCAGAGCGGCAGTTCGCGTGGAGCGACCGGGTCCGCCACGACGAACACGGCAACGAACAGTTGCCGCGCCACCAGATCCTGCTGTATCTGACGCTCACAGGGGATGGCCCGCCGACTGCGGCCGACCGCGAGCAGGTGGCGGCGGCGTTCGACGCGTTGACTCGCGCCTACGAGTGGAGCCACGAGGGAGTGCTGTGGTCGGTCGCATACTCGCCGGCGTACTTCGACCGGTTCGAGGCGTCGCTACCCGACACCGTCGACTGCCCGCCGCCACGCGCACTGTCGCCGTTCGAGACACCCGACTTCGACGAACAGGACATGCTCGTCCACCTGGCGAGCGACAACGCCGACGCCGTGCTCCAGGCCGAACAGGCGCTGCGCGGCACGCGCGAGGAGGCAAACGGCATCACGTTCGAGGCGTCGCTGGCTGGCGTCGCCTCACTGGCCGACGAGGCCGACCGCCGGACCGGCTTCGTCGGGGCGGGGATGCCCGCGGCCCGGCAGTCGGAACTCGAGGGGGTTCCCGACGACGGACCCGTTCCCGAGGCGAGCCCGCTGTTCATGGGCTTTACCGCCGGCTTCGCCGCGAATCAGGCCAGCGAGTCGTACGTCGCCATCGATGAGGCCCCATTCGCCGACGGAACGACCAAACACGTCGCGAACATCCGCCAGCGGCTGAGCGACTGGTATGGCGAACAGAACCACGAGGAACGGGTGGCAGAGATGTTCTCGCCCGAGCACGCACAGAAGGAGTGGGTCGAGGGCGTCGGTGAGAGCCTCGGTGCCAACTCTCGTGTGGACGAGACGCTCGACGACATCCGCGAGCAGGCGCGCGAATACGGCCGGGTCGGCCACGCACAGAAGGCCGCCCGCGCCAACCGCGACGAAGAGGGCAATGTGAAGCTGCTCCGCCGCCACTTCGAGTCGACAGACGACGACGTTGCCTCGCTACACTTCCCGTCGCTCCAGCAGCAGATGAGCGAGTTCGAGGCCGTCCGAACGGCGATGAACGGCACCGACATCACCGAGGCGACACCCGCGGTCCGACAGCGTGTCAACAACGGCATCCTCGAGTACATCTTCGTCGTCTCGCGGGGGAACTGGCTCGTCCCGCCGCGGTCGAAACTGGCGCTGCCGCGACCGCGGTGACTGCCGCCCCGACGTGAACGGCAAGCGGCGCTCCACACAGGCGTATGGCCGTCGGCGTTTTGCCTCGGCACCGCAAACGACACCCTGTGGCCGAGTGTGTCGTCTGTGGCGAGCAGGTCGCCGTCAGCAACGCCTGTCCCCACTGCGCCCAGCTCACGTGTCCGGCTCACCGCACGGCCCACGACTGCCCGGGCGTCTCGAGCGACGGGGCAACCTGGTACACCGACCCCGACGCTGGCCGGGCCGCGCCGACACCCACCGCGGGAGTGCGTGAACTCTCGGAGCCGCGGCGGCTGGCCGCAGGCGTCATCGCCGTCGTGGTGATCGCGCTCGTCGCCGCACTGGCCGTCGGCGCGACTGCCGGGTCGACCGGTATCGATGACGAACGAGTCGAGCGGCTCGTTGTCACGGAGGTGAACGACGCCCGGACGGCGCGTGGCCTGGCGCCGCTGGCGGCAAACACCACCCTCGCGGGCGTCGCGGACGCGCACAGTGCCGACATGGCCGCCCGCGGCTACGTGAACCACACCGCCCCTGACGGCACCACCGTCGCCGAGCGACTGGCACAGGCCGGGCTCACGTGTCCCGGCGGCGAGAACATCTACTACACGCCGAACGGGCGCCTGCTGGTCACCGAGCGCGGCCTCGCCGAGCGGGTCGTCGCCGAGTGGCTCCGCTCGCCAGGCCACCGTCGGGCCCTGCTCGACACCGGATACACACGGCAGGGCATCGGAGTCGTCGTCGGCGGGGACGGCGGCATCTACGTCACGCAGAACCTCTGTTGAGGCCGCCTCGTTTTTTCTCCGAAGCGGCCGTCAGCCTGACCATGGAGGGTGCTCGAGACGTCGAGCACACGACAGCCGACATCGAGCAGGCAGTGCTTGCGGACCTCCGCGCGGCCGACGCACTCGACGATGTCGACCAGCCGGCCCGCCAGGCGTTCTTTCGGTTCGACCATCTGGCAGATGTCGATGTCGAGCGGTGGTACTGGCTGCGGGCGCCGTTCGCGTGGACAGCGGTGTGTCGTGACCCGGAGACGGGCGAGCAGTTGTATCTGTTCACCGAGCCGGCGCTCAACGAGTTCGAGCGGTTCGCACGCCGCGATCTCACCGTCGTCGTCCGTGACGAACTGCTCGACGAGCCGGTGACCGATGACCGGCCGACCGCCTTCGAGCGCCGACTCGACGATGTGCTCGCAACCCACCATGCCGATATGTCGACCGCGTCGCTCGCGAAGCTGCGCTACTATCTCCGGCGTGACTTCCTCCGGTTCGGAAGTATCGACGCCCCGATGCACGACCCCGCCGTCGAGGATATCTCGTGTGACGGGACGGATGTGCCGCTGTTCGTCTACCACGCGGAGTACGGCCACCTGCGGACCGACCGGCAGTTCTCGGCCGACGAACTCGACTCGCTTGCTATCCGCCTTGCACAGCGGTGTGGCAGACACGTCTCCGCCTCGGAGCCACTGATGACCGACACGCTTCCCGACGGCTCGCGCGTCCAGTTGACACTTGGCAGCGATGTGGCTGTCCGCGGCTCCAACTTCACCGTCCGGAAGTTCGCAACCGAGCCGTTCACGCCGCTCCGACTCGCCCGAACAGGTACCCTCTCGCTTGCACAGCTGGCGTATCTGTGGCTCTGTGTCGCCCACAGTCGGTCGGTGCTGTTCGTCGGCCCCACGGCAGCCGGCAAGACCACGAGCATGAACGCGACGGCCCTGTTCATCCCGCCGGACCACAAGACGGTGAGTATCGAGCGGACACGCGAGGTGCAGCTCCCCCACGACAACTGGATCGCGAACGTCACCCGCGAGACCTCCCCCGCCGACGAGGGTGGGATCAGCGTCTACGAGCTGTTGAGCGAGGCGCTCCACCAGCGGCCCGACCATGTCGTCGTCGGCGAGCTCCGGACGGATCCACGAGTGGCCAATGGCTTCTTCCAGGCGATGGGGACGGGCCACGCCGGCTTCACCACGTTCCACGCGGAGTCGGCCGGCGACGCCCTCCGACGGCTCCGCCACGAGCCACTGGCCGTCGCCGAGGAACTGCTGACCGACCTCGATGTCGTCGTCCAGGCACAGGTCCGGGTCGACGGTGAGCGGGTGCGGCGCTGCCGGCAACTGTGTGAGGTCCAGGCAGGCGACGACGGGACCGCGACGCTCCGCCCCGTCTTCGAGTACGACCCGTACGACGACCGTATCGAGCAGACGGCGCCCGCACGCGTGCCGCGGGCCGTGGCCACCGATGCCGGCTGGACCGACGAGCGGCTCCGCGCGGACCTCGCCCGGCGCATCCGATTCCTCGCGGGCCTGCTCGCGGCCGACATCAAGGGATACGACGCCGTGACCGACCGGCTGTTCCGGTTCGCACGCGACCCCGACCGGGCGCTGGCGGCCGTCGAACCCGACCGGCCGCTGCCGACCGTCGAGGTGTGACGATGAGCGATCGGCACGCGCCGGGGCTGGACCCCAGCGGCCACGCCGAGCGCGACCCGCAGGGCCTGCCTGCCGAGCGCGCCCGAGCGGCCTACGGGCCGGTACGCGGGTACTTCGCCGCCAACCCCAGCCGGTTCGCCACCCTTCGACGCTGGCTTAATCAGGCCCGGGTCGGCGTCAGCTACGACCGCTATCTGACCACGACGGTGCGACTGGCCATCGGCGTCGCGCTGCTGGCAGGCGGTGTCGGCGCGCTCGCGGGCGGTGTCGCTACTGGCCGGGCCAACGGGGCGCTCGTCGGCGGCAGTGTCGGCGCGCTTGCCGGCAGTACAGGGACGACGCTGTGGCGGCTGCTCTGGCCGTGGATCGTCGCCCGCCGGCGGGCGCGTGCCATCGACGCCGGCCTTCCACATGCCGTCGTGTTCTGTTATGCGCTGACGCGAGGAGAGACACCCCTGTCGGCGGTCGTGGCCGAGCTTGGCGAGGCAGGCGACCTCTACGGCCCTGTCGCCGACGAGTTCGCGCTCGTCGCCCGCGACATGGCGCGGTTCGACATGGACCTGTTCACCGCTATCGAACACGCCCGGGCGTTGACGCCCAGCGACGAGTTCGCCGCCTTCTGTGACGAACTGGTGAGCGTACTCGAGACGGGCGGAGACGTCGGAGCGTTCGTCGCGAGTGCGGCCGACACACAGTTCGACCGCGCCGAGGAACGACAGGCCGCGCTCCTGGACGATCTTACCTTCCTCGCACAGGCACACGTCGTGGCCGTCCTCGTCGGGCCGACACTGTTGCTCGTCGTGCTCGTGGTGGCGGCGCTCGTCGGCGAGAGTACAACGGGCTCGCTGGGCCTGCTCGTTTACGCGGGTATCCCGGGTGTCGTCGGGCTGTTTGCCGTCGCTGTCGCCCGCTTCGACCGGGCGTTCCGCCCTGGCGGGCGCCCCGACGCGTCGACCGACCGGCCGGCGCTCCCCGAGCGCGGGCGTGCCCGGGCGCGCGCCAGACGGTATCGAGCGCGCGAACAGACATCGCTCGCCGAGCGCCTCCGAACGGCACCCGTCGAGACACTCCGTGACCAACCGGGACTCGCCGCCGCCGCAGGCGTCCCCCTCGCGCTCGTCGCCGTCACCGTCGCCGTGCTCGTGGGGGTCGTCCCGGCGACACCGACAGCGCTCAGCAGCCGACCGGTAGCGACGACGCTCGCGGCGCTGGCGGTACCGTTCCTGCTGATTGCGACGCCGTACGCCGTCTTCGACACACTCCGTGTCCGCCGGCAACACCAGATTCGCCGGCGACTCCCAAACGCACTGAGCGTGCTCGCAGACGCCAACGAGAATGACGTCCCGCTCGGCGAGTCGTTTCGGCTGGCTGCGGGCCGGGCCGACGACGCGCTCGGGAGGGAACTTCGGCAGCTCCACCGCGATATCCAGTGGGGAGCGACGGCTGCGAGCGCGCTCCGCCGGTTCGGCGCACGGCTGGGTGTCCCCGCGGCCGCCCGGGTCGTCCGGCTGCTCTCGGCGGCGGTCGCGTCGACAGGCCAGCTGGCCCGTGTCTTCCGGATCGTCGCCGACGACCTACGGGCGCGCAACCGGCTTGCCCGCGAGCGTCGCCGCCGGATGAGCGAGTTCATCGTCGTGGTGGCTGTCGGGGTGCTGGTGTTTCTCGGGATCATCGCCGCGTTCGACCTGTTTTTCCTCCCGGTCGTCGACGCGGTCTCCCGACGGGCCGCCGAAACCGGGGTCGAACAGCTCGGAATCGCGAGCGTCGATATCACTGTCTATCGGCGGCTCTTGTTGCACGCGGCACTGCTGCAGGCGGTCGGCAACGGCCTCCTGCTCGGCCGGCTCACCGACGGTCGGTTCCGCAGCGGCCTCCGGTATGCCGTGCCGCTGGTCGCGACCGTGGTCGTCGCGTTCGTCGCACTCACCCTGACCGGAACCCCTGAGTTCGTCCCGACGCCGTGACGACCCCCGGAGATTAACCGGGCGCGCGACGACGAGACGGTATGCAGGAGACGTTCGACATCGGCGGCGACATGACGGTAACTCGGCTGGGATTCGGTGCGATGCGACTCTGTGGCGACGATATCATCGGCGCGCCCGACGACGAGGCGACCGCGCGGGCGGTCGTCGAGAAGGCCCTCGAGCTGGGGGTCGACTTTATCGATACGGCCGACTCCTACGGCCCGGGGACGAGCGAGCGGCTCCTCCGGGAGACGGGCGCCCCCGAGGAGGCCGTCGTCGCGACGAAGGCCGGACTGTTGCGCGAGGCCGGCGGCGACTGGCTCCCGCATGGCGACCCCGACTACATCAGAAATCAGGTGCTCGTCTCGCGAGACCGGCTCGGTGTCGAGACGATCGACCTCTATCAGTTTCATAGAGATTGCGAGGCGGATACCCCGACCCTTGAGCTCGGGGAGGAAGCCGACACTCAATGAAATTTGCCACGTTCGATGGCAAGGCTGACTCCCCACGGTCAAAAATACTTTCAAGTATCTCCAATAGCATTTATGAAGTATGGAGGTCGTCCGCAACATCCAGCTAAAGCTCAACGTTCCCGAGGACGCTCACAGCGTTCTCGATGAGACGTTCGAGCAATTCCGTCAAGCGGCCCAACACGTCGCTGACGCTGGATGGGACGACGACCCCACGCAGATCGAGGTTACGAAGAACACGCTCCACGAACAAACCTACACAGCGGTTCGGGAGCAAACCAGTCTGCAAGCAAGTCTCGTCCAATCCGCCCGCAACCTCGCCGCAGACGCACTCGGCAACTGCAAAGACCGCATCCTCGACGACGGCAAGAAAGCCAGCAAACCCGAGTTTCGAGGGAGTGTCGTCGTGTACAACGGGCGCACCATCACGTACAACGACGACCACGTGACCCTCGCCACCGTGGACGACCGCGTGACCGCCGAGTTCGTCACACCCGAAGACGACGAGGGCACGCCGTTTGCGGAGTATTGGACGCCAGAGTGGGAACGCACGGAAGCCACGCTCCACAAGCGCGACGGCACGTACTACCTCCACGTCGCAGTCGAGAAAGACGTCGAACCCAATGATTCTAGCGACGAGCAGACCGAGAACGGAGTGGTTCTCGGCGTCGATTTGAACGTGGACGGATACCTCGCCGTCACCAGCACGGGAGCATTCCTTGGAAACGCAGACTACCTCAACCACCGCCGCGACGAGTATGAGCGTCGGCGCGGCAACCTCCAACAGACAGGCACTCGCTCCGCACACCTCACCATCAAAAGCATCGGGTCACGGTTCGCTCGGTGGAGTGCGGACTACCTCCACCGCGTCTCGAAGGCCATCGTTCAGGAGGCCGTGGAGAACGACTGTACGGCGATTGCGTTCGAGAACCTGACGCATATCCGCGAGCGCATCTCGAACGCCTCGAAGTTCCAGCAGTGGGCGTTCCGCGAACTCCAACGCCACGTCGAATACAAAGCCGAAGAGTACGGTATTGACGTGGACGATGTTGCCCCTGCCTACACGTCGCAGCGGTGCAGTCACGACGAGTGTGGCTTCACCCACGAGGACAACCGCGATGGTGACGAGTTCGAGTGCCTGAAGTGTGGAAAAGAACTCCACGCGGATTACAACGCCGCTCGGAATATCGGGTGGCGGCTTGTCCAGCACTGGCTCACGTCTGGTGCTGGACGGGCCACCAGTCAACTGGCCCTCAAGTCAGGGACACTGAACGCGAACGGCGATTATACGCCTTCCGAGTTGCTCGGATAGAGCGGGAGTCCACTGACAAGCCTCGGGGCTTGACCCCGAGGCAGTTGACCCCGTGGTTCCCGCTCGCGGCAGGAGATCTGGACGACGTCGACGGCATCGACGAGATCGCAGCCCGTCACGATGCCACGCCCCACCAGATTGCGTTAGCGTGGACGCTCCACCAATCCGAGGTGATGCTCCCGATTCCGGGCACCTCGAGCCGCGAACACCTAGCGGCGAACGTCGCGGCCGGCGAGATCCGGCTCAGCGACGACGAGATGGCACGCCTCGAGATCGCGTAAACGCCCACCAGAGCAGGACAGCCCACCCGGCGAGTGCGACGCGGAACACCGCTGCGAGGGCGATACTGCCCTACCTGCCGAACGCGAGTGGCATGTCGGCGGGGTGGCAGTCGACGCCGTCGGTTCGTATGAGCACGTCACGGAGTCGCCGCCGGTGGCGACGATGCCGGTAGCGGCCCACGGCGAGCAGAGGTTGCATGGAAGCTAGTGACACAACCCCACCGCATATCACTCTGCGTCGGACACACGTCCGACTCGGATTTTTATTTGGGCGGCGCAGAGAGCAGGTATGGAGCCGCTGTACGTGGGCGCCCACTGGAGTCCGGCGGGGTGGGTCGCCGTCGCGTTCGACGACGGGACCGCGAGCGTCCATGACGAAATCGGCGAGCTGTGGGCCGCGGTCGGCGAGCGGGCCGTACAACTACTCGTCGACGTTCCAATCGGGCTCGTCGAGGAGGGCGACCCGGAGCGGCCGCCCGACCGGCTGGCCCGCGACCTGCTCGGCGACCAGGCGGAGACGATAGTGACACAGCCGGTCCGGGAGGCGACCCGGAAGCGGCGGTACCCCGCTGCACAGCGTGTGATGGCCCGCAAGACCGATACCGACCTCTCGGAGCCGGCGTTCGCGGCAAGCGAGCCGATTGCAGCCGTCGACGAACTGCTCGCGGAGGTGCCCGAGGCCCGCGAGACGATTGGCGCAGCCCATCCCGAACTGTGCTTCCGGGCGTTCGCCGGCGAGCCGCTCGATCATCCACGTGAAACCGCGGGCGGCTACGCCGAGCGGCTACGCGTGCTTGCGGAGTTCGACCACGACGCGCCGCCGACGGTCCAGTCGGCCGCGGAGGCCGTCGCCGGCGCACCCGTCCGCATCGAAGATGTCCTCGATGCGGCCGCGCTCGCGTACACCGCCCGCCCCGGTCCGGGTGAACTCCGCACACTCCCTGCGGAGCCGACGACCGACCCAACAGGCCTACCGATGCGGCTGTTCTACCGGAGTGAGACACCGCTGGAGTCGGCCACCCACCGCTGAGGGAGTGGACCGCCGCGGTGATACCGCTATGGTGAGATTTACAGGCGGTACGAGGCGAATGCCACGGGGCTTGCCCCCGTGGATGAAGCCGACACTCAGTGGTACAAACCATTAACAACAGCACACCGATAATCACGGTACAGCGATGTGGTACGACTACCGCTTCCGCGCTTATCCTGACCGGACAGGTGTGACTGCGGAAGCGGAGCGCCACATCGACATTCACCGTCAAGCCTACAACCACACCCGCTACGAATACAACGCCCTCGACACCGACGAGGACAATATCGGTTCGGCGTACCAGCACCAGAAACGCCTCACCGAGTGGAAAACGGAGTGGCCTATGTTCTCGGAAGTCCACTCGAAGGCGTTGCAGAAGACCGTCGACCGCTTCTACGACAACCTCTCGAACCTTTCCGAGAAGAAGCAGAACGGGCACAACGTCGGGTGGCTCAAGTGGAAGTCACCGCGAGAGTACCAGAGTATGACGTACTCGCAGTCCGGCTTCGAACTCAAAAACACGAGTGGTCGGACTGCCACGCTTTGGCTCTCCAAAATCGGTGACATCCCCATCCGCTACCACCGCGAAATCCCCGACAACGCCACCATCAAAGAAGTCACCCTAAAAAAGGAGACGACGGGTGAATGGTACGTCACGTTCGGCCTCGAAGTCGAACACACCGCACTCCCCGAGAAACCCGACGTAGACGACTTGGATGCGGAGGATTGCGTTGGCATCGACCTCGGCATCACCAACTACATCTACACGTCAGACGGTGACAGCGTGGACTGGCTCGACCTCACCGACGAATACGACCGCCTGCGTCGGGAACAACGCAATCTCTCCCGCAAGGAACACGGGAGCAACAACTGGGAGAAACAACGTCGTGAGGTGGCCACGGTCAAGCGTCGAATTAAGCGGAAAGTCGAAGATTTCCAGCACAAGCTCTCCACGTGGCTCGTCACGACGTACGACGCCGTGTTCGTGGAGGATTTGAACGTCTCGGGAATGCTTCAACAGCACGGGAATGCACGGAACAAGCAGGATGCCGCGTGGCGCGGATTCATCGAGATGCTGGAGTACAAGGGTGACCTGTACGGCACGCACGTCGTCCAAGTGAACCCTGCGGGGACGACCAAGGAGTGCGCCAAGTGTGGTGTGGAAACGGAGACGCCGTTGTGGGTGCGGGAACATAGTTGCCCGAGTTGCGGGTTTGAAGCGGACAGGGATGCGAATGCGTCGTACAACGTTCTTGCTCGTGGCCTTCAGGAGTTAGGTCTGGGACAGGCCGAAGTCACGCCCGTGGAGACTGCGACCGCTGTGGAAACCGATGGAGGTCAGTCTTCGTCGGTTCCTGCACGTCGCGTCGTCGAAACGGGAAGCCTCGTGGCGTGACCCCGAGGCGGTTCACCGCTGTGGTCGCGTAGTGCCCGTATGCCACTCCCGGAGGAACCGCTCGACTGCGACTGTGGTCGGTCGGTCGAGCCGGCAGCCGCCCGCCGGGCGGAGACATACGGCGACCTCGACCCGACGCGGTGGCAGACGCTCTGCTGTCCGACCTGTGGACGACGGCTGAAGACAGTGTTCGTCGCCGACGAGTAGCCGCCGCGAGTTAGGCGACGTCGCGGCGTTCCGTGAACGTGATCGTGGTGTCGTCGGACTCGACCGTCGTGACGATCGTGATCCAGCCATCGTTGTTCTGCACCTTGTTGGCCTCCGTCAGGCTCAATTCAACCCGGTTCGTGGAGGTGTACGAATCGTTCGCCGCCAGCGCGCCCACGTCCTCCGTGCCACTCCACACGCGATCGTCGGAGTCGGTGGTGTTCCCGGCGTAGATTTGCGTGTACACCGTCACCCCCGATGCGGCGGTGGACTGCTGGTTGGACAGCGTCGCGGTCACGTCACGACAGGTCTGGCCGCACTTCTCGATACTGTCGATGGTGAAATCGAAGGGTGGCGGCGCCTGCGTCGCGGTGGTGTCGCTTCCGCCACCGTCGCTCCCGCCGCCGTCACCGTCGTAGACGGTCCCCGTCGAGACAGGCGTGGGCGCGGGCGTCCCGCTATCGCCGCCGGGCGCGGGCCCAAAGCCGGTCGCGAGCGCGCCGGCACCGACCGGCGCCACGAGCACCACGACCGCAAGCCCGCCGATGAGTTTGCCGTTCACAGCCGTGGGTTCGCCAGCCCCCGGAGAGTAGCTTCTGGCCGACCGCAAGCGGCTTGTCTCCGGGTCGCAAGCGAGCGGACGTGCTCCGCAGGCTCCGGGCGACGGCGCCGGTCGGGCTGGTCCCGCTGGCATGGGTGTTCGCGACGGCCGCCCACGTCGGCGCTATAAGCGACCGGACCGTCCTCATCGGCCACCTCGTGATGACGGCGCTGCTGGCCGCCTTCGCCGTGCTGTCGGCCGACGAGATGCGACGCCACCCCGTGTTGCGCGCGTGGCTCGGGGTCATCGTCGCCGGCGTTGGCGTCACGCTGGCGGGCGCGTACGGCGTCGCCACCGGCGAGACGGGTGCCGCGCGGTTCGCGGTCGCCGGCTGGATGCTCCTCCCGACGATGGCACTCGCGTACACCGGGAGCATGCTCCCACGCGAGGAACGCGCACGGCTCTACCTCGTCGCAGCAGTGGCCTCGGGCGCCGGGGCGGCGCTGCTACTGGGTGGCGTCGGGCCCGTGAGCCTCGCGCTGGGACTGACCGGCGCCGGCCAGACGCTCGGCATCGCCACCGCCGTCGCCGTATACGAGTAAACTACCCCACCCTACTCCCTCGGCGCAGACGCACCTCGGTCTTTGAGGGTGGGGCTTTGATGTGGACTCCCGGCAATTAGTCACCAGCAATAGACCGGTGACTCTCGCCGTTCAACGTCCCACCATTCACACGCAGGTCTACTTCTGCGTCTCCGCTCCCCGACGTGGGCGAGGACCGGAGTCTGTGTGTTCGCTTCCGGGCATACCGTAACCCGATATTCTTCGCACCGTTGTAATCCGCGTTCACCTCGTACCCGCACTTCTGGCAACAGAAGTGTTCTCCGTGGCGGTTATCCTCCTGCGTGAACCCACAGTCCGTCCGAGAGCAGCGTTGAGACGTGTGGTTCGGCTCAACTTGCTCCACGGAGACGCCCTGTTCAGGTGCTTTGTAGGAGACGTATTCAAACAGGCGTCGGAACGCCCAAACGTGATGCCACTTTGCTTCGGGAAGCCGTTCTCGGATGTCGGTCAAGTCCGCGAACACGATTACGTCGCAGTCGTGTTCGACGGCTTCCGCGACGAGTTCGTTAGCGACCGTGTGGAGGTACTGTTTGCGCCACGCGTCTTCGCGCTTCCCGAGGCGAAGCAGGGCGTTGTGCGCGGCTTGTGTGCCGCGCTGTTGCATCTCCCCACGCCGCTTCTCAAACTCACGGCACCAGTGGTCATAGTCGTCTCCCTGCCAGAACGTACCGGTCGAGGAGACTGCCAACGAGTTGACGCCGAGGTCGATACCGAGGACCGTTTGGTCGGGGTGCCCGGCATCTGCCGAACCCTCTTCGTCACCGTCTATCCGTCGCATCGAGAGTTGGATGTAGAACTCGTCTGCTCTGTTGAATAGCGATCTCTGAGCCGTAAGAGATACTGATTTTGAGAGCATGAGCCACAACCGCTCATACACCGACCCAATTGCTGTACGCCTACCCAAGCACCGCTATTCAACAGAGCAAACTCGTCGGCCACCGCGTCGTATCGAACCGTACTTTCGCGGAACTCGTAGTCCTCGGAGAGAACGTACCGTTCATAGGGCGTCGGGCTGTCAGCCGGGAGAACGAATGATAGTTCGACCCGCCCCTCGACGGTTGCCAGCGACACCTTGTTGCGATAGAAGGTCGCGCTCCGCGTGTCGTAGTCCATCGTTTCGGCGGTGAACGTCGGGCAGGAGACGCGCTGGCTGTTCTTCCATCGTTCGACACACGATTTGACGGCTTCGACGGCGCGTTTGATGGCGGCTTGGACGAGTTGTGCCTGTAGGTCTGTCTCCTCTCGAAGTTCGGAGTAGAGCGCGTCACGAACCTGTCGCTTGTTGGTGTTGCACTCGGTGTAAGAGGTGTCCGACTAACAGTAGTCGGCGGTTCGGTTCGCGCAGTACAGGTATTGCTCGGCAGTTCGGTGGAGTGCGTCGCGTTGCTTGTCGGAAGGGTCGAGTTTCACGACGGCGGTTCGACGCACGTCCATGACTTCAGAGAGTATTTGACGGTGGTTATACGTTTGGAGACCAGTCAGTCGCAGTATGCCGGTTGTGTCGTACCATGTCGGGTTCCTCTCCGGCCTACTCACTCCCTTCGCTACGCTTCGATCGCTGCTTGAGGCCGGAGGCTCCACCTCGAAAACGCTGATACGCGGCGGCCACCACCGGATTGGTCGGAGGCCAGCCACGCAGCCACGTTGCACACATCCGCCACAGTACACCACGCGTGGCGACGCCACGGGTGCCGGCTCGTGCGCTGCGTGCCGGGCCTGATCTGTCGAGGCGACAGAGTGCTGACGGCCAGTGTTCGGGATGTTTGACATCCTCCCACCCCTGAAGCGGTGGGCTTCCGCTTGCCACGTGTCACCGTGGGCCGTATTGCCGTGGAACAACGGCTCATACCCCGAAATTTGGCCGAATCGGTTCGCCGTGGCGACCACACCTGCCCCCCTCGTATGGACAGATGCATGTCACTGACGAGACGTGCCCTGCTGTCTCGGGTCGGTACCGCTGCCGTCGGCATCGGCGGACTGTCGGCGACGACCGACACGGTCGCCGCCGGCCATGGCCACGGCTACAAACACGTCCCTACAGATACCGGCACGACGCTGTTCGACGTCGTCGGCACCCGGGAGGGCCCGTTCGCCGTCGGCCTCGAGGGGACGATGCTCCGGCGCGGCTACGAGCAGTACCACTCGGTAACCGATGGATTCCCCTTCGACGGCAACACCCACCTGTACGGCATCGACGTCACCGACGACGGCCGGCGGGTCTGGGTTGCCGGTGACGATGGCACCCTCGCAGAGTACGACGTCGTCACGGGCGAGTTCTTCTGTCACGAGATCGTCGACGACGACCGAGCCTTTGTCGATGTCGGCGCGACGGGCACCGCCGGCGAGGGAACGGTCTACGTCGTGGACGGCCGTGGCCACGTCTTCTACACGTTCGATTACGGCGGGAGTTGGAAGACGACGATGCTCGGACACGGTGTGCCGCCGGTGGCGCTCGACCGGTTCGGGATGCGCGGCGGGCTCGTACTCGATATCGACGGCTGTGTCTACCGGACGGTCGACGGGAAAAAATGGGAGCAGTTCACCATCGAGGAACTCGATCGGTACGTGTTCGATATCGCGGGCGGCCGCTACCGTGGCGGTGTCGTCGGCGAGGACGGACTGGTCATCTGTCGCGACCGGGAGGGCATCGACTGGCACGTCCTCGGCGACACGGACCTGCTCGGCGTCGACTACCGCCAGACCGACTGGTTCGGCGCCGTCGTCGGCTTCGAGGGGACCCTCTTCGAGTTCGACGAGGAATGGGAACGGTTCGACCTGGCGACGGACCTGCCGCTGTTCGGCATCTACGTCGGTGAGTACCTCGTGGCCGTCGGCGACGACGGCACCGTCTTCGAGAAGTGGTAGCCGCCGGCGCTCACGCCAACGCCCGCGGTTACCCCACGTTGAACCATTCGATGGTAGCAGATGGAATCTGAGGGGAACGCTTATCCGGCGGCGCCGCCTATCAATGTGTGATGACGTCGGACAACCCCGGGTTGGCGTGGACGAACCTGTTCAATCCGGAGCAGGTCGCGGACGCAGGCGAGGACATGGTCGAACAACAGCGAGAACTGTTCCGGCAGATGCTGTCCATGTCGAACGCCGGCATGAACGGCAGCGGGAACGGGCTCGGCCTCGGTGCGCTGTGCACGAATACGGGCACGTTCAAGACCCGCGTCCAGAGCGGTGGCCGTATCTCGATTCCGGACGCCGAGCGAGAAGCACTCGATATCGAGGAGGGCGACATCGTCCAGACCATCGTGGTCCCCGTGAGCCGCGACCGCGCCGACGACTGAGAAAACAGAGACACACACCAATGGCAGACACACAGATTTCCAGCGTATTCGAGATGCAGCGTGGCATGATCCAGCAGAACCAGAAGGCGCTCAAACAGTTCGTCGACGCCGGGCGCACGGCCTCGCAGGCCGTCGTGGACAGCCTCGAGACCGCCCGTGATGTCCAGCACCAGAACGTCGAGCTCACCCGCGAGGCTGTGACCGCCTACTTCGACGCGCTCGAACAGGTGGCCCCTGACGCTGACTTCGCGCCCGTCCGCGAGCAGGTCGAGGGGAACTTCGACCAGCTCGTCGAGACCCAGGAGGACACTTGGGACGGTATGCTGGCGGCCGTCGAGGAGAGCCAGGAGTCCGTCGAAGAGTACGGCGAGACGTACGGCGACCTCGTCGAGTCCTCGTTCGACAGCTTCCTGGAGGCCCACGAGGCCGTCAAGGAGGACCTCGAGGACGCCGAGCCCATCGAGTTCGACGCGTAACCCGTCCTGTCACGTCAGTTCGCGTGACATTTTCCCACGCCTGAAGACGGCGGGATGCGCTTGCATTCGCTATCAGTCAGCTGGGTAGCGATAGTAATACAACGGTGGGTTTGATACCACCTCTCATGGGAGACCAGGGCTACTCCGGAACGCCATACCAGTGGACGGAGCTGTTCTCGGGGATGAACGATCAGTTTGCCTCCGCGATGGAGGCCAACGTACAGGCACAGAACGCCTTCCTCGAATCGTGGGCCGATGCTCTCGGCGCGGTCGGCGACGGCAGCAACCTCGATGACGGACTAGAGGGGTATTCGGGCGCGTACGATGTCTGGATGGAGGCCGCCGAGGAGGCGATGGAACGGGCCACCAACGCCGCCGATAGCGACGACCTCTCGCCCAACGAGTTCCGCGATCTCTGGCTCGGAGCCGCCAACGAGGCGTTCAAAGAGGTGATGTCGACGGACGCGTTCGCGGCCGCGGCCGGCCAGCGCATCGACGACGCCGTCGAACTCCGGCAGGCCACCGATGAGGTGGCCCAAGGGACGCTCCATGATCTCGGGTTCGCGACCGAAGGTGATGTCCGCGAGGTCGGCGAGCGGCTCGTGGAGCTCGAGCGACGTCAACACGAGGTGGAACAGAAGCTCGACCGCGTGCTTGCCCACCTGGAGGACGAATGAGTGATCGGAATCCGGACCCACTGGCGCTACAGGGACAGGCGATCGAGCAGCTGAGCGAGGCCGCCGAGACGATGGGGTCGCTGCCGGACGCTAACCAGGAGATGGCCGATGTGGAGGTCGGCCAGACGCCCAGCGAGGTGGTCTACGAGGAGAACAAACTGGAGCTGCTCCACTACGAATCGCAGACCGACGAGCAGTACGACGTCCCCATCCTGATGGTGTACGCGCTCATCAACCGCCCGTACATTCTGGACCTCCAGCCGGACCGGTCTGTCGTCCGCACATTCCTCGAGGAGGGGTTCGATGTCTATCTCATCGACTGGAACGAACCGTCGCTGCTGGACGCCTCACTGGGCTTCCAAGACTACGTCGACCGCTATATCGACAACTGTGTCGACGTGGTCCGGGAGCGCTCCGGCGTCGACGCGATCAACCTCTTCGGCTACTGTATGGGCGCGACGATGAGCGTCGCCTACAGCGCACTGTACCCCGAGAAGGTGCGGAACCTCGGGCTGATGGCCGCCGCCCTGTGTTTCACGGAGGAAGGCGGTATCTTCGGCCAGTGGATCGAGGAGGGCGATCTCGACTTCGCAAAGATGCGTGATGTCTTCGGGACCGTCCCGGCGGAGCTGCTGGATCTGAGTTTCGAGCTGAGCGAGCCCGTCGAGAATCTCGTCAGCAAGTACTTCCGCTTCTTCGACAACGTCGAGGACGAGGAGTTCGTCCGCAACTTCGCGCGCATGGAGCGGTGGATCGACGAGAGTATCGACGTCGCCGGCCAGATGGTCGTGGAGTTTGTCGAGGCCACCTATCAAGAAGGAACGCTGTACGACAACGAGTTCTACGTCGGCGACAAACACGCGGATATCCAGAACCTCGAGATGCCAATCGCCCAGGTGGTCGCCAACTACGACCACATCGTCCCGCCGGCCGCCTCGACGACGTTCAACGAGGCCGTCCCGAGCGACGATATCACCGTCTTCGACGCCGATACCGGCCACATCGGGCTGTCCGTCTCCTCCCGCTCGCATGCCGAGCTGTGGCCGGACGTCTGCGACTGGTATGCCGAGCGCTCACAGCTCGACGCCGACGGCGAGCCGGTCGATGCGGATGGTGAGCCTGTCGATGTGGCCGGCGATGCGACCACCGAGGCGGCGTCGGCTAACACGGCGACCGAGACCGAAGAGACTGAGACGGCCGCCGACGCGACGAGTGACACAGAGCCGAGCGGCGAGAACGACGGGACCGACGCGAGCGATGCGAGCGAAGACACGGGGCCCGCCCTCACCGACATCAATGGCATCGGGCCGGCCTACGCCGAGCGGCTGCGCGAGGCCGGCGTCACCTCCGTGGACGCCCTCGCGGACGCGGAGGTGGTGGCGCTGGCCGACGCGGCGGACGTGCCCGTGGGCCGGCTCGAGGGCTGGATCACACAGGCTCGGGACATGGTGTGACCGTGCGGACAGGTCACCCCCACCGCATCGTTTACCAACCTCCCGGTCCCTCCGTGGTGAGTATGGGCACTGACGCCGCTGTCCGTGCCGGGCGAGCGCGGCCGGCGTGGACAGCGCGACCGGGACACGACGGGGGGACGGGCGAATGAGAGAGGAGCGGCCAACCCGGGTCGCCATCGCCTGCCAGGGTGGCGGAAGTCACACGGCCTTCACCGCGGGCGTGCTCCGGGGCTTACTCGCCGAGTGGGACGACGATGACCACGAACTGGTCGGCATCAGCGGCACCTCCGGGGGCGCGTTCAGCGCGCTCATGACCTGGTACGGCCACGTCTCCGACGAGCACGACGCTCGCGAGCTGCTCGACTCCTTCTGGGATGACCTCTCGGCGAACGGCATCACCGACCATCTCGCCAACAACTGGATGGTGGGGATGAAGTGGATGGAGAACACCGCCTTCCCGCTGCCGAAGCTGAGCCCCTACCAGAACCCCGGCTCGAAACTGGGGAAAAAACGCATCCGCCGCATCCTCGAGCGACACGTCGACTTCGATGAGATTCCGGCCTTGAGCAGCCACGAGACGCCCGAACTGGTCATCGGCGCGGTCAACATCAACAAGGGCGTCTTCGAGACGTTCACCAACGAGGACGTGACCGCGAAGGCGATTCTCGCATCCGCGGCGCTCCCCGAGATGTTCGAGGCCGTCGAGATCAACGGCGACTACTACTGGGACGGTGTCTTCTCGCATAACCCGCCCATCGACGGGCTGATGAACGTCCCTGTGGACAAGAAGCCCGAGGAGCTGTGGGTCATCCAAATCAACCCACAGGAGCGAGAGGCCAATCCCACTTCGCTAGGTGAGATTCTCGACCGCCGCAACGAGCTGTTCGGCAACATCTCGCTGAATCAGGAGCTGCGCAGCATCAGACGCGTCAACGAGTGGATCGAACGGGGCGACCTCTCGACGCGGAACTTCACCCATACCACCATCCGGAAGATTCCGCTCGAAGAGTCGTACCACGCGGCCACCAAGTTCGACCGCAGCAAACCGTTCATCCGCGATCTGTTGGAGTTGGGCGAACAGCAGGCGATCGACTTCTACGAGGACGTCGAGCCGAAACACCCGCCGCTCCGGGCTGACGGCGGCCCGTAGCCGCCCCGATTATCGACGTCGCGTCGCTCGAGTGCAGAGCGTCTCCGAGAGCGGCGCCGCTCCCGAGCGCGGTCGAACGGCAGAGTATTGATTTTTTCGTGGTCACTCTCGCTCGTCGTAATCGAACGCAATAATATGCGGAGAAACGGAATTATTGCGCTCGGGCGACGACCATCACGTATGTCAACGACAGTATGACAGACGACCGGGATACGCCAGCGAGCACTCCTGACACTGGCGGTCTCCAACACACTCACGCTCGTTCTCCCCTTCGTAGAGAACGTGTCCGCGCCGATAGAGGTGCGAATCCGGGGCGGAATCGTCATCGCGTCGTACGCGAGCGACGCGGCGAGTTGGCGAGCCATCCCGCCGTTCGATCCGTCGAAGGGGGCCCGCCGGACGAGTACCGGAGAATACACGCTGCGCTCGACCCGTCGTGGTTCAATCGCGGGACAGAGATGGCATCACTCCAGATAACGTGGATTCCGGATCCAACACCTGGCCCCGAGGTGTCCGCCGTGCGAACGACACCTGGATGCGAACGCCGATTCGCGCGGACTACACTGTCCACTACAGCGAACCGGACGGGCTCGACTGCGGATTCCACTGCGAACCAAATCCACACGTGGACGGGTTACTCCACTACCAGCAACGCGAGACCCCAAACAGCACGTACACGTACGAACCAGTCTCGTTCGGCGCACACTCAGCAACCGGACTGCTGTGGGAGGTGATGGACGCGCTCGGCGGTCGGCTTGACACCCGTGAGTGAGATAGACAGAGCGTCGGTCACCGAATTACCACGACTCGAGACGTGGAGAACCGGCTCGCGCCGGCTGGGCGCACGTTGCGCTCGCAGGTATCTGAGCTCTGAGGAGAATGCCGTCTCCCAGCATCTGCCCCCCCTTCCACCGAAAGGACGAACCACGCACCGTCTGAATATTTGAATTGAGATAAATTATTTGAGCCAGGCAGTCCAAGACTTAGTCGAATGGCTGAATCGAACCCGGAGTCGTGGACGGAGACAATGAGCGGGCGCGAGCGCATCCGGCACGTCGTGGAGTTGCTGGACGAACCAACGCCAGTGCAAGAGATTGCGGACCGAGCCGAAGTTTCCCGCGCAACGGCCGACGATGAACTTCAGCGACTGCAGAGTGACGACTGGGTCACGGAAACGACCGTCAACGGGACGAAAGCCTACGATCTGAACCCCGTTCGGATGCTCTTCGACGAGGTGACTGACCTGATTGAGGCTTACTCGCGTGACGAACTGGAGAGCCAGCTCACGGAGTTGACGGAGGAACAAGAAGAATTAGTTGCCGAGTACGAGGTCAGTTCGCTAGATGAGTTCCGGGAACGACTTGCGGGTGAGGAGTTCTCGGCTGAAGAGCTTCGCGAGCGTCGGAACGTGATCGCTACATGGGAGGCGATCAACACGGAACTCGGGCTCGTGAAGCACGCCCTCCAACTGTATGATGACGTCGTGGAACTCTCGTCGCCGCGAACTGACTCTTCCTCGACATTCGCCTGATGGTTGTTTTCCTCGCTAATCGGGCGAACTTGCAGAACAAGCGGCTCCACGACCGTATCCAGAACCGACTCAGCGGTGAGTTCGAGACCGCTCGCCGACGACGTGCTGAGCCGCGTGAAGGCGGCCCATACCGGGTCGTCGCTGAGGTAGACCCACGCCAGTTCCGTGGTGACGACGAGTACCCGGTGACGGCCGCGCGGGTCGAGATCGGCTTTCAACTGCAGACTGGTGAGGCCCACGAGTACTACTGGTTCAATTGGATCGAGCCAGACCGAAGTCTGCTGGTTGGCTGGCACCAGGATGACACGCACGACGCCCTCGGACCAGTTCATTTGCAGGTGAACGATGGCGCGACGCCCGTCGCGCACGAACCCGCGGAGTTCATCGACTCATATCCGCTGGATGTCGTCGAGCGCAGACTCGATTCGCTTCGAGATGCGGTTCTTGCTGTCGAGTGGGGGCAGGGACGTCCCGTTGGATTCGATTCCGCTGCCATGGAAAGTGAGTAGGTTCGCATTCGTGAGTTCTGAGCGGCACGAGAAGTCAGGTGGTCACTCATGGACCTGAGTCGGTACACAGGGACGTACGTGAGCGTGTTCGAGATCCTCTGTGCAGTCACAACTGAGTGGATTCGGAGTGCGAACGCAGTCGCAGCTCACTGTCGGTAAACGTTCCAAGAAACGCCGGAAAATCGCCCGCGCAGCACCGCAGGCATTTGAACTCCGAGTCTAATGCCGCCTCCCCGATTTGAACGGGGGACAGCTCGATCTTCAGTCGAGTGCTCTCCCAGTCTGAGCTAAGGCGGCCCACTCGGGTGGAATCGGGCGGTGTGAAAAAGCGTTACTATCCCGGGCGCCGCGCCACCGGGCCGCCAGCCACCACCCGACACCACGTGTCGCGGATGGACACAGCTGTGGTTGCTGGCCGGGCACGGGCGCCGTGTAGAATCGAGAGTGGGTCCGGGCGGACTCGAACCACCGACCTCTTCCTTGTAAGGGAAGCGTCATACCACTAGACCACGGACCCGCGTGCGGAGAGAGTCGGTCCCAGAGGATAGCCCTTACGGAAGGCGCCGGACAATCCACGCTGGACACGGGCGAGCGTTGCGTCGCGGCGCCGAGGAGGACCGACGCCGCCGCCGACGGGCGACTGATGGGCGGGTCGGGACGGAACGCTTAGTCGTCCGGGCCGCGTGCTGCGGGTATGGACCGCCGTCTGGTAGCCGGGGTCGTGGTCGTCGCCGCGCTCGTACTGGCAGGGCTGGCGGCTGGCCTGCTGGATCCACTGGTGGCGACGGACGGCTACCAGCCGACCGACGGCGAGGCCACCGCGACGCCACTCTCCTACGAGCACACGACCGTCACCGTCGTCGACGCGGAGACCGGCGAGCAACTCGGCCAGGTCCGGGCAGCCATCGCAGACACCTGGCGTAAAAAGTATACCGGCCTCTCGAAGACGGCGTCACTACCCGAGGACCGCGGCATGCTGTTCCCCTACGAGTCGGAGGGCAGCCATACCTACGTCATGCGGGGGATGTCGTTCGGCATCGACATCATCTACGTGGGTGCCGACGGCACCATCACCCGCATCCACCATGCACCCGAACCGCCCGAGGGCGCCGACGGCGACACCTACGAGTACCCCGGCACTGGCAAGTACGTGCTCGAGGTGAACTACAACTGGACCGTCCGGCACAACGTCACCGAGGGTGACCAGGTCCAAATCGGCGACACCTGACACGGCCGGCGACCACCCACCTGTCGAAACACGGCGACCGCCGCCCCATCCTGCCACGGGTATCTGTACTGTGAGCGGCTGTGTCGCGGCCTGTCTGGGCCGTGGTAGCACGCCTCTATCAGGCGAATTACTGAAGTGGCCTTCGGCGAATGCTTTTGCGCGCACCACGCGTACCTGATTTCAATGGGAGCAACCGCAATCGAAGACGACGACGACCCGTTCGAGGAGCAACGGGAGCAGGCGGAGAATCCGATGCGGCGGCTCTTCGCCGAGTACGGCTCCGAGAACACCTTCGCGTTCGTCGTCGGTGTCGCGTCGAGCATCATCGCTCGCGTGCTCGATCTGTTACCGCCGGTGCTATTGGGGGTGGCTGTCGACGCCATCTTCGAGCGACAGGGCCAGGACGACCAGCCGTACACGCTCGCGTTCGTCCCGGATGGGTGGATTCCGGCGACCGAACAGGGCCAACTCTACTTCACCGTTGCCATCGTCGCGCTCGCCTTCTTCGGCGGCGCCGCGTTCCACTATTCGCGCAACTGGGGGTGGAACTCCTTCGCCCAGCACATCCAGCACGACATCCGCACGGACACCTACGACAAGATGCAGCGGCTCAACATGGACTTCTTCGCCGACAAACAGACCGGCGAGATGATGTCCATCCTCTCGAACGACGTCAACCGGCTAGAGCGGTTCCTCAACGACGGGATGAACTCCGCGTTCCGGCTCGGCGTGATGGTGCTCGGCATCGCGACCATCCTCGTGTACATCAACGTCCAGCTGGCAACGATCACGCTGGTCATCGTGCCGATTCTGGCGGCGTTCACCTACAAGTTCATCCAGACTATCCAGCCCAAGTACGCCGATGTTCGGTCCTCGGTGGGCCGGGTCAACTCCCGGCTGGAGAACAACCTCGGTGGCATCCAGGTCATCAAGACCTCCAACACGGAAGATTACGAGTCCGACCGGGTCGACGACGTCTCGCAGGACTACTTCGACGCCAACTGGGACGCTATCGGCACCCGCATCAAGTTCTTCCCCGGCCTGCGGATGCTGTCGGGTGTCGGCTTTGTGTTGACGTTTCTCGTCGGCGGGCTGATGGTGCTGGGGCCGGGCATCGGCCCGTTCACCAGTGCTGTCTCCCCCGGGGAGTTCGTCACGTTCATCCTGCTGTCCCAGCGGTTCATCTGGCCGATGGCCCAGTTCGGCCAGATCATCAACATGTATCAACGGGCCTACGCCTCCTCGGCGCGGATCTTCGGCCTGATGGACGAACCCTCCCGGATCGCCGAGGACCCCGACGCCGACGAGCTGGTCGTCGAAGAGGGCGAGGTGGTCTACGAGGACGTCACCTTCGGCTACGACGACACCGAGACCATCATCGAGGATGTGAGCTTCGAGGTAGACGGCGGCGAGACGCTGGCGCTCGTCGGCCCGACCGGTGCCGGCAAGTCGACGGTGCTGAAGCTGCTGCTCCGGATGTACGACGTCGACGAGGGCTCTATCGCCATCGACGGCCAGGACCTGCGGAACGTCACCATCCCGAGCCTGCGCCGCCAGGTCGGTTACGTCAGCCAGGATACGTTCCTCTTTTACGGCACCGTCGAGGAGAACCTCACCTACGGCACCTTCGGTGCCGACCGTGAGGAGGTCATCGAGGCCGCCAAGGCTGCAGAGGCCCACGAGTTCATCACGGAACTCCCGGACGGCTACGACACGGAGGTGGGAGAACGGGGCGTGAAGCTGTCGGGCGGCCAGCGCCAGCGCATCTCTATCGCCCGCGCGATTCTCAAGGACCCCGAGATTCTCATCCTCGACGAGGCGACCAGCGATGTCGACACCGAGACGGAGATGCTGATTCAGCGGTCGCTCGACCGGCTGACCGCCGACCGGACGACGTTCGCTATCGCCCACCGGCTCTCGACCATCAAGGACGCCGACGAGATCGTCGTGCTCGAGGACGGCCATATCGTCGAGCAGGGGAACCACGAGGAGCTGCTCGCCGAGGATGGCCTGTACGCACACCTGTGGGGCGTGCAAGCCGGCGAAATCGACGAACTACCCGAAGAGTTCATCGAGCGGGCCCAGCAGCGTGACGCCCGCCGCGTCGAGACTGACGACGACTGACTGACACAGTGATGGGCCGACGAACTGGGAGACGGGCGAATCGGATCTCGGACCCCGGCTCAGACAGACGACGTAATCGACGCACACGCGGGCGGAGCAGGCTATCGACGAGCCGTCCCGCCAGCCCTGCAGTCCCAGCAAGGCAGCTACCCACCGCTGAACGGAGGGCGTCCGTGCCGGAACCGCTACACCAGTCACGAAGAGGGGGCCTCTGCGACGGCCAGTGTCTCCGACGTGGCGCCACTCTGGGCGACCCAGACGACACGAACCGTCGTGCCGGCGCTGATGCCGGAGACAGTTCTCGTCTCCCCGAGACTAATCGGATCGCTCGCGGAACCCGTCCACGTCGCCTCCGAGCCGTCGTTGTAGATGATGCGCAGATTGCCGCCGATTGCATCGCCCGATTCGTGGGTGACGGTGACCGTATAGGGCCCACTGCCGGAGAACGCGAGGTCGAAACTCGTGGTCGGGGGCTCCGGCCCGTCGTCGGTTAGTGTTCCGACGACGAACGTCCCGCCGATTCCCGCAAGCAGCATTGTGATGCCTAGCAGCAGGACCGTCCCGACGACCGGCGAGACGGCCCGCTCGGTAGCCCACACAGAGCCCGACACGGGCGGGGATGGAGACGCGGGCGCAGACGTGCTGGGAGGTGTGGTCGACGCCGGTGGGGACGCGGATGCTGATGGGGGCGTGCTGAGCGCGGACGTGGGTGGAGAGGTGTCGGATGTGGACTGGGGTGTTGGGGAGTGTGTCTCGGATGCAGTCGCAGCCGTGGGTGCTGTCGCTGAGTGGGATGACATGGGGGGTGGGTAGGGGCGTACAATCCGGGAACGTAACCCGTGCCGTGCGGTGGTGCTGGTACGCCCACAGTAACGGCAAAATCGGTGTTAAAAGTTCAGGGCAACCGACACGACACGCACCGCGGCAGCCGACCACATGCGCGTGTCGGCAGCCACCGATGCGGGGAGAGAGTGGCTGCGTTTGTATCCGCTCTGTCCCCGAAAGACTGGCACCGAGAGACTACATCTCCTCGCCCGCCGACTGGCCCCGAGTAGACACCGGGCGGCCAATCATGCCGTCCCGGCATCCTTATCGGCACTGACCGACCCGCCGCGAATATCTTTGACAGTTCCGCCGATAGCGACGTTGTCCACGTATCGCAACTCGCCACTTGTGTGCACGAAGACAATCTCGGGGGTCCCGTCGTCGTCCCAGTCGACGGCGGCGATGGGCGACTGGGCGGCCACACCCGAGGTGAGCTTCGTCGTCAATCCCGAGTCCGTTATCAGGACAATTTCGTTACTCCCGCTGACGGCCGGGATCCGAGCTGTCCCATCGCCATCGAAGTCGGCCGGTTCGCCGATTCCGTTGCCGTTGTTGCGCCCAAGACTACTGTACGTCTTGGTGACTGACCCGTCGCCGTCCAGATAATACACTCCGCTGCTGCTGGTGCTGAACACGAGTTCCGCCGCATTGTCTCCGTCCACGTCGCCGAGCCCACCGATTGCCTCCGCTTTGTCGTCGAGGACTTGCGTGGTCGACACCGACCCGCCGCTGATCGACGCCCGATAGATGTGGTTGTTGTCCGAGCTGTTGACGTAGAACACCGACCGGTCGCTCCCCTGCCATTTCCCGACGGCCAGACTCGTCTTGCTGGTCGCGACGCCGCTGTCGACCAGCACTCGGGTGTTGTCGTTCGTATCGACGAGCTTCAGCTCGCTGTTCGACGTGACGTATGGGATGTCGCCGTCGCTGTCGCCGTCAAGCTTCGGTCGGATTGGCCCGAGTGCGACGGCATTGGACGGCTGGTGTGTCGTGATTCCCTGGGTTGTCGCCGTGTGAATTGTATCCGACTGCGTGAAGACGACGCGACTCCCGTAGGCCGGCCCCGGCCCGCCCAGGTCACCCACCAGCAACGAGATGTTCGTCCGTTCGGGCGGCGACGACCCGTCGGCAAACGAGACGGTGACGTTCACCGTCGCCCCGGCGTCCTCGGGGGCGTGATACACTAACGGCACCCGGCCATCACTGGCTGTGATGTTGCCGGCAGGGAAGGTTACGGTCCCGACATCCGGTGACAATGACACGGATACTGGCTCGCCAGCGACGGGATTGTCGAACCGGTCGCGCACCTCGACGGCCAGCTTCCGACGGCTCCCTGCCGGCACGTGTCTGTTATCACCGCGTGTTGAGACGATGTAGCTGGCCACCGGCATGTCGGGCGTTGCCTCCCCAAGCGATACCTGACCGAGCGCCACCTGGTAGGTGACGCCTGCCTCCAGCTCGAGTGTCAGCTCGTTGGGGCCCGATGCTGTGCTCGTGTACGACTGGTCGACGATGTGGCCGCCGTTGTGGGCGTACTCCGACTGGAGGAGCTGCGCCCACGTGCTGTTCGCGAGCTGGGTCGGCACCGTCAGCGTGATTGGCTGCGTGGCGTTCCGAACGGGCACCACCTCGACGGGCGCGCTCCGCGGGACAATCGGTAGCCGCTCGACGCGACCGGTCGCCGTGTAGCTGCCGGCCAAG
The DNA here is from genome assembly GCF_042216475.1 of Halosegnis sp. Lineage (NCBI taxonomy): Archaea > Methanobacteriati > Methanobacteriota > Halobacteria > Halobacteriales > Natronomonadaceae > Halosegnis > Halosegnis sp. Next base: position 40,805 of record NZ_JBDGTV010000020.1, read on the forward strand.
GTAACCAGTGAGATACGTTGGCCGGTGATGAGTTGCTGGCCCGTCAGCGCGACGACGGCACCGCTGGCCGGCCGCCGGTTGTATACGACCGCGTGCTCGTAGCCGGTCATCGGCGCCGTCGCGTATCGGGTGTATTCCGGATGATATTCGATGAAGCCCGTATTGAACGTACGGGTACTTCCGTTCCAGACATCGGCCGTATCTGCCCCGGCTACCGCCGAGGCGTTCGCGCCCGTGATGGTGACGGCTACCCCTGGATCAGAGACGCCGACGGTCGTGAGTCGACCCTGTGGTGGCTGGGGCGCCGAGAACAACGCGGGACTGTCGTACCGCGGACCCAGGTGGAGCACCGCCGACCGACGAGTGTCGGCGGTCGCGGCCGCGGGCACCTGTTCGGCGAGTGTCACCAGTTCCGACTGGATGCGCTCGTTGTGTTCGAACTCGGACTCCTCGATTGCCGACGGGACGACCGTCGCCTGGTACCAGCCGATGAGGACGGTCACGAGGCTAACGATGACCAGAAAGCCGACCACCTCCGAGACGCCGCGATTGCCATCAGGCTGGCTGGCAGGTGACATCGGGGGTAGTCACACCAGGGCGAGACCGGACGCTGGCGACCGACAGACGGGGGGGGCTGTGGAGCGCAGTCGACCGGGGCCGGGGTCGGACCCGTTCGAGTCGACGAGACGGTGGTGCTCAACCATCTACCCCGCCGGACGAAAGCATCGGGTGAAAAACTGGGGGGCTCGGCGAGGCGTGGCCCGCACCGCCGAGGCCGAGCCACATCGCGACGACCACCCGAGGTGATTCACCGGGGAGTCTCGCGGGGCTCAGGCGCGACGGACACGGGAGCAGGGAGCCGTGCAAATCGCTCGGTGAGACTTTCGACAGAGTAGACTGCGGGCAGCGCCGTAGCATCGAAGGCTAATTGCGGAAGGACTCGACCAAGTCGGGCAGGCCACGCCCACGGGACACCTGCCCAGCGAAGTCGCCGCGGGCGAATTCGGCCACCCCCGACTGCAGTTTTGCGACGCTGCAGTGTGAGCCGAGCGCTTGATGGAGTAGTGGGCGCCAATTCTGCCCTCCAAGACGGTGGCGGGTATGCCGGGGGGTGTGCACAGTCGGCTCAGCCGTCGCAATCGGTGGGGCGGCCAGTGTTGTGGAGACACAGTGCGCCGGTGAACCAGAGACGGAGCGAGTGGCGGTCGCTGTGAACGAGTCCGGAACGTAGGGCGGGAGATGCCGGTCCGGCGCCCGCCACAGCAGCCCGAACAGAAGGGAGACAGATTCGAACTTGCGGCTGCAATCCCGCTGCCGTGACGTATGTCTTCCCACGTCCCGTCCACTCCCGTGTGTGACTCTCGGCTCCTACCGGCTGGGGACCGTCTCGGGTCAGAGCCTGAGGCACTCGTCGTTGGCCGTCTGTAGACGGGCGGCTGCGCGTGTCCGTGGAGCAAACGCTGTCGGCCCGTCGACAGAACAGAAAGTCCCGCTCAATCAGTCCGGTCAGACACAGCTGAACCGAACCGAGTCCTCGGTGTGACCGACTGCCGCCCAGAGGTAGCAGTCGACTTATACACCTATACGCCGAACCCCGGAGCATCAGATGACCACCCACGCAGACACGTTTCGCGACCGGAGTGTGGCAATCGCACACGGAAACTATGTCGGTCGTGGTGGTGGTGAGCGTGTCACGGAGGAACTCGCCCGGACCTTCGACGCACCAATCTACTACGGGTTCGGAGATGAGCAGTACGAACCCGACGATATCGAGTGTCACTCGCTGTTCAACGATGTCTTCGGCGGGCGCCTGCTCAAGCGCGTGTACCAGCTTCGGGATGCCTACTATATGTACGGGTGGCGGTCGGTACCCGACCTCTATTCGTACGATGTCATCATCCAGAGTGGCAACGAACCGGGCTGGTACAAACCACGCGAAGATCAGACGGTGATCAAGTACACCCACTCGACGCCACGGAACGCGTACGACAAGTATCCGGCCCGCGCCCCCCAGGCGGGGCTGCTCTACGAGGCGTACACCTTCGCAACCGAACAGCTCTATCAGCCGGTGTTGTCGTACCCAGACCTCTATGTCGCGAACAGCGACGTCGTCCGGCGGCGTATGCGGAAGTACTGGGGTATCCCGACAGACGATATCCAGATTGTGTATCCCCCGGTCGAGACGGAGACACTCGGAGCCGACCATGCCGCTGCTACGCCGGTAGACGAGCCGTACTATCTGGTGCTCGACCGGCTCGAACCGACGAAGAATATCGACGAGATCATCGACGCGTTCCAGGCACACCCCGACAAACGGCTCGTGATTGCCGGCACGGGAAGCGAAGAAGACGACCTCCACTCGCAGGCACGCACGCTCTCGAATGTGACCTTCCGCGGCTTCGTCGCCGAAGCCGACAAGCGGGCACTGCTGGCCGGCGCAGAGGCGCTCGTCTACGCAGCCGAAGACGAGGACTTCGGCATCGTCCCAATCGAAGCGCTTGCGAGTGGTACTCCCGTCGTTGGGCCACGGGAGGGCTTCACCCAGTACCAGATTGCCGACGGCGTGACGGGCATGCTCTACGACCGCGACGACGGCGGTGTCGAGTCGGCCCTGACTCGGTTTGCAGACGACGGCGTCAGTTCGACTGCCAGCGAGCGCGAGAGCGTTGCAGCCCAGTACAGCGTCGATCGGTTTCGAGCGGAGATGCGGGCAGCGGTCGAGACGGCACTCGAGCGCACCACACTCCAGCCGAATGTCGCAACCCCGCCGGAGACAGACACCACTGGGAAGCCGTCCCACCAGCAGCGACAGTAGCTGTCGATGATACCCGCTACGGCCCGAGGGGCATGGACACTCAAGAGGTAGAGAGATGGAGTGATATCAATCGCCGTCGTCTGTGGTCAGGGGTGCAGATGGGGGGGTCGAGGAGCCGCCAGACTGCGCTACCCAGTCGGGCCTTTCGTCGTCTGTAGCGATGTCCGACCCGGTATCGTATTCGTTCCGCGTCTGGCGAGTGGCGGCGAACAGGCCAGCAGCGGCTGTGTCCGGGCGATGGCGGCGACGGGCGAGGCAGCAAGGCCGCCCGTAACACCTGTGTGGCAGTCGTGCGGGCCTACTCGCGCCAGTTGGCGACACTCGAGTCCGCCAGGCCGGCGAGGTACTGGTCGAAGTAGCCCTGCCGGTATCCCCAGACGCCGACCAGCGGCACCACGAGCAGGCCCGCAGCCAGTGGCCACAGCGGCACGCCACCGCCACCCGCCCCCGTAGCGGTCGTCTCGGGGGCGGCCGTCGCTGACTCTGTCGGCGTTGGCTCGACAGACGTGGCTGTGGTTGTCGCTGTGTCGGTCGTAGTCGCGGTTGGCGTGCTGGTGGCTGTCGTATGTGCCTGCGGTGGGACTGCGACGGCAAAATACGAGAAGCCGGGCGTCTCAGCCGCGAACCGCACCGTCTCCGGCCCTCGCGTCACGACCGACGTCGCCAGCCGCTCCCACGTCCCGTCGCTGTGCCGGAGGAGTGTCACCCGCTCGGGCGCGAGCCCGCCGAGCGTGTCTCGGTCCAGCGAGAAGATGATGCGTGCCGGCGCCGTCGTCTCGTTGGAGAACGTGATCTCGAGCGGCCAGATGACCGTCCCGCGATACGCCGGGACGCCTGATGGGAGCGTGGCCAGCCGCTCAACCCGAAGCGTGCCCGTCGGCGGTTCTTCTCGGAACTGGATTGCTCTGACCGTCCCGTTCTGGAAGCGGACCGTCTCGATGACGCTCGCATTGGTGGTCGTGGGTGTTGTGGTCGTATTCTTGAGGATGCGGACGACCTCCACGACACGAACCGGCTCGTCGTCGGTCGGGGTGGTGACCGGCATCACGGTGGGTGTCTCGGGGGTATCCGTGACAGTAATCGTCCGCGTGGCGGTGTCGCGATTCCCCGCGGCGTCGGCCGCCACGAGCCGCACCGTGTAGGTGCCGGGCTCCTCGTAGACGTGGACGACTGCCTCGCCGCTATCCTGGGTGTCGTCGCCGAACCACCAGGTGTAGCTGGCGAGGGCAATGTTGTCGCTGGACGCGGCGGCGTCCAAGACCACCTTCGTCCCCTCTTCGACAGTCACGTCGGGGCCGGTGTCGGCCGACGGCGGTACCGTATCCAGCAGCAGTGGGTCTGTCCGGCGTGTGTCGGCGTTGCCGAAGCTGTTGGTCGCCTGCACGCCGAACGTGAACGACCCCGCCTGGGCGGCATCGTCACCGTCGACGACGACGGTCGTCTGGTAGCTGTCGCCGCCGGCGTGTGCAAGCGTGACCGTCCCTGCGCCGAGCGCCGAGAGATCGCTGGTCACCTGCGTCACCTGGGCGCCCTCAACGGTCGCGGTGATGCGCACACGCGTCCCGTCGGTGACGATACCGTTCCGGTCCCCGAGGTCGACGACAGTGGCGTCGACCACGCGCGGGTCGGGCGTGTCGATAATAATCGACTGCGACTGGCCGGTCGCACCGTCGTTCCCAGCGGCGTCCATGGCCGTCTGGAGCGTCGCCGTATAGATGCCATCCGCGCTGACCGTCACCCGCGCCTGGTATCGGTAGCCGGTCGCGGTCGTCGCCTCGGCGAAGTCGCTGGCCGTGAGCGTCTGACTCGTAGGCCCGTCGACGGCGACCGTGATGTCCTGCAGCTGCTCGGAGGCGCTGAACGCAACGACGAGATTGCGGGCCGTCGGGTTCTCGACAGTGTAGTCGCTGATCGTCGGCGGGACGGCCACCGAGACGGTGCCCGACGGCGTGGAACTCGCCGTGTCGCCGTCGCTGTCGGCCGCCGTGGCCAGCGTCGCGGTGTAGTCGCCGTCCGTCGCGACCGTGTACGTCGCCGTGTACTGGTAGCCGTCCGCGTGGGCCGTCTCCGTGAAGTCCGCCGCGGTGAGCGTCGCGACGAGTGTCCCGTCGCGGGTGATGGGCACCTCGATGGTGGCCAGCTGCTGGGTCGCGTTGAACGTGACCCGGACATCCGCCCCGCTGGGGTTGGTGACGGTGTAATCCGTGATGGCCGGCGCCGGCGGCGGCGCCGCGCCGACGACACCTACCTTCTTGGCCGCTGCAAGCGTCGACCCATCGGCCCCGGTTAGGGTGTCTGTACTGTCGCCGAGCGTCGTGTACGCCACCTTGCCGTCCTTCGAGACATACACGAGTTCGAGCTGCTCGTCGCCGGTCACGTCCACACCCGCAATGGGCGCTTTCACCGCCGACCCCGATTTCAGCACCGTCTTCCCACCGTCAGCGGCGACGAGCGCGGGGTTGTTGCTGCCGTCGACGATGGGCACCCGCGGGACGCCGTCGCCGTCGAAGTCGGCCGGCGCACCCACGCCGATGCCGTTGTTCGATCCGATGGACGAGTAGCCCGTCGAGTGGAGACTGCCGTCGTAGAACTTGATGGTGCTGGAGCCGCCGAGAAACACCACGTCGGTGTCGCCGTCGTCATCGAAGTCAGTCACGCCGAGGGCGGCCTTCGCGCCCGTCGCGGCCACCTGTGTCGGCTCTTCGCCGTACTCCACCTTGTAGAGGTAGTTGTTGTCGGCTGTGTTCACGTAGAAGACCGCGAGCGTCCCGTCACCGTCGAAATCACCGACGGCGAACATCGTCTTTGAGGTGGGCGCGTTCGTCGCCGCCAGCGCCTCCGTCTCGCCCTGTTCGTCCACGAGGTGGAGCTGGCCGCTGCCGTCCACGTAGATGGCCTCCAGCGTGCCGTCACCGTCGACATCGTGCAGCGGGCCAGCCACGGCCGTCGACACGCCCAGCGGCGTGGTCTTGCCGGCGTCGTCGTACGTGGTCAGCGTGCTCGTGTCTGCCGTCGCGAACGCCATGATTGGCGGGTCCGTCGCCGCGGTGGTCGCCGCCGTCGCGGCTGTGTGTACGGGCGCAGACGCGACCGTCGCCCCCAGCATATGGCGGTGGGACGCTGTCAGCGGTCGCCGCGGCGGCGCGGCCGCGTCCGTAATCGAGCCGCCGGCTGGCGACGGACTTGCGGTCGTCATGGCTGCTGGTGACGTGCCTGGGAGCGACGCACCTGGCGGCGCAGGGCTGGTCGCGACGGCTGGGGCGTTGGCTATTGATGCGGCTGCGGGTGGTGACTCCGGGCTGTGCGCGGCGACCGGCGCCACAATCGGCGCCGCGCACACGAGCCCGACGAGCAGGAGCCGCCACTGTGCGGCCCGCAGGGCGGCCACGCTGGGGGGCATACTGTAGGCCGACTCACACATCGGATAAAAGACGTGGGGGCTCAACCCACCGTATGGCGGGAGTGCTCGCGCGCCGGGCAGACGGTCGCGGTGGCCCACTCACCCCCGCGGCGATGACACGGGGGTAGTGGAGCGTGCGGGCGGTACGCCGCGGGTCGGAACCTCTCTCATGAACGAGACTGGAGTGCGCTCGCTCTGGCGTACGGCAGTAGCGAGCCGGAAGCCCCCCGTTAGCCGTGGGAGAAAATCAATTGCTATCCGATGCCCGGCGCGACGAATGTCTCGGTAACCGGCTCCTCAAGCCCACGTATCGCCCAGTTAAGTCGTATCGTCCCCTCGTCGACCGTCAGTTGGTCGAGCCGGCCGAGTGGCCCCTCCGGATCGAACGGGAACGTTAGCCGATTCGCGTCACCGGCAGTCGCTCGCTCGTACTCGACGAGCGTCTCTCCGGCGGCCTCGGCACCGTCTCTGAACCACGGAATGACGACCGTCGGCCGTATCTCGCGGTCATCCGGAATCGACGGTGGGAGCTCGTCGGCATCCTCTAGTTCCGGGAGGAGATTCGTTACGGCCACTGACTGTGAACCCACCCCGGGGTCAAGCCCCGGGGCTTCCTGCTTCAACGACGCGCTTTGCACTCACTGCCTCTCGCTGAGGCGTGAGCGTAGGGAGCGCAGTCTGCACAGGCGTTGATTCGGAGCGTCCCGCCCCTAACTGCTTCAAACCACGATAAAGAATATTCTTTGCCGCATTCAAATCACGGTCTTCTGAGTGGCCACACGCCGGGCACGAATGCTCACGCACCCAGAGTGGCTTGGCTGTTTCCACACCACACATAGCACACTCTTTCGTCGTTCCTTCAGGTTCTACTTCTACAACGTGCGTGCCGTGCAGGTCTGCTTTGTAGTCCAACAGTTCAAGAAGCCGCGACCACGCGGCGTCTTGCTTGTTTTTCGCGGTTTCCAGCATCGGCTTCATGTCTAAGTCTTCAACAGCTACAACATCGTACTCTCGGACGAGCCACGTCGTGAGCTTGTGCTGGTAGTCTCGCACCTTCCGCTTGATTTTTCGTTTCGCTTTGGCGACCTTCCGACGTTGGTTCTCCCAGTTGGCAGACCCGTGTTCTTTCCGGTCAAGCTTTCGCTGTTCGCGTGCGTAGCGGTCGTACTCATCCGACAGGTCGAGTGTGTCCACAGACAGATTCTCCGAGGTGTGGATATAGCTGGTGATACCGAGGTCAATACCAACACAGTCTTTGGGTTCAGCCTCACTAAGTGGCGGTTTCTCGGGTGTGTCTTCCACAGTGGTGACGAGTGAGACGTACCATTCACCAGTCGTCTCTTTTTGAGGATAACCTCATCAATATCCTCTGCTGGTGGTACGTCGCGTTCTGCTCGGATGTTGAACCAGCCAATCTTTTCGAGTCGGAGTCGTACGAATCGGTCGTCGCCCGTGTTGTGATCCACGTTGAAGCGACTAGACTGATTGTACGACACTGACCGAAACTCACCTGCCCCTTGCCACCTAATTCAGCGAGGGAGTCCCGCCGTTCACGGCGGGCGGGAATCGCGTGC
>NZ_JBDGTV010000022.1:0-22547 GCF_042216475.1 Halosegnis sp.
CCAGCTACGGACGCTTTAGGCCCAATAAGATCGGCCATCACTCGGGCTGCCGGTGTTACCGCGGCGGCTGGCACCGGTCTTGCCCAGCCCTTATTCGTGGACCACCCTACGGTCCACAAAAGCGAGGGCTCTATGCCCTCGCACTTAGAGTCACCTTATCGCACTCTCGTGCAGTGTAAAGGTTTCGCGCCTGCTGCGCCCCGTAGGGCCCGGAATCTTGTCTCAGATTCCGTCTCCGGGCTCTTGCTCTCACAACCCGTACCGATTATCGGCACGGTGGGCCGTTACCCCACCGTCTACCTAATCGGCCGCAGCCACATCCTCCGGCGCCGGAGCGTTTCCCACTTCCAGCACTCCAGCTCGGAAGCGGTATCACGGGTTAGCCTCAGTTTCCCGAGGTTGTCCGTGTCCAGAGGGTAGTTTGGCCACGTGTTACTGAGCAGTTCGCCGCGGGTCTGAACCCGCACGACTCGCATGGCTAAATCGGACACCGATAGCAATGGCCTCCGGCAGGATCAACCGGAATGTTCCCGGCGCAAGGCCGGGAGGTTAGGCGGGACACAGCTCCAGATGAGAGCTGTGTATATCGCTATCGTGTTGGGATCGGCCGGTGACACCAAACCGGGTGTCACCGGACCATCAGGGCTAACATCAGATTCGATCGTGTACGGCGGACCGCAGGGGTCGAATCCTCATTTCCTTCGGACCTAAGCGTAGTGTTCGATGGGTCATAAACCCATCGGACTCCACGCGGCCCGAGACGAGCCGACCGTTGAAGGCCGGGCTCGGTCACGCTGTGTGCGTTCCATCCGAGCGCCCTCGTACGGTTAAGGGCGTCGAATTGTCGGCGACGCGTCCCGGCAGAGCCGGGTGCGTGCTTGTTTCGTCCGAGCGCCCATTCACGTATAAGGGCGTCGGAACGTTGGTGTACTTCGCGCCCTGACGGAGTCGGGACGCGGGCCACCGCGAGGCGGCCTGCGAGCGGCCGGCCCCAAGGGGCCGTCCTGCCTCGTCACATTACGTTCGATGGGGGTGGTATACTTAACCCCGTCGTCTCGTCGGCGCCACGTCACGCGGTTTCATGCCACCCACAGAAGGTGTCGCGCGGCCGGAGGTCGAACCGTCGTCCCACGCTCGCACGTTGGTCAGGCCGAATGAGTGCCGCGCACCGTTGCTACGTGCGGTGGGCTAAAATGAGTGGTGTGATCCACAGGAATGGCTGCGGCTCAGATCTCTTCGAGGTGCTCGATACCCTTCTTCGAGACGTTCGCCTCCGTTATCTCGCCAGGCATCCAGTCGGGTTTGTCGTCAGGGGCTTCTTCCTCCCAAGCCCACCCGTCATAGATGTGGACCTTCTTCGTCCCTTTCTCACGGAGCCGCAATTCCGTCTTATCGGCGGCGTCCTCGGACCCTGCCGGCTCTAGCCGACGGGCAGCTTTCAACGCCGCCTGCCGAGGCGTCCGCCCGGAGAAGACGCTCGATTCGTCGCCGCTCCCGTCACGTAGCGCGAAGTTTCGCTTGTCGTCGGCCATCTGTCTTGCCTCCATGTGTCTCGTGAACAGGATTCACCTTAAGCGTATCCCCCAAACCGACGGACAGCGCCCGGTTTTCCGGCCAATCTCGTCTCCAAGCCGGCCTGCGAGGGGCCAAAGGCCTCGGCCGCGCACGGTACACTTATGTAACCAGTGCGGCCAAAGACAGCCAAGACGGCGATGGTCCGCAAGAAGAAGCTCAGCCCAAGTGGTGCCAAAGACGAGAACGGCGAGTACCACAACGTTCACGTGAACCTCCACGAGGACGAGCTGTCTGTCGCCGGGCTGGACATCGGCGACGAGGTGTTCGTCCGAGTCCGCGACGGGAAGATAATTATCCAGAAGGCCGACCCCGACGAGGTTGAACACGAGTTCTGACGCGGCCGCATCCGCACTCTCTTTGTTGTCGCCTCCCCACCGTCTGGCCATGCGTGCGTATGACGCGGTTAAGCCGGCGCTGTTCGCGCTGCCGCCCGAGACTGCGCATGGGCTCGGTCACGCGGCACTCCGGCTGGCGCAGGCCACCCCGCTCATCGGCCCGCTGTCCGACCGACTTACCGTCGAGGACCCGCGGCTCGCGGTAGAGGCATTCGGCCAGACGTTCCCCAACCCCGTTGGGGTCGCAGCCGGCTTCGATAAAAACGCCGAGGTGCCCGCGGGGCTAGCCGCGCTTGGCTTCGGCCACGTCGAGGTGGGTGGTGTCACCGCAGAGCGCCAGCCCGGCAACCCTCGCCCGCGGATGTTCCGGCTCCCAGAAGACGAGGCGCTCATCAACCGGATGGGATTCAACAACGAGGGCGCCGATGCCGTCGGCCCTCGGTTAGCCGCGGCAGATGTCTCGGTCCCTATCGGCGTCAACATCGGCAAGTCGAAGTCGACGCCACTGGCAGAGGCAGCCGACGACTATCGCTACACATTCGAGCGTACGCGCGCGGGCGGGGACTACTTCGTTGTCAATGTCTCCTCGCCAAATACCCCCGGCCTCCGCGAACTCCAAGACCGCGAGCCATTAGCGCGTATCCTCACGACACTTCAGGAGGCAGGCGCCGCGCCGTTGTTGCTGAAGCTGTCACCTGATTTGGCGGCTCCGGCAGTTGAGGCGGCCGTCGAACTCGCGGACGAACTCGGGCTGGACGGCATCGTCGCCGCCAACACGAGCGTTCGTCGGCCTGACTCGCTGGCCTCCCCACACCGTGTCGAGACAGGCGGACTCTCAGGAGCTCCAGTCGAGACGGAGGCAACCCAGATGATTCAGTTCGTCGCCAAGCGGACGGATCTTCCTATTGTTGGCGTGGGCGGCGTCGCCGACGCGGAGGGTGCATACGAAAAGATTCGCGCGGGCGCGAGCGTCGTCCAACTGTACACCGCTCTCGTTTACGAGGGGCCGACAGTGGCACACGAGATCAACGCCGGCCTGCTTGACTTGCTGGAGCGGGACGGATTCGCGGACGTTGAGTCGGCCATCGGCGCAGACCTGTGAGCGGTCCGGGGACGGCACGCTTTTGCCCGCGAGGGCCGAACTGCGTCTGATGAGCGGTTCCCGCGACCGTCGGCGGAAGCCCGAGTGGCTGAAGACGCGCCCGCCGGCAGGCGAGCGCTTCACTGATATCAAGTCGACGCTGCGTGAGCACGACCTCCACACGGTCTGCGAGGAGGCGTCGTGTCCCAATCTCGGCGACTGCTGGTCGGGCCGCAACGGCCCCGGCACAGCGACGTTCATGCTGCTTGGCGACCGTTGCTCGCGGGGGTGCAATTTTTGTGACGTTGAGACAGGGGGGATGGCGCCGCCCGATCCTGACGAGCCCGAGAACGTCGCCGACGCTGTCGCCGAAATCGGTCTTGAATACGTCGTCCTCACGAGCGTTGACAGAGACGATCTGCCGGATGGTGGTGCTAGCCACTTCGCGGCGACGATTCGCGCTATCAAAAAGCGGGATGCTTCCATCCTCGTGGAGGCGCTGGTCCCTGACTTCCAAGGCGACCCTGAGGCCGTTCAGACGGTCATCGACGCCGGGCCGGACGTGCTGGCCCACAATATCGAGACTGTCGAGCGGCTTCAATGGCCCGTCCGCGACCGGCGGGCCGGCTACGAACAGTCGCTGTCTGTCCTCGAACAGGTCGCCGCCGCGGAGCCGTACGCGAAGACATCGCTGATGCTCGGCGTCGGGGAGTACGACCACGAGGTGTACCAGACAATGACTGATCTCCAAGAAATTGGCGTTGACATTCTCACACTCGGGCAATATCTTCAGCCATCGACCAGCCACCTCGAAGTCTCTGAATACGTCCATCCCGAGAAGTTCGATACTTGGCGGGCTGTCGCCGAAGAGGAGTTAGACTTCCGCTACTGTGCCTCGGGCCCGATGGTGCGGTCGTCGTTCCGAGCTGGCGAGTTTTTCGTCGAAGCGGTCGCCCGAGACGGTGCCGACCTCGCGACGGCCCGAGAGCGAGCCCGCGCCAAGAGCGACTGACCGTCCCCGTGCTGTCATGCGATACTGGCAAATATTACGAAAGCACTATGCGTCGTCCCGCTGATACTCCGCGTATGTCACCACGGGTGGTTCGGTCGTGAGCGTGCTGGAGCGCGACCCGAACGAACGGGTGCAGGTGCTCGACGAGTCGGGACACCTTATTGAGGGCGCAACGACGCCCGATCTCTCCGAGGAACAGTACGTCGAGATGTACCAGACGATGCGGCTGGCCCGCCACTTCGACCAGCGGGCCGTCAGCCTCCAGCGACAGGGTCGGATGGGGACCTACCCACCGCTATCGGGGCAGGAGGCCGCACAGGTCGGCTCTGCGATGGCCCTCAAGCCTGACGACTGGGTGGTTCCTTCCTACCGGGAACACGCGGCGGCATACGTGCGTGGACTCGGGTTGGAGCAGACGCTCCGCTACTGGATGGGTGACGAGCGGGGCAGCGCTGCGGATGTGAACGTCACCCCCGTGGCCGTCCCTATCGCCTCGCAGATCCCCCACGCGACGGGCCTGGCGATGGCGATGGACTACCGTGACGAGGAGAACGTGGTGTTGTGCTACTTCGGGGATGGAGCTACCTCAGAGGGAGATTTCCACGAAGGGCTGAACTTCGCGGGCGTCTTCGACGCGCCCGCAGTGTTCGTCTGCAACAACAACCAGTGGGCCATCTCCGTCCCGCGGGAAAAGCAAACCCGCTCGGAGACGCTCGCCCAGAAGGCAACCGCCTACGGGTTCGAAGGCGTTCAGGTCGACGGGATGGACCCACTCGCCGTCTACCAAGTGACACGGGAGGCTGTCGAGAAAGCTCGGACGCCGTCAGAGGGAGAGCTCCGGCCGACGCTCATCGAGGCGGTCCAGTACCGATTCGGCGCTCACACGACCGCTGACGATCCCTCCGTCTACCGTGACGATGAGGAAGTAGAGCGATGGAAACAGAAAGACCCTATCCCGCGGTTGGAGACGTTCCTGCGCGAGCGAGGGCTGCTTGACGACGACCGCGTGGCAGACATTGAGGCAGAGATCGAACAGGAGGTTGCAGACGCCATCCAGACGGCCGAGGCATTCGAACGGCCAGACCCGTCAGATATCTTCGAGCACGTGTACGCGGGGATGCCCGACCGACTCGCACAGCAGCGGGCGTATCTGCAGCGGCTACAGGCGGAACATGACACGGAGCTGGTAGACGAATGAGCACAACTCAGAATCTCACGTTAGTCCAAGCGGTACGGGATGGTCTCAAAGGCGAACTTGCGCGTGACGACGATGTCGTCGTGTTCGGCGAGGACGTGGGCAAGAATGGCGGCGTCTTCCGCGCCACCCAGGGCCTCTATGAGGAGTTTGGTGAGGACAGAGTATTCGACACGCCGCTGGCGGAGTCGGGCATCGTCGGGACCGCTATCGGGATGGCGGCCTACGGGATGCGGCCAGTCCCCGAGATACAGTTCTCGGGGTTCATGTACCCCGCGTTCGACCAGATCGTTTCACACGCCGCGCGGCTGCGTACCCGCTCCCGGGGGCGCTTTTCCGTGCCGATGACACTCCGAGCACCGTACGGTGGCGGCATCCGCGCGCCGGAACACCACTCCGAGTCAAAGGAGGCGTTCTACACCCACGAGGCAGGACTGAAGGTGGTCGTGCCCTCGACGCCGCACGACACAAAAGGGCTGCTCGCTGCATCGATTCGCGACCCTGACCCCGTTGTCTTCCTCGAGCCGAAGCTAATCTACCGAGCGTTCCGTGAGGAGGTACCCGACGAGTCATATACTGTCGATTTGGGCGAAGCAGCAGTCCGACGCGAGGGCGCCGATGTCTCCGTGTTCACCTGGGGGGCGATGACTCGGCCGACGCTCGAGGCCGCCGAGAACCTCGCCGGCGAGATCGACGTTGAGGTTGTCGACCTCCGGACACTGTCGCCGATGGACTGGGACACCATCATTGACTCTTTCGAGAAGACCGGCCGTGCGGTTGTCGTCCACGAGGCGCCCAAAACAGGCGGGCTCGGGGCAGAAATCGCAGCTACCATCCAAGAGGAGGCGCTGCTCTATCAAGAGGCACCGGTGAAGCGCGTGACAGGCTTCGATACGCCGTTCCCGCTGTACGCGCTCGAAGACTACTACATGCCCGAAGCCACCCGTATTGAAGACGGCATCAGGGAGACGGTGACGTTCTGATGGTCCGCGAGTTCAAACTGCCCGATGTAGGGGAGGGACTCGCGGAGGCGGAAATTGTCAACTGGCTCGTCTCCGTCGGGGACCGCGTCACCGAGGACCAGCCAGTCGCTGAGGTGGAGACAGACAAGGCTGTCGTTGAGGTTCCCTCACCGGTAAACGGCACCGTCCGCGAGATACGGGCTGAGGAGGGCGAGGTGGTGCCCGTCGGTGAGGTCATTATCACGTTTGACACTGATGGGGACGCGGCCGGCGAAGCGACAGCCGACAGGGAGGAGGCGACAACGTCGACAGAGGCGGAGCCCCAGGCTGCCGTCTCGGCAGTCACAGAGGTCAACGGGGAGACCGAGACGGAGGCAGAGACAGAAGCGGAGGCAGAGACCGCAGGTGGCCGGACGTTCGCTGCGCCGTCTGCTCGCCGACTGGCCCGGGAGTTGGATGTCGACCTTGCGGCGATCGACGGCTCCGGGCCAGGCGGCCGGGTGACGGAGGCGGACGTGCGGGCATACGCAGAGGGAACCGAGACGGGGGCGACCACAGCACCGGAACCAGACACAAGCGAAGCCGAGCGCCGAGAGCCGGCGACAACTGCGGCTGCGGAACCGGCGGATCGCGACCGGACGCTCGCAGCGCCGGCAACCCGACAACTTGCCGACGAACTCGGCGTTAACCTCGATTCGGTCCCGACCGAGGAGACACGTGAAGGCGAGCCGTTCGTCACGCCGGAACAGGTGCGGGAGTTCGCCCGCGCCCGTGAGCAGCCTGAGCCGGAGCCAGAGGGCAAGACAACAGCGGCGCCAGCGGTGGACGAACCTACCGAGACTGAGCCGGACGAGGGTGCCGTTGAGCGGGTGCCGTACCGCGGTATCCGTCGGACCATCGGTGAGGCGATGGAGCGGTCCGCCTACACTGCCCCCCACGTCACCCACCACGAGGAGATAGTCGTTGAACGGCTGGTCGAGACTCGCGAGCGGTTGAAACCCGCCGCAGAGGCAGAGGGGAGTCAGCTCACCTATCTCCCGTTCATTGTGAAGGCGGTCGTCGCGGCGCTGGAGGAACACCCCATCCTCAACAGTCAACTGGATGAGGAGAATGAGGAGATACTGCTAAAACAGTCGTACAACATCGGCATCGCGGTAGCGACGGAAGCGGGCCTGATGGTCCCGGTCGTGAAGAATGCCGACCAGAAAGGCCTACTCGAGATTGCCGACGAGGTATCCGACCTGGCGGCCAAGGCACGTGACCGTTCTATCGAGCGAACGGAGATGCAAGACGGCACATTCTCGGTCACAAACTTCGGTGCCGTCGGCGGCGAGTACGCCACACCGATCATCAACTACCCCGAGACGGCCATCCTCGGACTCGGCGCGCTCAAGCGCCGACCTGTCGTTGAGGACGGAGAGGTTGTCGCGCGCCAGACCCTCCCGCTCTCGCTGTCCATCGATCATCGGGTAATCGACGGTGCGGACGCCGCGCGGTTCGTGGAGACGCTCGCTAAGTACCTGCAGACACCCGAACGACTCCTGCTCTAATGGTTGTTGGAGACATTGCGACCGGCACAGAGGTACTGGTTATCGGCGCGGGACCTGGCGGCTACGTGGCCGCCATCCGTGCTGCACAACTCGGTCTGGATACAACGCTCGTGGAGAAAGACGCCTACGGTGGCGTTTGTCTCAACCGCGGCTGTATCCCCTCAAAGGCGCTCGTCACGGGCGCAGATACGGCCCACGAGGCGGCGACGGCCGAAGAGATGGGGGTCCACGCCGACCCGGCCGTCGACCTAGCGGCGATGCAGTCCTGGAAGGATGGGGTTGTCGACCACCTGACGAGCGGTGTCGAGAAGCTCTGCAAAGCCAATGGCGTCAACCTTGTCGAGGGGACCGCGGAGTTTGTGAACGAGGGGACCGTCCGGGTTGCCCACAGCGGAGAGGGTCAGGGCTCCGAGACGGTCGAGTACGACCACGCCATCGTCGCGACAGGCTCCCAGCCAATCGAGATACCCGGCTTTCCGTTCGATGAGGAGCGGGTACTCTCCTCGACAGATGCGCTTGCGTTAGAGGCGGTGCCGGATTCACTGGTCGTCGTCGGCGCCGGCTATATCGGCATGGAGTTGTCGACCGTTTACGCGAAGCTGGGGACAGATGTCACCGTCGTTGAGCTGCTCGACTCCGCGATGCCTGCCTACGAGGACGACATCGCCCGGACCGTTCGGACGCGCGCTGAGGAGCTGGGCGTTGAATTCCACTTCGGCGAGGGCGCGAACGACTGGGAGCCACGGGGCGACGGAGTCCGGGTGCGAACTGAGACAGACGACGGCACCGAGTCGACGTACGATGCCGACCGTGTGCTGATTGCTGTCGGGCGTCGCCCGGTAACCGACACTGTTGGGTTAGAGAACCTCGGGCTCGAGCCAGACGAGAACGGCTTTCTCCCAACGGACGAGCACGGGGAGACATCCGTCGACGACGTGTACGCCGTGGGCGACGTGGCGGGTGAGCCGATGCTCGCACACAAAGCTTCCGCAGAGGGAGAGGTTGTCGCGGAGTACATCGCCGGTGAGCCGGCGGCGATGGACTTTCAGTCGATTCCCGCGGCAGTGTTCACCGACCCTGAGGTGGGAACGGTTGGCATGACTGAGGCCGAAGCGCGCGAGGCAGGCTTCGACCCCGTTGTCGGCGAAATGCCGATGCGCGCCTCCGGGCGCGCGCTCACGCTTGGGGAGACGGATGGGTTCGCCCGCGTGGTCGCCGACGGCGAGACGGGCTTCCTGCTGGGCGCGCAGATTGTTGCTCCAGAGGCATCCGAACTCATTGCAGAGGTGGGACTTGCTGTCGAGATGGGCGCGACCCTCGAGGACGTTGCGGCGACAGTCCATACTCATCCGACGCTGTCGGAGGCAGTAGCGGAGGCGGCGAAGAACGCCGACGATGCGGCCATCCACACCCTCAACCGGTGACGCCGACACGCTGATACCTGCGACCGGAGTAGGCGGGGCCATGAAAGCGCTTACGCTGGGGCCTGAGGGGACCTACTCGCACCGCGCGACCAGGGCGGTCGCCGACAACGTGGAGTTCACTGAGTCGGTAGCAGCCATCGTTGAGGGTGTCTCGACAGGCGCGTACGACCGCGGGGTCGTCCCAATCGAGAACAGCATCGAGGGGAGCGTCACGGAGTCGCTGGACGCGCTCGCGGATCACAATGTCGCCGTCGTCCGCGAGATAGTGACACCAATTCGCCATGCTCTGTTAGCACAGGAGAAGACCTTCGAGACCGTCGCCAGCCATGCACAAGCGCTCGCGCAGTGTCGTGACTACCTCGACAGTGAGTACCCCGATGTCGAGTTAGAGGCGGTCGCCTCTACCGCCCGCGGCGTCGAGCGCGCCCGCGAGGACGCGACCGTCGCCGGCATCGGTCATCCGGCTAACGCTGGCGACGACCTGCGTGTGCTCGCAGAGGATATCCAGGACCGAACGTCGAACGCGACTCGGTTTGTCGTGCTTGCCCCCGAGGCTGAGCGGAGCGAAGCCGGTGGCAAGAGTTCGCTCGTCGTCTACCCGAACCAGAACTATCCTGGGCTACTACTCGATTTACTGGAACCGTTTGCTGACCAAGACATCAACCTCTCGCGGGTGGAGTCTCGTCCCTCTGGCGAGCGGCTCGGCGACTACGTGTTCCACATCGACATTGAGGCGGGCCTCTATGAGGACCGCACCAAAGCGGCGCTATCGGTCATCGAGGACATCGCCGCCGACGGCTGGGTACGCGTACTCGGGTCCTACGACACCGAGCACGTCCTCTATTAGCCGTCGATCGCCATCCGCTAGGAATCCGGCTGTAGCCAATCAGACGTCCAGCCGACGCCCGTCTGACACCACTTCCACCCTGCTCACGTCGGTCGGTTTCACTTCCACTCTGCATGGCCGGGGTTTATGATATGCGCCGCGGTATCCTCGTATGCACACGCTCCTTTCCCCTCTCCGAAACCCATACGGCCAGCCGTCGGGTAGCCGCGGCCATGCTTGACGTCGCCGCCGTGCTGGAGGCCCGCGGGCGCGTGATGGAGGTTGCCCGCCAAACTCCACTTGATTATTCGTACACGTTCTCCGAGCGGACGGGCGCAGAGATACACCTGAAGCTAGAGAATCTCCAGCGCACCGGTTCCTTCAAGATACGCGGCGCCACCAACCGCATTGCATTCCTTGATGACGATGAGCGGGCCGCAGGAGTGGTGACAGCAAGCGCGGGGAACCATGCTCAAGGAGTCGCGCTCGCGGCCGAGCGCGCGGGCGTAGACGCGAAGATAGTGATGCCCGAGTACGCGCCGGTCTCGAAGGTAGAGGCAACCCGGGCCTACGGCGCGGAGGTGGTGCTCCACGGCGTCAACTACGACACCGCACAGGAGCGAGCCCATGAGATAGAGCGAGCGGAGGGGCGCACGTACATCCACGCGTTCGACGACGAGCGGGTAATGGCCGGTCAGGGAACCATTGGTCTTGAGATAATCGACGCCGACCCAGACGCTGACACAGTTGTCGTGCCAGTCGGCGGTGGCGGCCTCATCGCGGGGATGGCAACGGCGCTGAAGGCCGACGATCCGGAGACGCGAGTCATCGGCGTGCAGGCGGAGGGCGCATCCGCGATGGCGGAGTCGCTCCAGAAGGGGTCCCGGGTAGAACACGAGACAGTCGACACCATCGCGGACGGTATCGCGGTTGGCAAGCCCGGCTCCCACACCTTTGAGATAGTCCGCAAGCGAGTCGATGAGATAGTGACCGTCAGCGACGCCGCCATCGCCCGTACGCTCGTGGACCTGTTAGAGCGCTCGAAGACGCTCGTCGAGGGGGCCGGCGCCATCGCGCTCGCGGCCGTCGTTGAGGAGGCGTTCGACTACGAAGACGACGAGGTCGTTGTCCCGGCGCTGTGTGGCGGGAACATCGACCTCAACGTGCTCCGCAACGTCATCACACGGGGGCTCGTCGAGGACGGGCGGTATCTAAAGATTCGGACGACCCTGAAGGATCGGCCCGGTGCGTTGGAGGCGCTCGTCGAGATACTCGCGGACGCCCGCGCCAACATCTACGGCATTAAACACGAGCGGACGTCGTTGGACATCGGTGTTGGCTCAACGGACGTGGAGTTAGACTTAGAGACGCGCGGCCACGAGCACGTCGCGCGGCTGCTGGCGGAACTGGAGGCGAACGGCTACGAGGTGGAGGTACTGGTGTGACATACTCCTCGTTGTAAACGGCGGGATTCTCCGCGCCAACTGCCCCACTCTACTTCGCTCACCCTGACGGGTTCGCTCGCTGAGGGTGAGGCTTGTCGGTGGACTCCACCTCTGACTCCAAAACGGGGTGCGAAACGGATCCTCGGTTCGGCGTTACAGTTCCCGAGGTCAGGGCGAATTAAAACTGATAGTCGGAACTACGCCACGACGACGGCGTCCTCGGGCGCGAAGCCGACAGTTAGTTCCTCCTCGTCAGGGACAGCATTGGTCCGCACGACCAACTCCCGGTCGCGCCATGAAAGGCCGACCCGGACAGATTCACCGAGGAACTCGGCGTACTCAACGTGGCCCGTCACCTGGTTTGTCTCGCAGCTTATTTGCATTGCCTCTGGTCGAACGCAAAACGTGACGGGGCCGTCGGCGGCCGGGACCCGGAACGACGTGGGACCGATGTCGACGATGCCGTCGCGCGCACGGCCCGCGAACACATTGTTTTCGCCGACAAATTCCGCGACGAACCGGGTCGACGGCTCCTGGTACACCTGCTCAGGGGTCCCCACCTGCTCAACGCGGCCGTCCGACATGACAGCCACCCGGTCTGAGACGGCCAGCGCCTCCTCCTGATCGTGGGTGACATACACCGTCGTTACACCCAGTTCCCGCTGGATGGCCCGAACCTCGCGGCGGAGCCGCTCGCGGAGCCGCGCGTCGAGTGCGGACATCGGCTCGTCAAGTAGCAGCAGGTCAGGTTCGGGCGCCAGCGCCCGAGCGAGCGCCACGCGCTGCTGCTGGCCGCCCGACAGCGCCGACGGCTCACGGTCGGCGAACCCCGCCAATCCTACCAACTCGAGCAGTTCCGCCACGCGCGGCTCGGGATTCTCGCCGTCAGTGCCGGTAAACTGGAGTCCGTAGGCGACGTTCTCACCGACGCTCATGTGGGGAAACAGCGCGTACTGCTGGAAGACGACGCCGACATCACGCTCTTCGGGCGGGACGCCGGCAACGCTCTCGTTGCCGAATCGGATGTCGCCGGCGGTGGGCGACTCAAAGCCGGCGACCAGCCGGAGCGTCGTTGTCTTCCCACAGCCAGAGGGGCCGACGAGCGTGAAGAACTCACCATCTTGCACCGTCAGGTCGACATCCGCGAGCGCCGTCGTCTCGCCATAGCGTTGCTCTACACCAGCGAGCGTGAGGCTACTCACGGTATCGGCCTCCGAGCCGGTCGATGACCAGGAAGGAGCCGGCAGTGACGCCAAGCAAGACCGAACCCATCGCAGTAGCGGGCCCGAGCGTCCGGTCGGTAAGGTATCGCTCGACGGCAACAGGCATCGTGTAGGCATCCGATCCCTCCGCGAGGATGACTGTTGAGTCAAACTCACCGATAGAGATGGCGAACGCGAAGGCGGCGCCGGCGGCGATACCGGGCGCGATGAGCGGCACCTCAACGTCGACCAGCGCGCGGGCCCGCGTCGCCCCGAGCGCACGGGCCGACTCTACCAGTCGACGGTCGAGCCCACCCAGCAGGGGGGCAACGTTGCGGACAACGAACGGGTAGGCACCGACAGCGTGGGCGGCGACGATAGCGACGGGACCAGCAACGGCGAGCCGCGTCCCGAACGCCTCAACACCGAACACCAACCCCTCCAGCAGGCCGAAGCCGACGACGACGCCGCTGACAGCGAAGGGAACCATCGCCGCTACGCCAACCAGCCGCGCAGCAAGCCCCTCTCGGAGCGATGCGAGCGCGAGCACTAGCCCCATCGGAACCGCGAGCGCGAGCGTTCCCGCACCGAACAGCAGACTGTTGCGGACGGCCACCCCCGGTTTCGTCGCCGATGGTGCTGCTCGCTGGCCGAGCAGGAACTCGTAGTAGCGGATCGTGAATCCGCCGTCCGGCGCCGCGACGCTGGCCGCGAGCATGCTCGCGACGGGCAGCACGAAAACGACGGCGACGACCAGCCCGTAGGCGAGCAGGCCGACCCGCCGGAGGTCCGGTGGCCCGATGAGGGGCTCCCGGGGGAGGGGTGTGGCTACCCGGTCGCCACGGGTCGCCGCGGCCTCGTAACGGAGGTATGCGTAGGTAAGCGCCAGTGAGACAGCTGTCTCGATGACGGCCAGCGCTGCTGCCTCCGTCAGCTCAAGGTTCTGGACGCGGTCGAACAACCACACCTCTACGGTTGCCAGCTTCAGCCCGCCCAGTGCGAGTACGATGGGAAATGACATGAACGTGAAAATGAACGTGAGCAGAGCGCCGGTGGCGATGGCCGGCAGCAGCTGTGGGACAACGACATCTCGGAACGCTCGAGTTGGGGATGCGCCCAGCGACCGAGCTGTCTCGACTGCGCGGGCGTCGACGCTCTCCCAGGCGGCCGCGACGATTCGCACTACGAGCGGTGCATTGTAGAAAGCGTGCGCGAGCACGATGATTTCCAGCGTGAAAACGAGTTCAATCGTTGGCAGGCCAAGCCCGCGCAACAGGTCGTTTAGCGGGCCTGTCTTTCCAAAGGCGGCGACGAACCCTACTGCAACCATGATAGAGGGAAGAACGAACGGGACAGCGGTGAGCGACCGCAACGCCCCGCGGCCGGGGAACTCGAAGCGGGCCAGCGTGTACGCGCCTGGCAACCCGAGCGCGAGGCTCGCGGCCGTCGACAGCAGCGCCTGCCAGACAGTGAACCCGAACAGGCCGAAGCCGGGGATATCGGGTCTGCGGAGCCACGCCGCTAGTCCTGCGGGGATACCGGCGGGATTCCGAACTGCGTCCGCGAGCGCGCCGACGTAGAAGGGATCCGTAAGCACGTCGGCGAGTGGTGCGAGCGAGACCGTCCCGTTGCTGGTGACTGCCTCAACGAGTACGGTCCCCACCGGGTAGTAGAGCATGACGACGAGCAGGGCAGCTGTGAGTCCGCCGGCGAGCGGGAGCGCGACCCGCTCAGCCCTGCGCGATTTCGCGTGCCCACGCCTCAATCCAGCCATCCACGTTCCCCTTCAGGTCCTCGTAGGTAAACGTCACCGGCTCATCGGGCACCTTTGCGTAGCGGGCGAACTCCTCGGACAGGTTCGCCTCCGCCTCTGGGATTGCCGGGAACTGAACGTTCCGGACGGCAATCTCTCCCTGTGCTTCACCGGTGAGCATGAAGTCCATAAACTCGGTGGCCAATTTTGGCGCGTCGGCGTCGGCGAACACGGCCATTCCTTCCGGATTGGCGTATCCCTGGCGGTTGAGGAAAGCAACCTGGTGGCGAGTCATGTCTTGGTCGTACCGGTTGGCGTACACTTGGTCTGTTGAGTAAGAGACGACCATCGGCTTCTCCTCGTTGGAGTAGGCATTGTAGGCATCCTCCCAGCTGCCGAGGACGGTGATACCGTTCTCCTCAAGAGCCCGCCAGTAGTCGAGATAGCCGTCCGCACCGAACTGTTTCACCGTCCATAGGAGGAACGCTCGGCCGGTGGCCGATGACTGGGCGTTCTCGACGATGAGCGAGTCGCTCCAGGCATCCTTCGTGAGGTCTGCGAACGTCGACGGGCGGTCGACAGCTGACTCGTCAAACACCAGCGCGATGTAACCGGTATCGTACGGTACTGCCCGTCCTTGTGGGTCGAACCGTAGACTCTCCTTTACCGCACCGCCGTTCGCAAGATCGCCCTCAACGTCGCGGAACAGCGGCTCGTCGAGTTCGGCATCCACCCGGAGCAGATGGTCGACGTTCAGCCCGACGTACATGTCGGCATCGACCGGTGCTCCCTCCGCCTTCCGACGGATATAGTTGTTCACACCCGATTCGGGGGTCACGTACTCTACAGTGACATCCTCGTGGTTGGCCTCAAACGTTTTTTTCAGCCACGGCCCGGCCGGCCCCTCACCCTCAACCCACGATGGGTAGGTAGCAACCGTTAGCGTGCCGCTTGGCGTGCCGCCGCCGGTAAAGCCGGTACAGCCGGCCACTGCCGCGAGGCCGGCGCTCCCAGCGGCGGCGAGATACCCCCGTCGCGTGCGTCCCGTCGTGTTCGTCATTCGTCGGTGGTTCTACCGGGTGGTGTATAAGCGGCGCGGAACAGGGCGACGAAAAGATTACACACTCCCCGAGCGCAGGTGGGTCGTGGCGTCCACCCGCCGTCGGTACGTACTCGCGGGGGTGTTACTCGGTCTGCTCATTGTGACAGCACTGCTGTTGCAGGCGGTCATTGGGACAGCCTTCTTCGCCGTCACTGTCGCGTACGTGCTGTATCCGGTCCGCGAGCGGCTCCGCGATCGGGGGCTCTCGCGGCGCTCGGCTGCCGCCGTCGTCTCCGGTTCGGCGTTCGGCGTGGTCCTCGCGGCACTGGGGTTAGCCGTGCTCGCGCTTTACCGTCGTCGGGCCGCCATCGTCGCGCTGCTTCGAGATGTCCCCGAGGAACTGGTGGTGACGGCCGGTGGTTTCACTTACCGGGTAGGGACAGACACGCTCGTCGATCCACTGGTGGCGTGGCTCCGCACCCTCGCAGTTGACGTGGCCCAGTCCGCGCCGGTACTGGCTCTGAAGCTGTTTCTGTTCGCCATCCTCCTGTTCGGACTTCTGCTCCGGCCGTCGGCAGCCGCCCGGGCGATTTTCAATGTTGTCCCGACACCGTATCATGACATCGTCAAGCGATTTCACAGCCGGACTCGTGAGACGCTGTACGGGATTTACGTCCTGCAGGCAGCCACCGCCGCTGGGACGTTCGTCTTCGCCTTGGTGACATTCATCGCGCTTGGCTACCCTGCGCCGGTGACGCTCGCGGTGGTCGCGGCTGTCCTCCAGTTCGTCCCCGTCGTTGGGCCAGGGGTGCTGTTAGCGGCGCTCGCTGTCGCGGATATCCTCGCGAGCAACATCACCCGGGCAGGGCTGGTTGTCGTCGTTGGCGGCATCGGAGTGGGGCTGCTCCCCGACGCGCTCATCCGACCACGGTTGGCGACATACGCCGCCCACCTCCCGGTGAGCCTCTACTTCGTCGGCTTCGTCGGTGGCATCCTCTCGCTGGGCGCGATCGGCTTCATCGCCGGTCCGCTCGCTATCGCGCTCGTCGTCGAGGCAGTGTCGCTGCTGTCGGGCGACGTGGACGTGACTACTCCGTGACGAGCTCTCCACCTTCCCGTTCCCACTCGGTGAGCGACCCCTCGTAGAAGGCGAGGTTCGGATATCCAAGATGGCGCAACACAGTGTAGGTGTGGCTGATTCGGCGGGCAGTGTTACAATAGAGGACAACCTGATCGTCTGGGCGGATGCCGCGGTCGGCGAGCAGATTGCGCAACACCGGCTCCGGCTTCAGTCCGCGGCTGTCTTCGTCGACCAACTCCCGCCAGTCCAGCCGCACGGCCCCTTCGATGTGGCCCTCTTCGTACTCCCACGCCTCACGAGTGTCCACGAGCGTTGCCCCTGTCTTAATCGCGCGGCGCACCTCGGCCATGGGGACGAGAGGCCCGTCGGTCTCGAAGGCTGCCTCGTAGGTCGTCGGGTCGGGGGCTGGCTCTTCACTCGTTGTCTCGTAGTTCCGCTGCCATGCGGAGAAGTCGCCGTCGAGTAGGTGGAGCCGGTCAGGGTCGTGGCCGTACAGTTCGGCGGTGACCAGCAGGCGGGCCGCGAAGACGCCATGGTGATCGTCGTAGGCGACA
This sequence comes from Halosegnis sp., assembly GCF_042216475.1. NCBI lineage: Archaea > Methanobacteriati > Methanobacteriota > Halobacteria > Halobacteriales > Natronomonadaceae > Halosegnis > Halosegnis sp. The sequence goes on from NZ_JBDGTV010000022.1 coordinate 17,038, forward strand.
AGATGGTCCTCACGCGCGATGCCGGCTTCGCTCATCAGAGCGGCGAACTGGTCGGCTCCGGGGAGTTTGCCGGCCTCACCGTCCTCTCCCCGAAAGGTGTCGAAGGGGACGTTTACTGCACCGGGAACGTGGCCGATGCTATCAAACTCCCAGGCATCACGTACGTCGATGACGCGTACCTCGTCGAGTCGGTCGGCAAGCCAGTCAGTAGAGACGACGACATCGCTCATACAGAGAGCGTGGCCGTCCGGCCGCTTCAACCTCCCTATCCGGGGCGCTCCGCGCTACCGGTAACATATGTTCGTATCTGCCGGCCTGCCCGCGGTTCTGTGGGGGGCGGACCCTCGGCGTGACTATGTGGCTGAGACGTTCACCCCCGTCTTCCGGCAACATCGACCGATAGGCGAGAGCGGTGGCCGAACTGGCCGAGGGGAAGAGCGATATGTGCGGAAGGCGTGAACACCAGGTGTACCATGAGTGATTACGCAAAGGACGTGCTCGTCTCCGCCGACTGGGTGGAAGAGCACCTCGACGAGTTCCAGAGCGATGACCCGGCCCATCGGCTGGTGGAAGTCGACGTCGACACGGAGGCGTACGACGAGGCCCACGCTCCGGGCGCTATCGGATTTAATTGGGAGACCCAACTGCAGGACCAAACCGAGCGTGACATCCTCTCGAAGGACGATTTCGAGGATCTGCTCGGCAGCCACGGCATCAGCGACGACTCGACGGTCGTCCTGTACGGTGACAACTCGAACTGGTTCGCCGCCTACACCTACTGGCAGTTCAAGTACTACGGCCACGATGACGTGAAACTGATGGACGGAGGCCGCGAGTACTGGGTCGACAACGACTATCTGACGACCGACGAGGTGCCGGAGTTCTCAGCGGTCGACTACGAGGCGTCGGGCCCCCGCGAGTCCATCCGCGCCTACCGTGAGGACGTCGAAAACGCCGTCGAACGGGGTATCCCACTCGTTGACGTGCGCTCACCCGAGGAGTTCAGCGGCGAGATTCTTGCGCCGCCGGGTCTTCAAGAGACCGCACAACGGGGCGGCCATATCCCTGGCGCAAAGAACATCTCGTGGGCTGCGGTCACGAACGACGACGGCACCTTCAAATCCGCCGATGAGATTCGCGAGCTATACGCCGAAGAAGGCATAGACGGCGAGGGGACTACCGTCGCCTATTGTCGAATCGGCGAGCGCTCGTCAGTCGCGTGGTTCGCGCTCCACGAGTTACTCGGCTACGACGACACCATCAACTACGACGGCTCGTGGACCGAGTGGGGGAACCTTGTCGGCGCGCCGGTCGAGACGGGCGGCGCAGACGACTGAGCGGTCGAGCATACCTCTCTTCTCAGTTCTTTCGACCCGGCCAGCGGCGGCACCGTCGCGTTTATTCGCCGGCCCGCACAATCCGAGCGCATGCAACGGCTCCACGCCCGCTACCCATTCCTCGAGGCCGCCCGTGAGGCCGTCGAGACGGCGGACGTGGATCTCACGACCGTAATCAGAGAGGGTGGACCTGCCGTCGAGCGGGGCGTCGAGCGCGTCGAGCGCGCGCTCGTCGACGGCACCGTCGCAGCCGACCGGACCTGGAGCGTCCGGGCAGAGCTGCTCTCGTACCCGATCGCCCGCGTGCTGGTGTCGCTCGTAGATATCCCCGGCGCCGTCGAAAAGTATGCCCGCGCGGAGGCGGCGCTCGCCTACGAGCGCTTCACTGACGACTTCGAAGCCGAGACGCAGCTACAGTCCGCCGAGGAAGGGACGCTGTCGCTGTCGGCACTCCTTGCGGACTTCGACGCCGGAGATACCGTTCGACCGACTGGCGACGGCGCGTTTTCGGTGGCAGTCGGCACGTACCTGCGGCTGGCGGCCCCGCTTGAGGGAAGTCGTTGGCGGCTGGCGACGCGCGTACTCGCCGACGGGGAGGTGATCGTCAGACGGACCGAGCTGTACGAACTGCTGCGCGAGGCGGTACGCGTGCGCGTCCTTGATCCGCCGTGGACGGACACGCGACTTCCGCTGTCCGTCTCGGCTGAATTCGCAGATGCGCTCGCACCGGAAGTCGAGCAGATACGCCGAACGCTCGTTCCTGTCGAGCGGCCTGACGGCCCGAACGAACTTGAGATAACGGCGTTCCCACCGTGTGTCGTGACACTACTCCGACAGGCGCGGGACGGGGAGGCCGGCACCACCGGCCGGTTTGCGCTGCTCGCCTTCCTCGCATCGACTGGCGCTGACTTCGATCAGGTGGCGGCGCTGGTCCCCGACGCATCAGGGAACCTGCGGCGCCAGTATGAGCGGCTGGCCGACGACGACGGCGCGCAGTTCGCGCCTCCCTCCTGCGAGACGATGCAGGCCAACGGCGACTGTCATGACCCCGACACGCTCTGCGAGGAGATAACCCACCCACTGGCATACTACGAGCGGCGACTGGAGCCGGACGAGTAACTACCGACGGTCGAGGAAGACGCCGACACCAGTCATCAAGAGGACGAAACCGAAGACGACGGCGACGAGTTCGAGCGCGCCCGTCGAGGTGAACCCGGCCCCGTCGGTCGCGCCAACAACGACAACGGCGGCGATGAACAGCCCGACCGCGGCGACGGAGACGGCAATCTCGACAAGCGTCTCCCGCTCGATGTCCATACCTCGCGGTCGACCGGTCTCCCGAAAAGCCCTTCGAAGCCGGGCGGCATCGGGAACAGCCGCGATAGCCGCCAAGCCTGCGTGAAACGACGCGAACGGCCGAGATACTTAGGGTCGTCCGACGCCTCCCTCCACGTATGACGGGCCATGCCCGTCGGTCCTCATGACGCACCTTGAAAATACACCCGCGTCACCATCCGAACCGAAACGTCCGCTCGCGCCCGACCTCTCGCAGCTTGACGACCGGTCGGCCCGTGCATGGACCGAGCCGATGGCCGTAGAGGCTCGCGGTGGCGGTGTCTACGCTGTCGCGTCTGCCTCAGACAACGAGTACCGCGCCGACCTGCTAACCGGCTCCTGCACCTGCCCCGATAGCGGCTTCCGAGGCGCTCGCTGTAAGCACCTCCGTCGGGTCGCCCTCGAGGTGACCCGCGGTGACGTTCCCCCGCCCGGCCGGCTGTCGGGTACGTGTGCTGCCTGTAGTCGCGAGTCGTTCCTGCCGGAGGTGGGACCGCGGCTCTGTGACGACTGTCGGTACGAGCCGGGGACGGCCGTCCGCGATCGCGAGACGGGCGACATCCTCGTGGTTGCGTGTGTCACCGACACCCCCGCAAGCGAGTACGCCACCGACGAGGGACGCGTCGTCGCCGACTACGAGACAAACGTCGGGTATCCGGTCGACGACCCTGTCGTTGAGGCCGTCTACCCGTTCTCGGCTCCCGCCTCGGTCGACCGAGCTGACCTCCCTCGTTACGGCTTCCCCCACGCCCGCCTCGAGCCCACAGGCGCGCAGTTTGTTGAGTAATCAGAGCATCTCGACGGCCTCCTCGGGCGAGAGGTCGCCGCCGGCAACCGCCCGAAGCACGTCGAGCCGCTCCTTGTCGGGATCCACGGCAATCTCGTCAAGCCGCACCTTCCGTGAGTCGCCCGCCAACTCTGCGAGGTCCGCTCCCTCCGCCAGCGCCGTCTCCTTTTTGACGCGGTAGTTGCCGCCGTCTGTCGTGTGGAGGTCCGCTGGGTGGAAAAAGTACCAATCTTCCTCATCGAAGCGGGCGGCAATCCGCGGCTTGGCGCCAAAGTTACGGGAGAAGTAGACGAGGGCCTCCACCTCCTCACCATCGAGGTAGATAGGCGCACCCGCGGAGGACTTCGCCTCGATGGCGTAGAAACGGTCGCCGTCGCCGGCGAGCACGTCTGGGAGTTCGCGATCAGTAGCGGAGCCGGAAGCGGGGGCCCGCATCACCGCGAACCCGGCCTCGTCAAGCCGGTTGACCAGTTCCCGCTCGCGGCGGTCACCCTTCGAGTTCACGTCGACCATATTGTGAGGGGGGCGGCGGATGGCTTAAGCGGTCGGACAGTGCAGCCGCTTCAGGTGCCGTGGTCCCACGAGTTCATATACGCCTCCTGCTCGGCGGAGAGCTCGTCAATATCGATTCCTTCGGCGGCGAGTTTTGTCTTGGCCACCTCGCGGTCAAGCCGGTCGGGCACCTCGTGGACGCCAGCTTCGTAGTCGTCGCCGCTGGTGGCAGCAAGCTCGCGAACACAGACCGCTTGAACGCCGAAGCTCTGATCCATCACTTCCGCCGGGTGACCCAGTGCCGTTGGGCTGGCGAGGTTGACCAGCCGCCCCTCTGCCAGCACATTGAGCTGGCGACCGTCTGGGAGTTCGTACGCGCGCACACCGTCCCGAGCCTCGTGGGTATTGACCGCGAGTTCAGAGAGCTGGTCGAGGTTCACCTCGACGTCAAAGTGGCCGGCGTTCGCCAGCAGGACACCGTCGTGCATCCGCTCGAAGTGCTCGGTCGTGATAACATCCCGGTTGCCCGTTGTCGTGATGAAGACATCACCCTCGGCGGCAGCCTCAGCCATGCTGGTCACTTCGTATCCTTCCATGTGCGCCTCCAGCGCGCGCCGGGGGTCCACCTCAGTGACGATGACGTGGGCGTTCTGTCCGCTCGCCTTCTTAGCGACCCCGCGCCCGCAGTCGCCGTAGCCGGCGACAACGACGGTCTTGCCCGCAAACGAGAGATTCGTCGTCATAGCGATGTTCGCCAGTGAGGACTCGCCGGTGCCGTGGACGTTGTCGAACAACCGCTTCACCGGCGTATCATTCACCGCGAAGACAGGGTAGGCGAGTTCGCCCTCCGCGTCCATCGCACGGAGCCGGTGGACACCGGTCGTCGTCTCCTCACAGCCACCAACAACGGAGTCGAGCAGGTCCGGCCGGTCCTGGTGGATGGCTGCTATCATGTCCATCCCATCGTCGACGGTGATGGTCGGGTCGTGCTCGAGGACGGCCTCGATAGCTGCGTAATACCCATCATCGTCGACCCCTCGCTTCGCGTAGGAGGTGACGGCGTCGTGGGTGTCCAGCGCCGCGCTCACGTCGTCGTGGGTCGACAGCGGGTTACAGCCGGTGATGGCCACCTCCGCGCCGCCGGCCGCCAGCAGCTCCGTCAGCACCGCCGTCTTCGCCTCGACGTGCATCGCCATCCCAACCGTCTCGCCGGCCAGCGGCCGCTCGCGCTCGAACGTCTCCCGCAGTTCGGCTAATATCGGCATGTGCTGGCGGGCCCACGCGATCTTCCGATGGCCCTCCTCGGCGGCCGTCTCCGGGTCGTCGAGCCGGGTCCGGACCGCTCCGACACCGGCGTCGCTCGTCTCGCTCATACGCAGGCGAGGGGAGGCCCGGCCTAAACGCTACCGTTCGAGAGAGAAAGAAGCGACCGCGATAGACCAGCTATCGGCCGTTGCTGTTGCCGCTGCCGCGGGCCTTGTCGTCATCACCGGCGTCCTCACCTTCATCACCGGCGTCCTCACCTTCATCACCGGCGTCCTCACCTTCATCACCGGCGT
>NZ_JBDGTV010000022.1:22647-47737 GCF_042216475.1 Halosegnis sp.
TCATCACCGGCGTCCTCACCTTCATCACCGGCGTCCTCACCTTCATCACCGGCGTTCTCCGGCGGTCCCTCGTCGTCGCTATCGGTGGCGTTCTCCGGCGGTCCCTCGTCGTCGCTATCGGTGGCGTTCTCTGGCGGGCCCTCGTCGTCGCTATCGGTGGCGTTCTCCGGCGGGCCAGCGTCATCCGTCACGTTCTCCGGTGGGCCAGCGTCGTCAGTAGCGTTGTCGGCATTACCGGGGTTGTTCTCGACAACATACTCTGAGACGATGCCGCCGATGCCACCCTGTGCGCCGTCCTCTTTCAGCAGACTTGAAATGAGTGCGGCAACCTCCTGCCCGAAGGCGTCCGTCTCGTTCTCGTCGCTCTCGGCGAGCGTGGCGTTGGTCAGTTCCGCCGTCGCATTCGCCGTCTGGTTCTCGTAGGTGGCCGTCACCGCGATGGCGACGTTCTCCTCAGGGGCATCGAGTTCGACCTCGCCGTCGGCGTCGGTCGTGTAAGGACCCTCGTAGGTGGCGTTCCCCTCAGTGACGTTCACCTCGACGGTGGCGTTCTCGACGCCGGTGTCGTTCTGTGTGACCGCGATAGTAACATCGTCGCCGTCCTGCGTGACGCCGACAGAGAGGTCGCCCTCCTGGGCAGCCACCGCCGGCGCGGCGACACTCACTAGCAGCAGCGCTGCACCGAACAGCGCGAACAGTCTTGTTGCGTGGCTCATACAAGTACCACAACCTCGGACTGGTATATAAACCGGAGACGTGGTTCACCCAGTTCAGCGGACCACCCACACACCGAACAAGCACTGTAAATCGCCCGAGAGCGTTTACAACCGTTTCTCGTCGTTCATTCGTCCGAATCGAACATGGGTAAAATTAGCCGACGCGGGACGCGAGGGCGGCCGCACGCTCGCTGGCCTCTTGTTTTACGGCCGTCTCGTCCAGCGTCAAGAGCTCGCGGTCACGCATGAGGACCTGCCCGTCACAGATGGTGTGGCGCACATCGCTTCCGCGGGCGGCGTAGACGAGGTGGCTCACCGGGTCATGCTCGGGGGTGAGGTGTATACCCGTCGTGTCAACCACCGCTAGGTCTGCTGGGGCGCCTGCTTGGATACGTCCACCAGGAAGTCCCGTCGCGGCGGCACTACCGGCTGTCGCCATCCTGACTACCGCGGGCGCGGACACCGCGCTTGCATCCTCAGCGGCAATCTTCCCCGACAGGGCTGCGTCACGCATTTCCTCAAGCATGTCGAGGCTGTTGTTCGAAGCGGCCCCATCTGTGCCTAACCCGATGGTGACGCCGGCCTCGCGGAGCCGTTCGACAGGGGCGATACCTGAGGCGAGCTTCATATTCGCGGCCGGACAGTGGGCGACAGCGACATCTCGGTCGGCGAGTCGGTCGATCTCCGATTGCGAGAGATGGACCGCGTGGGCGACCCACGCGTCTGCGAGCAGGCCCGTCTCGTCGGCGTACGGCACCGGTCGACTTCCCGTCGCCTCCAGCGTTTCCTCGATGTATGTCGGCGTCTCGCTGAGGTGAAAGTGGACTGGGACGTCCGCCTCGCGGGCCCCTGTCGCAAGCGCCTCCAGCGTCTCCGTGTCGACCGTGTGAGGCGCGTGTGGCATCACGGCTGTCCTGACGCGGCCGTCGGCGGCACCGTCAAACTGGTCCGTGACCGACAGTGCGCGCTCGAGTTCCGCGCGGACGCTGGCCTCGTCCTTCCCGACAGTAACGACGCCGTAGCCCACGCGGGCACGCAGGCCGGCGCTCGCAACGGCGTCGACGAGTTCGGATACCTCAAAATACATATCAGCGAACGCTGTCGTCCCGGAGCGAATCATCTCTGCACAGGCGAGCCGTGCGCCGGCGGCGATGTCGGCCGGTTCAAGTTTCGCCTCTGCCGGCCAGATGTCCTCACTGAGCCACGCGTCCAGCGGCTTGTCATCAGCGTAGCCGCGAAGCAGCGTCATTGCGGCATGGCCGTGGGCGTTGACGAAGCCGGGCGTCACAAGCGCGTCAGTCGCGTCGAGCCGCTGGTCGGTCTCGCGTTGGGAGAGGTCGCCAACGGCGTCGATTCGTCCTGCGTCGTCGACGCGCACGTCCGCGCGTTCAACGGTCATGTCCGGCCGGAGGACGCGGCCGCCAGCCACGAGCAGCGACATATCCGGCCGTCGGCGTCGGGCGGCGTCAACCTCACGGTTCGGCGCCAACTCCGATAGGCCGAAGGCCGCGCGGCCTGAAGCGGGCTATATGCGTATCGCCGTGCCCAATAAGGGGCGCCTCCACGACCCCGCGGTCGAACTGCTCGAGCGGGCGGGGCTCCACATCGAGGGGGGTGCCGACCGGAAATTGTACGCTGACACCGTCGACCCGGACGTGTCCGTGCTGTTCGCGCGGGCCGCCGATATCCCGGAGTACGTCGCCGACGGCGCGGCCGCGCTCGGTATCACCGGCCTCGACCAAGTGCGGGAGTCACGGACAGACCTCACAGACCTGCTCGACTTAGAGTTCGGGCGCTGCCGGCTCGTGCTGGCGGCCCCAGAAGACGGCGACATCGACCGGGTCGATGCGCTCGCTGACGGCACCGTCGCCACTGAGTTCCCGAACGTGGCGGCCAATTACTTCGCCGACAAGCCCGTCTCACCGGAAATAATCGAGGTGTCAGGCGCGACGGAGCTGACACCCCACGTCGAAATCGCTGACGCCATCATCGACATCACCTCCACGGGCACGACCCTGCGGATGAACCGACTGGCCGTCGTTGATGAGGTGTTGGCCTCCTCTGTCCATCTGTTCGCTGCCCCGGCCGTCGCCGAGGACCCGAAGGTTCAGCAGGTGGCGACAGCGCTAGAGTCAGTGTTAGCCGCCGAGGGGAAACGCTACCTGATGATGAACGTCTCTGCCGACTCGCTGGAGGACGTGGAGGAGGCCGTCCCAGGTATGGGCGGCCCAACCGTGATGGACATCGACGACGGGGAGAACGGCGAGTCGATGGTCGCAGTCCACGTCGTCGTCAACGAACGCGAGGTATTCGAGACCATCACACAGCTGAAGGAGGCGGGCGCTACCGACATCCTTGTCACGGAGATAGAGCGGCTCGTCGAATGATTACTGCCGCTCGGCGAAGGCGAACCGCGGCTTCACCTCCTCGACGCGCACAGTCACATGTTCGCCCGTCTCGACGCCCGGCACGAACACAGTGAACCCGTCGACCTTGGCGACGCCGTCGCCGTCGCTGCCGATGTCGACTATTTCGACATCAAGTTCGTCGCCCGCCCGGACGGGTGCCGTGAGCCGTCCCTTCGCGACAAGGTACAACTCTGAGGAAGAGTCTCGGGAGGCATCCGGGTGGACCGAACGGACATACTCGAATTCCGCGTCAATGTCTGCCCGCAGATCGTCGACATCCGGTCCCTCGAACACCTTCACCACGAGGTCGCCGCCCGGCGCTAGTAGCTCTAAGGCCGTCTCGAAGGCGGTGCGCGCGAGGTGAACCGATCGGGCGTGGTCGAGATTGTACTCACCGGTCATGTTCGGCGCCATGTCAGAAACGACGACATCCGCCTCGCCGACCCGCTCGCGGATGGCAGTCCGGGTCGACTCCTCAGTCACGTCTCCCCGGAGCGTCTCGACGCCGTCGATTGGCTCGATACGCTGGCGGTCGACGCCGAGCACGCGCCCGTCGTCGCCGGTCAGCTCGCGGGCGACTTGGAGCCAGCCACCCGGCGCTGCCCCGAGGTCTACGACGACGTTACCCGGACCGAACAGTCCGGCCGTCTCGTCCAGCTGCCGGAGCTTGTACGCCGACCGGGAGCGGTATCCCTCCTGCTTCGCGCGGTTGTAGTACTCGTCCCGCTGTGTCATGATTGGCCCACGGCTTTGTCTATCGGGCTCGTCCATACGTTCATACCAGAAACGAGGCTGTCGACCCGGAAAACCACATCGGGTGCGGCGTCCGGCCTGGGCGCACATCTTCAAGACTGTCAGCGCCAAGTGTGACCGCTCATATTTCCTGATTCACTCTCAGTCGCCGAGCACGAGCACGTGCCGGTCGAGCGTCCCGTGGACGGGTCGGACGAACCGCGATTCCACGCGCCAACCGGCTGCGCGAGCCCGCTCATCCCACGCCTGGTCACCGACGATGACGCCGCGGCTCGCAACGCGGCGGGCTTCACACAGTGCGTTGCCGACGAGCGTGTCGAGCGATTGGCCAGCAATCTTCGACTGGCGGCCATATGGTGCGTCGACGACGAGACAGTCGACCGACCCAGCGCAGAGAGGGAGCCGGGTTGCGTCCCCCCGGGCAACCGTGAACGCGCCGGGTGTGGGGAGCCCGTCGACACCGTCGGCGAGCAGCGCGCGGAGATTCTCGCGGGCGCCCCGGACCATCTTCCGCTGAGCGTCGATACCGACGACATCCGCACCGACGAGCCCCGCCTCTGCGAGCAAGCCACCGGTGCCACACATCGGATCAAGCACCGTCCGACCAGAGCGGGCGCCGGCGATGTTGACGACGGCCCGGGCCAAGAGCGGCGCCATACTCCCAGGTTGGAAGAACGGACGGTCGGTCGGTCGCCTGTCGCCGAAGTCCCGAACCGACTCGGCGGCGAGCCAGCCGAGCGCGACAAGCTGTTCATCGTTTTCAGCGAACAGCGCCCGGAGTTCGTGATCCGGATCTTCAAGATCGACGGCGAAGCCGCGGTCGACGAGTACGTCGCCGAGCACTCGCTCGGCCCGCTGAGTAGAGACGCCCGTCGCCGAACGGACATCACGGGCACGGACCGCGACGCTGCCGGTTCGATTGAGCGCAGCGGCCTCCAGCAGCGCACGGGCGGCGTCAACGCCGCCGGTCGTCGTGCCGATTAGCCGGCTGGCAGCGTGGGTGTACGCCAGCCCGTAAACCCGGTCGGTGATGCCGCGGGCCGTCGCGAGACCACGGGCCAGCTGGTCGACGGCCGAACACGCGCTCGCAGCCTCGCGGGCGGCAAAGTCGTCATCCTCGCCGCCCAGTTCCAGCACGAACACGTCCGCTCTCGGCTGTCCGTGAGCAAGAACCCGGCGGTGCACGTCGACAGGGGTCTGTCCACGCAAGAACATGTCACGCCTGATTACGTACCTTTATAAGCCTTAAATACGTGTCTTAAGTCGAATATGGACGACCCGAAAGAGACTATCAATATCGAGAACGTGGTCGCGTCCACCGGTATCGGGCAGGAACTCGACCTGCAGTCGGTGGCGATGGACCTCGAGGGCGCAGATTACGACCCAGAGCAGTTCCCCGGACTGGTCTATCGGACTCAGGAGCCGAAGTCGGCCGCGCTCATCTTCCGGTCCGGTAAAATCGTCTGTACGGGAGCAAAGTCGACGGACGATGTCCACGAGTCGCTGCGCATCGTCTTCGACAAGCTGCGCGAACTCAATATCAAAGTAGAAGATGAACCCGAGATTGTCGTCCAGAACATCGTCACGTCGGCGGACCTGGGGGTTAACCTCAACCTGAACGCCATCGCTATCGGGCTGGGGCTGGAAAATATCGAGTACGAACCCGAGCAGTTCCCTGGACTGGTCTACAGACTTGACGACCCCGACGTGGTCGCACTCCTGTTCGGCTCCGGGAAGCTGGTCATCACCGGGGGCAAGCAGCCAGAGGACGCCGAACACGCCGTCGATAAAATCGTCTCCCGGCTTGAGGAGTTAGGCCTACTTGGTAACTGAACCGGCACGTACAAGCGCCGGCCGGGGCTACGAGGGGCATGGTTCCGCTCCGTGCGGCTCCGCTCCAGTCGCTTGCAGGTGGGGGACTGCTCGCGCTCGTCGTCACGTTCCTGCTGACGACGCTGTTTTACGCTGTCACACTCCATCTAGCCGCGACGTTCTTTATTGGTGATGTTCCCTCACAGCGGGCCGCCTATGCCGCCCCAGTCCCTGCAGCCGTCTCCATCCTGCTCCAGCAGTACGGCCGCGGCGGCGCCCCCCTCGCTATCGATGCCTCGCTACTGGTAGGGGTCGCGCTCGTCGTTACGCTCGCGGCAGACTTGCTAGCGGTGAGTCTTGCATACCGACTCAAGCTCCGATCCGCCGCGCCGCTCGTCCTGCTACACTTTGCCTTCGCGGCTGTGCTCGGCATTGCGCTTGGAAACCTGCTCGGCGTGCTGTGACTACTCCTTGCCCGTCCAGCGGGCCAGCAGCAGCGTCCCTTCGAATAGCACAATCATCGTTGCCGCGACGATGATGGGACCCATCCCAGTCGGGTCAGCAGTGAAGAGGAACGCCAGCCCAGCGAACACACCCCAAAAGATGAGCCGGCGGGTTTCCAGCCAGTCGCGAGTAACGAGCCCCATCATTAGCGCAAGCATGATGAACAGAGGAATCTGGAAGACGAGCGCGAACGCCCCCAACAGGAGCACAATGAGGTCGAACGTCTCCGCGAGGCCGAACGCAATGACCGTTGCGTTCTGCGAGTAGTAGACGAAGTAGTCGAATAAGAGTGGGATGACAAGGAAGTGTGCAAACAGCATTCCGACGGAAGCGAGGACGAGACTTGTCGGGACGCTGGCGATATAGTAGCGGCGCTCATGGGGGTAGAGTCCAGGCCGCATGAACAGGTAGGTTTCGTAGACGAAGACGGGGAGCGCGGCGACAAACCCTGCGAGCGTCGCCACCTTCAGTCGCGCGAGCACGACCGCAAGCGGGTGGTAGACCCGCGCGCAGGCAGCCCCGCCCTCACTAATCGTCTGGATAGTCGCGGCGTCGCCTGGACACTGCGCGATGGTACCTGGCAGGTAGTGAAACCACAGGAAATTGATGAGCTGTGTCCCGAACGGGAAGACCACTCCAGAGATGGCCGCCATCACGACGATGACGACGCCCAACCGCTTGACCATCTCCTCAATGTGGTCTGCCAGCGGCATTTCCTCATCGTCGGGGGCCCCCTCATGATCGTCGACCACTGTCGGGTCATCCTGCTCGTCAGCGACCGAGCCTCCGTACTCATAGCCGCCGTACATCCCGTCGATGTCCTCTTCAGTGAAGCCGCCATCTGACTCCGCGGCGTCCGCCTCGCTGTCGTCCGTCAGCGGCCCATCATCGTCCTCACCGTACCACGATTCATAGCCGTAGTCGCCGGCAACGACCGGCTCGTCGGCCGGGGCCGTCGTCTCGGCCGCATCGCTTGCCCCTTCGTCGGTCGGCGCTGTGTCTCCGGACTCGTCAGGGGCTGTGTCGGCGTTCTCGTCCGGCTCGGAGTCGATACGACGGACGGCCGGCTCAAGCGTCTCCTCGCCTTCCGGCGGGTCCTGCCGGTCATCGCCCGACTCCTCGGCCATTGGCATCCGGTCGGCGTCCCGCAATTGTAAGCCTTCTTCTCTGTGCGAGCCTGAAAGGTTGATAACGGGGAGTACCTAACGACGCGTGTGTCTGGAGCCGTCGACGAGGACGTCGCTCGGACGGTGCAGGGCGGCCGCGAGACGCTGGGATCGATGCTTCGTGCCGCACAGAAGCATCTCCAGAAGGTATTCATCGTCTTCGTTCTCGGGCTTATGGCGACCATTTACTTCCTGCGAGCGTTCGGCTGGGATCGCCTGAAGGCAGACCTACTCGCCGAGGCGCCCGAGGTTGTCGTCGTCGCCGTCACCCCGTTCGACGTCATCCTTCTGCAGGTGAAGATTGGCCTTGTTGTCGGCGTTCTCCTCGCGGTTCCGTTTCTGCTGTACTACTCGCGTGATGCGCTGAAAGAGCGTGGCTACTGGCCGACCGGTGTCCCACGTTGGCAGCTAGCGCTCGCTGTCGTCACCGCCGTTCTCCTGTTCGTCGCCGGGGCCGCTTACGGCTACTTGCTCTTCTTTCCGCTGGCGTTCGACTTCCTCGCAAGCAACGCCACCGCTGCGAACCTCGATCCCACCTACTCCATTGTGAAGTGGGCGCAGTTCATCGTCCTACTATCAGTCTCCTTCGGGCTGGCCGCACAGCTTCCGCTCGTGATGTCCGGGCTCGCACTTTCAGGTGTCGTTCCATACGAGACGTTCCGCGATTACTGGAAACACGCTATCGTCGGGCTGTACGCTATCGGCGCGCTATTCACCCCGCCGGATCCGCTCACTCAGCTGTTATGGGCGACGCCGCTCGTCCTGCTGTACGGCTTCTCGCTCGGGCTGACGCGGTTCCTCGTCACGGCCCGGGCCGCGGGTGACCGGGTCGGCACACGCCGCGTGCTCCGTGAGCAGTGGAACGTCGTCGCCAGCATTGCGCTCGTCGCCGGTGCCGTCGTCTTCGGGGTTGGCCGGGCGGCCGTCGCTGGCGCGTTCGACTCTGCTCTGCGGGGTGTCGGCAGCGTGCCTCTTGCCGGCGGCTACCTCGACGCCCGGCTCCCCAACTCACTTGCAACCAAGGCCGTGGCGGGCGTCGATCCACTCGTCGTAGTCGGAGGCGTTGCGGCAATCATCGCGCTGCTGGCAGCTGCGGTAGCCGTCATCGTGCTGATGTTCCGCACCCTCGAACGAATGGTAGACCCCGCGACCGTCGGCCATGCCCCCGCGAGCACGGGCGGCCCTGCCGACATCGACGTGGACGCGCTCGACGCTGCCGGCGTCCGGGCGGCGCCCGTTGAACCGTTCCTTGAGATGAGCGAGTCAGAGGCACTCGCGCTCGCGAACAACGCGCTGGAGGCGGGAGATGACGAGAAAGCACAGGCCGTGCTCGACCGGTTTGACGAGGCCGAGGCGATGAACGACGATCCTACGACCGCAGGGGCGGAAGCCGACACGGACGCCGAGGCCGGCGACCCAGACGAGGAAAGCAGTATCGTCGCAGAGACAGGTGCCGGGATGGTCTCAGCGTTCACCGAGGACGATGTCGACGAGGAGGATATTGGCGGCTACTATTACGATCTCGCCTTCGTCGCGGCGTCGCTGCGCTCGAAGGCGTTTCTCATCGTCGGGACGTTCATGACTGTCCTCGCAGTAACGTTCTACATCCTGTACACCGGTGGGATCGGCTGGCTGAAGCGACAGTTCCTCACTCAACTGCCCGACCAGGTGACCGCAGAGCAGGTGCGGCTCGTGACGCTCCACCCAGTAGAGGCGCTCGTCTTCGGAATCAAAGTAGCCACTATCGCCGGTGCGGTAGCAACAGTCCCTCTCCTGTTATACTATGCGTGGCCATCGCTGAAAGAGCGAGGCCTCGCACGGGGGGACCGCCGGGTCCTACTCGTCTGGGGTGGAAGCCTGTTCGCCACGCTCGGCGCTGGGAGCCTCATTGGCTTCCTCTACGTCGCTCCGGGCATTATCTCGTGGCTCGCCAATGACGCGCTGGCGTCGAACATGGTAATCGCCTACCGCATCAACAATTTTGGCTGGCTCGTTTTCTTTACCACGGTCGGGGTTGGTCTGATGGCGTGTATCCCGGTGACGATGCTGCTGTTTCACGCTGGCGGCATCGTCGGCTACCGACAGATGCGCGAGCGCTGGCGCGTGGTCACGCTCGGTATCCTCGGTATTGTCGCCTTCGCCTCCCCGCGGGGCGTGTTCATGATGTTCCTGCTCGGACTCCCCGTCGTCGGGGTTTACGGGTTAGGGCTGGCGATACTTCACCTCGTCACGCTTGGCGGACGCCGGGGCGGCGGCCGCCTCGAGCCTGCCAACTGAACCGCGGCGGGTCGCGGGAGATTAAGTGACAGAACGGCCATGTGCCGATGTGCCCAAGATTAGCGTCGAGATACCGGGGGAACTGCTGGCCGACCTTGACGAACACGTCGGCGAGGACGGCAAGTACGTCAACAGGAGTGACGCCATCCGTGCGTCTATTCGTAAGAACCTTGATATTTTAGATGAGATAGACGCCCGCCATGGCCGACTCACCGATGGCGAGGAGTGACGGCCTCCCATTGGGGGCGACGGGCCTCGCGGCGCTATTCGTCACGGCGCTGGTCACCGCCCAATTGACGGCCGCAAAGGTACTCGCTTTCGAACTTCCCGTCACGCTACCGGTAGTCGGTCGATCGCTCGTCTTGCCAGGAGCCGCACTGGCGTACGCACTCACCTTCTTCGCCTCTGACTGCTACACAGAATTGTATGGGAAGCGGGCCGGCCAGCGGCTCGTCAACGTCGCGTTCCTGATGAACTTCGTCATGCTCGGGCTGGTGTACTCGACCATCCTCGCGCCGGCCGCCGAGTCGAGTATCGACCCCGGGCAGTTCGCGGCCGTCCTCGGCGCATCGGCGAACATCGTCATCGGGTCGTTGGTCGCGTACCCCATTTCCCAGAATTGGGATGTGCTAGTCTTCCACGCTGTCCGCGAGCGGACCGGCGAGGGCGCGCTGTGGCTACGTAACGTCGCCTCAACGGCTACCTCCCAAGCGCTTGATACCGTTGTCTTCGTTGGCATCGCCTTCTATTTACTACCGCGGGTCGCCGGCGTCGGCCCGGAACTTCCCGTCGCCGTCGTCAGTGGACTCATGATCGGTCAGTACCTTCTCAAGCTGCTCATCGCGCTCGTCGACACTCCTTTCGTCTACCTGATTACGCGGGCGGTCCGGGCAACCGAGTCTGGCCACGCTGACCGCATCATGGGGGCACCGTAGTTTAGGCGACATCCATTAGTCCCTGAGCATCAAGCATCCGACGTGGCGCGCTTCGAGTATCCCTGTCCTGACTGCCGGACGCGCAGCAACCTCCACGAGGTGGGCTGCGATTTGGACGGCACGGCGTGGACGGACATTGAAGCCGCATATGTTGATGTGCTGGCGGAGCTCTCGCAGGCGTCGCTATCGGCCGACCAACTCCGCGAGCAAGTCGAGGATTGGGGCCGGCTCCATGCTCGAGCGCTCTCGCGGCTCCGCCGCGACCAGCGGGTCGACGGGGACGACGACGAACTCGAGTTGCTAACGGCAGAGGCGTACCGCGACCGGGTGACTCACCCAACGATGGAGCCGCTGAAGACCATCTACGAGAAGGGCTCAGTCCACGGCGCTCACGACAATGCCGTCTTCGCGCTTGTCGCCTTCTACGAGATGGTCGGGCTGTCTTGGGAGGAGACCCGCGAACAAATGTTAACATGGCTGGAGGAGTCAGGAACGTGGGCGCGGGGGGGCTTCGAGGAAGCCACTCCAGAGGAGCTGATTGACTCGAAGCGGCACGTCTACGAGCGTGGGTACGGCTGGAAGCAGGCGGGCAAAGAGGCGAAGGCGGTCATCGATCGGCGGTTAGGCTGAGTTAGACGCGCTGTAACGCACACCGTCGGCCACAACTCGGGGACAACTGTTGACGAGTCACGCAAAAGCGTAGTCGAATCTCGAGGGAACGCGCAACCTGAACATCCACTTCGTGAGTCCCGCATCCTCAAGCGCGGAAGGATGTCAATCTGCGTTACGCGTCGTGTACCCTTGTAGGCACGTTGTTTGAGCTTCCAGTACTGTTCCTGCGAGTCAAGTTTCCCCTTGCATTCGAACCTAGGAAGGGGGTCTCACATCCACGTAGTGAGGTCCTCAATATCGTCACGCGCGAACCGAATCTCGTTCCGGATGTTCAGCGGGTCGATCCCGTTTGAAACCTGACAGGAACTCAGGCTAGACGTCTTCATTCCGTGATTTGATTTCGGCCCGTAGGTCAGCCCCACCGTCGGATAAACCGACCGTGCACTGGGTCACGTTCGTCCGCTGGATGGGCACAGTGACGTGATTAGAACCGTTCGTCTGTCCTCTAATTCAACCTATACGCCCCAATTCCGCACCAAGTTTGAGTTCAGTCGCTCTGGATGCGGGGAGCCAACATATAAGTTACCTGACCATCTCCTTCAGCGATGTCGAAGTGCATCTTTACGGGGAACTCCTCGCCGAGTTCCATCGTCACCTCGGCGTCGGAGGGGATGGCCTTATTCATGTCCTTTAGATAGTCGAGCGAGAACAGCGAGCGGGCGTCGCCGGGCGTCAGAGCGATGAGATCCTCCGTTGTCAGTTCAAGATGGACGTCGTCGGTATCGCCCTCGGCGTCAACATAGAAGAATTCGCCGTCACCGTCGACACCCAGCGCGATATGATCACTCACCATGTCGGCAGCCTTCACCGCACGGGCAATATCCTTCCCCTCAATGACGACCTCCGCAGGCAGGTCGAGATCAGGGAGGTCCGGCTCCTGACGGATGGAATCCGGGTCGATGAGGGCGAGAGTCCCTTCCAGTCCCTCAATCTGGACATGAAGCTTGCGAGTTTCCTCGTCAAGTTCCAGCTGGACGAGTTGGCCAGCGTCGGCCATACCCACGAATTCCTCCAGCCGGGAGAGGTTCACGCCGATGACGCCCCCGTCTGTCTCGTAGGACTCGAAGGCGGCCGCCGAGAGCGTCAGGTCGACCATACCGACGTTGGCGGGGTCAACGGCTCGGATGGAGAGGCCATCCTCCTCCAGCCGGATTTTGCACTCGTCGACCAGCACGCTCACGGAGTCCAGCGCGTCCCCGAGCGTATCGGCGCTCACGATAGCCTTGAACATCTTGCTCGCGGCTACGAAACCACGTGATAAAAACTCTCCCGTTCGGGCCGCCGAATCCCCGGGGACGAGAGGCCGAGCCCCCTGCATGCGGGCGTTCCGGGGCCGCTCAGGTGACAGGTAAGCGCCCGAGTTCGGCGAGCAGGTGCGCCAAGTGGACGCGGTCGCTCGTCGACTCCGCGAGATCGGCGTCGACCTCGCCGGCGAGCCGGTGAAGCCGCGCGAGATTGGTCCCATCGTATCGCGATCGGGCAACCCGGCGCACGTCTACGAGAACTTCTGTCCCGCTGTACCCCTCGTCGTACAGCAGGTCGTCAAGCAGCGAGCGGGCATCCTCGAAGTCGCCGCGTTCGGCGGCTGCGAGCATCGCCTCAACGGTGTCGTCGTGGCCGATGTCACCGAGCGTCTCGTAGGCGGCTTCCATCGTCACCTCGCCTTCATTCGCAGCGGTCGTCTGTGCGCCCAACACCGCCCGCCGGAGATCTCCGTCACCGTAGCCGGCGAGGTAGGCTAACCCTTCCTCGTCGTAGTCGACCTCGGCGAGTTCGACTATCCGCTCAAGAGCTGCGACCGTCTCCGCGTGGTCGGGAGCTCGCACCGCCACTGAGAAGCAGCGCGAGCGAATCGGCGGGATGAGCTTCGACGGCTGGCGGGTCGCGATGACGAATTGCGTGGACTCGGCGTACCGCTCCATCACTCGCCGAAGCGCCTGCTGGAAGTCCTCGCGAATCGCTTCGCTGTTGTCCAGCAGCACCGTCTTGTAATCGCCGGAGACGGGTTGGTATGAGGCCGACTCCTTCAGGACGTGGTTCATCATGTCGCGTTTCGACATCCGTGAGCGGCCCTCAAGGAACGGCGCGAACCGCTCGTCCTCGCGTATCTCCTTCTTCGTCCGGTCAAAAAAGTCCGCGACATTCAATTCGACGAGGTCGTTGTCGGGGTCCTCATGGGCCTCGCGGGCCAGCGCGCGCGCTGCGGCTGTCTTGCCTGCGCCCTTCGGGCCGTGTAACACGAGGTTGAGCGGGTCCTCACGCGCCTCCGTCAGGTACTCGCGCAGGGACGGCTGAGGGAGGTCCGCGACAGCGGGGGCGTACTCGTCGGTCCACAGCGGGCCGTCCATTTCGTCGGCAGTAAGCGACGGGTAGACATGAACGTCCCCCTTTAGCGCTCGCGGAACTGGGCAAGCCCTACCGAGAGCATATCCGGCGAGACGGGCTGGAACTCCTCACGTTCGGGGCCGAGGTACTCGCGGACAGAGTCCCAGGAATCGCGGGCGTACCGCTCGTCAAGCAGGACACGCACGCCCGTCTCCTCAGGGCCACGGATGACGCGACCGACCGCCTGGCGCGCTTTCCGGACGGCCGGCACGGTCAGTGCCGTCTCGAACCCGTCGCCGAACGCTCGGTCGTACGCGGCTCGGACAGCTCGAATCCGAGGCGAGGCCGTGTTGACGATGGGAACTCCACAAACAATGGCCGCGGATAGCCGGTCGCCCCGATAGTCGACTCCCTCGGTGAGTGTTCCCCGTAGCGATGTGACGAGTACCTTTCCCGGCCCGTCGAAAAATTCTGTTTTCAGCCGCTCAGTAGCGTCGTCGCCGCTGGATTCGTCGAGGAGTACGTCTTTCTCGAGGTCCGCGAGCGCCCCGGCGGCCCACTCCGCTTCCCCGTAAGAGGGCATCCCCACAAGGACGTTCCCCTCAACACTCGCGACCTCGCGGAGTGCGTCCGTGTACGCCCGGCGGGTCGGCGTTGACTCTCCTGGCGGGCCGCGGTTGTCGTGGGTGAACTTTGGCGTCGCGACAGCGAAGGAGGCGCGGTTCTCCGGCGGGAACGAGAGCCCGTACGTCCGTCGCTCGACAGGTCGGCCCGCCTCGCGGAGTTCCGCCAGTCCTGATACTTGCTCGAACACATCGAGCGGCGCCAGCGTCGCACTCATCAGGACGCCGCCGCCAAACTCGCCGAGTCGCTCAGCGATAGCGTCCCCTGGCAGGCAGTTATGCAGCGTCAGGGCGGCGTTGTATGTCCGTCGCCACGAGTCGTCTGGGACTGTCCCATCGTAGCTCCGCTCAAGGCGTATTTCCCGGAAGTAGTCGGTGTGGTCAGCCTGGTGCCACGCCCCAAGCAGACGACCAACTGCCGGCGTCGCCCGACGCTTGTCCTCTTCCTCCACCGTGTCGAGTATCCGAGCGACGACTGCGCCGACTGTCTCAGCGGTGGTCCAGACATCGGTGTACCCCTCGCGGCGTGCCCACGCCGTGAGGTCGTCCTCGCCGGGATCGGCTGGATTACGAAGCGGTATCTCTTCGTCGGGGAGCGAGTCGGGGGCAGCCCGCCAGCCGGCGTGTTCCGCGTCAAGATGAGCCCGTATCCGGCGGTCGAGTTCCGCCCGGAGTGTCTCGGTGAACTCACGGAGCCGCGAGAGGTCATCGGCGGTTACGTCTGTCTCGCCGAGTTCCGCGCGTATCTGCTCGCGCGCTTCTGCGAGACCAGCCGTTGCCGGCTCTCGGTCGTCTCCGCCGACATTCAGCGGCCCGAGCACGCGCGCAAGTTCGCTCTCAGCGTCACGGAGCGTAGCGTCGCCAACCTGCTCGGAGACCAGCTCGCGCACCCGCGGCTCTAACATATGTGCCTCGTCGCAGACGACAAACGTCTCGGAATCGAGCAGTGGGCTGGTGAACGACTCAACAGTGGTGGGGTCGAACGCGTGGTAGTAATTGGCGACAACTACCTCGACTCGAGGGAGTATCGCCCCCATCACCGAGTGGGGGCAGATGCCGTGGGAGGCCGATAGTCGGACGAGATCCTCGCGTTCGAGTAGGCCCGCGTCGGTGAAGTCAAACGGAACCGCCTCGCTGGCATCGCCATCCTCAGGGAGGTTCTCAAGATAGCCCGCATAGAAGGGGCAGTATTCGACCCCGTCGGATTCGACGGTGTCAGGCGGGTACGGCGTCGTCTCATCGAGGACCTCCATGAACGCCGCGTTAGTCCGGCCGGAGTCCGCGAGACCAACCTGCTGGCTGCGCGCCCGCTCGGCGAGCGATCCTGCAGTTGTCTCCTCGGTCAGCCCGCGGGTGCGCTCGCGAAGCCCGTCGCACCGCTCGTAGACAGTCTCATCGTCGATCCCTGCCAGTCCTTCGAGGTTGTACGGACACACGTCACCCTTCCCGACGAGCGTCAGTGCAGAGACAGGGTTGTAGCCGTCGGGGAGGTTCTCGTTAAGTCGCCGGAGGTCCGCCTCGAACTGTCTCAGTTGTTGTTTGACGCTCGTAAGCACGACCACCCGCTCGAAATCAGAGTCAGGGTCGCGCACGAGATGAACGCCAGCCGTGAGCGCAAGCATCGTCTTGCCCGTACCGCAGGCACCCTCCAGAGCAAGATAGCCGTCATCGCGGGCGGCGTCAACGGCCGCGTCGATGCCATCGACCTGTTCGGGATACGGTTCGTCGTGCCCGAACACATCCCGCCACGGCTCGTCGGCTGTCACGTCCAATGCGAGCGGTCGCCCGGCTATGAGCGTGTCGGAGTTTCTTTCACAACCCGTTGTTATCCTGCGCGACGGTCAACGGTTTAGGCGCGAGCCGTCTACGTCTAGTGTGAGCAGCGACGAGTTCGATGAGACGGCCTGGCGTCGCGAACTCCAGCGACACCGTGAGCGGAAGGACGACTTCTTTGCGTCCAACCGCCAGTCCCCGCTCCCCCGAGAGGAACGGGCCGAGTTTGATGGACTGGCGTACTTTTCGCCGGATCCCGAGTACCGGGTCGAGGCCAATGTGGAGCCGCTGGATAGCGCGAAGACAGTCATGCTAGAGACGACCGTCGAGACGGAACAAGAGTACGAGCGGGTCGCACGGCTCGGCTTCGAGGTGAATGGCGAGCGGACAACGCTTGTCGGTTACACGAGCGCAGATGGCGACGGTACCTCGCTATTTGTCCCGTTTCGCGATAAGACGACCGGCCAGCAGACGTACGGCGCCGGCCGGTACATGGAGTTCGAGACAGAAGGAGACATCCGCGAGGCCGCGACAGTGACGCTCGATTTCAACCTCGCGTACCACCCGTTTTGCGCGTACAACGACGCGTTCGCGTGTCCGCTCCCGCCCGAAGAGAACTGGCTCGACATCGCCATTGAGGCCGGCGAGCGGCTCCCCGAGTAGTCACCCACGAAAGAGCCGGGTTACCTCATCGACCACGTCTGGCTCGACCGCAACAAGGTACGTGTGGCCCGCGGCGAGTTCGGTGTCCGAGTCGGCAATGTGATGGCCCGCCGCCCCGGAGACGACGAGACTTCCGTGTGGGAGCGCCACCGCCGAGAGCGGCTTGCCGGCTACAGGCGCTCGCTCGGTCACCGTCAGTTCGAGTAGCTGGAGCTCGCCGGGGAGCTCTTCAAGCGTGCGGACGCCTCCCCCAACGACGCTGTTCGTCACGGCCCGCGCCCCGGCCACCTCAGGATGGACAACGGTATCCGCGTATTCAACGTACTCGTCGCGGTCATCTGGCGGGGCCCGCACCACCGTGCGGACCCCGGGGGCGAGCCGGTCAGTAAGCATCGCAACCGCGAGGTTTGTCGCCATGGTATCTGTCATCGCCGCGACGGCGTCCGTCCGGTCTAGCCCAATCTGTCGGAGAATCGACGGCCGGGTAGCGTCCCCCTCGATGACGGTTGCAACGTACTCGTCCAGCGGCGCAAGCGCACGCTCGGGGCTCCGCTCGATGATGACAACATCGTGACCCCGGTCGTCAAGCAGGCGTGCGGTCTGGAGGCCAACCCGTCCGCTCCCAATGACGGCCACTCGAAGATCGTCGCTCATGCGTCCACGTCCGTACCCCTCGTTAATCATCCTCGGGGTCAGGCTCAGCGTCAGTCGACGCTCCCTCGCTGACAGAGGCCCTCTCTCCGCGGGTCAGGACGGTGTAGACGCCGGCTCCGAGCGCGAGCCAGCCGAGCGCCAGTAGCCACGTCCGACCGCCAATGAACAGCCCGAGCAAGAGATTGAACGCGATACCCAACAACGGCGGCGCCGGGTAGTACGGTATCTCGAACGGGCGGCTCATCGCCGGCCGTTCGCGGCGGAGCCGGATGACCGCGGCGTTGACCACCACGAATCCCAGCAGCGAGAATAAACTCGCGAGATTGCCGACCACCTGTATCGGCACGATGACGACGGCGCCGAGCATTACGACGGCGCTCGCGAGGATGGCCGCAAAGGGTGTTCCGAATCGATGATGGATGCGGCCCAGTTGAGCCGGTAGTTGTCCCTCTCGACCCATAGAGAAGGCAACCCGCGAGGAGCCGATCACGACGGCGTTGAGCGCTGAAATAGTCGAAAACACTGCACCGAAGGCGACGAGCGCCGCGCCCGTGCCGATGACTGGCAGTCGCGGCATGAACCCCTCTGCGGCCTCTGCGACGGCCGTCTCGCCGGCCGCTGCGAGCGCGTCCGCACCGAGCGTGCCAACGGCTACGTAGACGACGAGGAGGTAGACGACGATGGTAACCGCGAGACTGAGGAAGATAGCCCGCGGGATATTTCGGCGCGGGTTCTCCACCTCCTCCGTGACGGTGGCGATGAGGTCATACCCTTGGAAGGCGATAAACGTCAGTCCCATCGCCGGCAGCACCGCGAGCGCGCCGCCGGTTGCGCCGAGCGACTCAAACACCGGGCCAACTAACCCGGCAGACTCGCCACCAGTTGGAAAGAAGGGGCGAAACTCCGCAAGGCGGGCGGCGAACAGCCCGAATACGACGAAAACGAATAGGACGAGAATTTTTGCCAACGTGACAAGAGTCTCAGCCCCGCCAGATGCCTCCGTTGAGAGCGCGTTCAGCACGACGAAGACGGCCACGACCAACAGCGCGTACACAATGGTCCATGTCGGGCCGCCTGCGACGACTGGTCCCGCTGGGAATGTCGGCACGTAGATGTGAACAAACTCAACGAAGTTCGACGCGAATCCCAGCGCGTAGAGCGCGCCGGCAGCCATATATGTGAACCACCGCGTCCACCCCATCACGAAGGCGACAGGCGCAGAAAACGCCTCGCGGACGAACGCGTAGCCACCGCCGTTCTTCGGGATAGCGCTCGCGAGTTCGGCGTACGACAGTGCTGTGAACGCTGTCACTCCGCCGTTAAGCGCGAATACGAGGATTGCGGCCGGGCCGGCTATCTCTGCGGCCAGCCCTGTCAACACGAAGATGCCGGCGCCGATCATCGCACCGATGCCGACCATCGTCGCGTCTAATAGCCCTAGTGACGCCTGCGGCTCCCGCCGCCCGGAACCGCCTGCGTCGCCGCTCATACTGCTTGGATGGCCTGCCGAGGCAAAAGCAGTAGGCCCGCGGAACCGGTTGTCAAGCCGCGACGCCGACGGTGAGCAGCGTTCCCAGTTCGCGGTAGCGTTCCACCATCGCCTCACGCGTCTTCCACGACTCCGTTGGGAACGCTTCACTGGGCGGTATCTCCGTCTCCTCGTCGGGGACGTGCGCCTGTGTCGCGACGGCGAGGCCGGCTGCACGGAACGCTGCCCGATATTGGCTCGCCGACCACCGCGTCATCGCCACGTCGATTGAGTCCTGCCAGTCGTGGCTGTATTCGTTTTCCTCGTAGTAGTTCACCGCGCAGTGAAATGTCCCACCGGGCCGGAGCACGCGGTACACCTCCCGAAGCGTCTCGTGGGGGTCGCTCGCGTAGTAGAATGCCTCCATCGAGAAAACGTGGTCAATGCTGTCGGTCGCAAACGGTAGGGTGCCAAAATCGCCGACGATATAGCCGACTGCCTCGTGGCCTACCTCGCGGGTATACTCGCGGGCATTGTCGGCCATCTCAGGGGAGCCATCGAGGCCATAGCCGGCCGAAAGCGGCGTCGTATCGGCAAGCGCGCGCAGTGCGTAGCCGGATCCGGTTCCTAAATCAAGCACGACATCGCCAGCCTCAACGGGCATCCCTGCGAGGACGTGCTTTGCGGTGTGCCAGTGGCGCCGTTCCATCCCCTTGTCGCGGCCGTCGGCCGCCCAGGCGTCGAACTCGTCGCGGACGCTCATACCCTGGCGACGCGGCCAGCCCACTTCAGCCGTCCGCTCCCCGCTGTGTTCTGAGTCTTTAAGACCCAGCGACCCCGCGGTACGGGCATGGAGTACGACCTCGCCATTGAGGACGGCCCGACCACTATCCCCGGCGGGACGGGGGTCCTGCTCGTCCACCCGTCGACCGGAGAGACGGACCGCATTGACACGGACTTTCTAAAACCGGATACAGACCATCGGCTCGTCGTCTCAACCCGGACAACTGCCCGCGAGGTCCAGCAGAAACTCGAACACTACGATGTCGACACGGAGACGACTGACATCCTCGACACGCTCTCCGTCGAACGGGGCTACTCGCGGCGCTCTTCCGAACGAGTCCACTACGTCGCTGCACCCGACGACACGGATGGCATCGTTGAGCAGGTGGCGACGTTCCTCGAGAGCCACGATGGGAAGCTACGCGTCTCCTTCGACTCCATCACGGAACTTGCCTACTACGCCGATGAGGAGCGAGCTCGAAACGCTGTCGAACGTATACTTGCGCTGCTGGAGGAACACGACGCTGTCGGGCTATTCCACCTCGCTGACGAGGTGCACGACGAGTCAGTCGTTGAAGGGTACCGCGCGCTGTTCGACGGCGTTGTTACGCTGGATGTAGACGGTAACGTCACAGCGGAGTTTTAGCTGAATATAGGCGCTACACCCTGTCCTCAGTCAACTGCTTGGGGAGAACGTTCCGAGGCTTGTCAGTGGACTCTCACTCTACCCGTGTGACGCGGAAGGCGTGTAATGGCTGTTCGCGTCCAGCGTCCCTGATTTGAGGGCTGGTTGACTGGTGGCCCGTCCAACCCCAGATGTGAGCCAGTGCTGGACAAGACGCTACTCGATATTCCGAGCGGCGTTGTAATCAGCGTGTACTTGGAGACGAGGGTAAAGGCGAGGCGACACACTTCGAGGCGGTCGAACCACCGAAGACAGCCAAGGGGTAAGCGTCGTGTAGTGGTTCGACCGACAAGCCGCTGTGGGTACGTGAATACCCTGTTCTGTCCGAGGATTGATCCGACAGGGACGCACATGCGGTGTGGAACATTCGTTCTCAGGGTCTCGAAGACGTAGGAGTGGTTCACTCCGAATCAACGCCTATAGAGACTACGCTTCTTACGGGAACCATTCGGGTCCTGCAAAGCGCATCACAGAAGCAGGAACCCCTACCTTCACGGGACAAGCCGGGTCAGTGGCGAGTGAGTAGGATAGGATAGTTCATAGTTTCTCGAATGTCTTCTCGGCCCACTGGACGGCATACTCTGGACCGTGGTGGCGATACGCGCTCGTATCAAGCGCTGAGAATGGCGCCGGCACAGACGGACCGTCAGGCGTTGCATGTCTGACCGCCGAGCACGCGAGCTCCGCTGCGGCCGCAAAGCTAGTCTCGCCACGAGCCACCTCGCCCGAGAGATCCGCTAATCGCGGCCGGAGCCGGTCGCCGGCGTCGACAAACTGCTCGTGGAGCTGCGGATGGTCGTCAGCCCAACTGACGAACGTCTCGCGCGTGTGGAGGCCGACATAGGCGTCGTACAGCGCGTTTGCGAGCTGGTAGGTATCGGCCGGATCTAGCGGTGTGGCGTCCGCCAGTTCACGGTACTCCGCCCGGAAGAAGCCAAGGAACTGTTCCGGGAGTTCAGTACCAGCCTCAACCAGCGCCATCGCGACGAGAAAGTCAACAAATCCTTCCGGCGAGCCCGCGACCCGTGGCTTCACGAGGACGAACGGCGGCTCGGTCTGTCGCGTCCAGACGACACCACCATCGCCCGGTGCGCCAACGGTGAACTCGTCGGCGGCCAGCCGACTGAGCACCTCGGGCGCGTCTGGCGGTACCCACGCGGGGTCGTACGTAAGCGGCGAGAGCGCATCTGCGCGCAGACCGAGTTGTTCGGCCACCGCCGGCTCAAGCGTCTCGAAGTCCGTCTCGGCGTTAAGGACGACAGCGCCGGATGCGTGTGTCTCCCGGACGGTCGAGAGTTCGCCGTCGAGAGGTCGTTCTGAGAACATTCAGACGGCCAGCGCGACGATAAGGAGAAGCGACAGTAGCCCCGCTACGCCGATTGTCCCAAGGACCACTTTCGTGGCGTCACTCATTACCTCCGGTTCCGACGGCGGCGATTTAAACCCTTCCAGTTTCGGTTCTGGCTGGGAGGCGCACTTAGTTCTCTCCGGGGCCAGTCGGCTCAACACCGATGCCCGAGGCTCGAGCAACGGCAAGCCAGCCGCCGGAGGCGAACCGGATGGTGTTGACCGCGGCCTTCACATAGAGACCGCCAAGGATGGCGGCGAACACGGCCGGCAGGCCCAGCCCCAACCCGACGGACAGCGACCACGGGTCGAATCCAAGTGTGTAACCCGCCGGCAGTGCCAGCGCCGCGACGGGGAGCCGGATGACGTACGTACCGAGCAGGGTGCCGTACAGCGGCCAGCGCGTGTCGCCTGCGCCTCGGAGGGCTCCACGTAGCGTCCGTGCGACAGAGAAGCCGGCGACACCGAGCGCGAATACGCGGACAAACGCGGCCGTCTCCGCAACGGCGCTTGTCCCGAAGCCACGTGCGAGTAGGGGCGCGAGCGCGGCCAGCAAAGCCGCTACGAGCAACTGGGTCGCAAGCGCAATCCGCGTGGTTGACCAGCCATAAGCGGTCGCCGCCTGTTCATCACCGCGGCCGACTGACTGACCGACGAGCGTGCTCGCAGCCGTCGCGTACCCCCACGCAGGCATCATCGCAAGCAGGATGAGTCGGCGGGCAATGCCGTAGGAGGCCAGTGCCGTCGGCCCGAGCACCCCCAGCACGAATAAAAAGGGGAACCGGGCGAGGGTCCGGCTCAGTCGTGTCCCCGCTTCCGGCACCGACACCCGGACGAGTTCGCCGACCAGTGATAACTCAAGCGTTGGGCGGCGAGGGAGTCGGACGCCCGCCCGACCGTGCAGAAGGATGCCGATGAATGTCGCCGCTGCGACAACGTTGGCAATGACCGTGCCCGCAGCAGCGCCGACAACGCCAAGTGCCGGCGCAGGACCGACGCCGAAGATGAGCACCGCATTCAGGATGACGTTCGTCGGCAGAGTCACCGACCGTACCCACATCGGCGTGCGGGTGTCGCCAGCGCCTGCGAGCGCCCGGGCCGCGATGAGTCCCCAAAAGCGAGGAAGCGCGGCCAGCATCACAACGGCGAGATACGAGGCCCCGTAGCGAACGACGGTGGGGTCGTCGCTTAGTAGCCCGACCAGCGGCTCGGCGTAGCGCCAGGCGCCGACCGTCAGCGGGACTGCGACGACGATAGCCAGCCACAGCGACTGCTCGACGGCACGGTTGGCACGCTCAGGCTCGTCACCGCCACGATACCGGGAGACGACACTGATAGTCCCCGAGGAAAGCGCCAGCGCCAGTCCGAAGGCGATAAAGTAGTACTGAAAGCCGATTTCGAGGCCGGCAATGGCGCTATCCCCGAGTGCAAGCCCCACCATCGCGAAGTCAGCCACCTGCTGGAGCACGCGGAAAACGCCGGTGACCATCACCGGCACCGCGAGGTTGAACGCCTCCTGGCCGCGCTCGCGGTCAACAATACCGATTCGGGCGAGAGCAGCGGGAAACGCGTCAAGAGACTCCGACAATCGGTCGCGGACGCTCACTGGTCGTACGTCGTTAGAACGCGAGGAGTAAGTTCCGGAGTTATTCCAGTTATTCGAGGCGAAAGCCCACGCGTTCGCCGTGGGCTGAAGCCGACCTGATGGGAGACAGAACATCGTTCGGTGGCCGGAGGGGAGTTGTGTCCCGAATGGTTACCTCCGGCCCGCTCGTACTGTACGGTGACGGCGTTCCCAGGTCGTGGTACGGGGTCTTCGACCCCGACGGACGCTTCGCGTCCACAGCCCGCCGGGTACGAAAGTCGGAGAACCACGCCACCACGTCCCGTCCCCCGGGTCGGACGCGAATGGTGGTACCCAGTCGGCTGAATACCCGACCGTGGAGGCCCGAACTGGTATTCGGGCCGTCGAAGCGCCCGGCGCGTCCGGGTGGGAAGGCCCGTTTGACCGGGCTGTACGCGCTGGAACGCACGCTCGGGGTCGTAACCGAGCGGCCACCATCAAACGCCACACGCGAAAGCGTACTTGCGGGCCGAGGAAACGCGCACCCTTGAACTCCCCTTCAGGGAATCCCACCCCTGAAGCGATGGGAGGAAGTCAAGACTCCTCGCGGTCGCCCATCCACTGCTCCGGCACCTGGATAACGTAGCGGCCGTTCTCCTGGAGCGCGATAATGTACTCGTCGCGATCGTACAACTCCATCAAGTTCAGCTCATACTGACCTGGTTCGAGTATTTTGATCGACTCGAACTGTTGGTTAAGCTGCTCGCGCAATTCATCGATACCGGCACCGGTGTCGTCCGGTTCGCTTACCACTCGGCCGTCGGAGACTGGATCGGTCGCGTCGGGATCGTCCGTCCCGGGAGCCGGCACCGTTCCTACGGAGTCAGAAGTGTCGTTCGCGTCGTCAGTCGTCGCCTCTTCACCCGACGACGCGGGCTCAGTGTCTGGTACCTCTGCCTCGCCAGCAATGTCTGAGCGCGCCTCTGCCTGCGCAGGATCCTCGGCGTCCTCAAGCGCCGCTTTCGTCGCGCGGGCGTCCGCATCAATGATGTCTGGCTCCCCTCCATCCTCCGATTCGGCCGTCGGCCACGGCGCGTCGGCGTCAGGATCTGGGTCGGCGGGCTCGTCAGGCGTCGGATCTCCAGCCACGAAGTCGCGCACACGCGTCGCGGCCCGCCCCACGGTGGAGGCGGCGTCGTTCGGCTCCGAATCAGGTGGATCGGCGTCCGTTGGCTCTTCGGGGACAGCCGTCGACTCAGGATAGAACTGGAACTTGTTACCACCACAGTCCGGACAGCCGCCAAGCATCTCTTTGGAGCCGTCCGCGAACGTGTAGCCACAGCCGGTACACTGGTGTGGCATCGGATTACCCCCGGTGGACCAGCGTGCTGATGAGGTTCTCGTCCTTGTGAAGCGTCTCGATTTGGTTTGCCGGCCCGATGACGGTGAGTTTCCCCTTTGAGGAGCTACCCATTAGCCGACCGAGAAGTCCGGTATCGTCGCCACCATCCGTCGGATAGGTCTCGATTTCAATACCGGTGAAGCCATCCGGCGATATCTCGGACATCGTCACCTCGATGAGCTTCGACTCCTCCTCGGGGTCGAGTCCCTGCTCGAGGATGACGATGTTGCCGTCGTGGACGCCGTCGAGCACCAACCGTATTTTCTCCATCGTACGGAGCCCTTGGATGCGGTCGGCGCTGATCATGTCGATCTGGACTCCGTCGTCGTCCGGGTGTTGTGTCTCAGGCATCGTTCACCCAAAGTACTCCGCTATCTTGTCGTACACTTCGTCCATGTTATCCCCCTCGAGCGCGGACAGCGGGATGGTCTCGTGTTGCGGGAACGCGTTCGAGACCTGCTGGACGGAGGCATCCTCGAGGTCCGTCTTGTTGGCGAGGATCAGGACGGGGAGGTCCTGGCTCTCGATGATGCCGATGAGCATCGTGTTCACCTGCGTGA
>NZ_JBDGTV010000017.1:0-43241 GCF_042216475.1 Halosegnis sp.
CAAGCCGTTCCGGCCGCGCGAGGTGCTGTTCGTCGACGAGTTCCCCAAGACCCAGTCGGGGAAAATCATCCGGCGGGCCGTCGAGGCCACCTACACCGGCGAGGAGCTCGGCGACATGTCCTCCATCGAGAACCCCGACGCCCTGTCGGACCTCGAGGACGCGCGGTAGCTACCGGAGCGCGTTCGTGTCCCCGCGGTCGTGGAGCAGGCGCACGTCAGCGCCCGTCCGGCGGGCCCGCGATTTCACCTCTCGTAGCGACTCCACCGACTGCGAGAGGTCCCAGTTGAACGACGCCTGGAACCCGTTCTCGTAGCCGACCTTCCGGTGGGCGACATCGGCCGCGAGGATGACCTCCTCGTCGCCGAGATCGACGTGGACCGACTGGTGGCCCGGTGTGTGGCCCGGCGTCGGGAACGCGATTACGCTGCCGTCGCCGAACACGTCGTACTCGCCGGCCACCTCCGTCACATCGAACTCCGGTGAGCGCAGTGGCATAAAGTCGCCATCGAGATAGAACAGGTCCTGTATCGGAACAGGCCAGAAGGCGTGGCGCAGCTCCTCGGTCCGTACCAGTACCTCTGCGTCGGGGAACAGGTCGACGTGGCCTGCATGGTCAGAGTGGAGGTGCGTCAACAGCAAGTAGTCGATGTCCTCGGGGGCGTAGCCCGCCTCCGCGAGCTGTGCCCGCGGATGCATCGACTCGTCGTACTCGATATATGGCAGAAACTCCTCCATAAACGCCGCGCCGGTCGGACCGTAACCGGCGGGATCGTCGAGCATCTCGTGACTTAACCCTGTGTCGACGACGACCGTCCCTTCTGGGTGGTCGATGACGTAGAACGGACAGGCCGCCTCGTACGGTTCACCGGGGTCCTGTAGCTGGACGAGAAAGCTGTTGTCGAGACTCCAGTTCGCCGTGTTGAACGCCTGCACGTCGGGTGCTGGCATACTCCACGTGTGACGGGCCCACATCTAAAAACTACGCGTCAACACGGCCGCGCCAACCGCCTGGGGCTGTCCAGCCCGCAGCCGCGACGAACGCGACGCCGCCAAGCCCCACAAGTCCTGTGGCGAGGAAGACAGACGTGTAGTCACCGACAGCGCCGAGCCCAGCCGTCGCCAGCGGCGGTGCTGCGAGGCCTGCAATTGCGAAGGCGATCGAGGCGAATCCGTATAGCGTCCCGATATCGCCGACACCAAACAAGTCGGCGACGAACGGCGACAGCAGCGCGCCCGTCCCACCGTAGCCGACGCCGTAGACGACGGCGACGGCAATCAGCGCGGCCGCGCTGCTGGCCAGCGGAAGCACGAGTAGGCAGCTAGCCATTAGCGCCGCACAGGCGACGAAGACGGCCACGCGGTCCGTCCGGTCTGAGGTATAGCCGACGACCAGCCGTGCGAGGCTGGTCCCCACGCCGAGCGCGCTGATGGCGGTCACGCCGGCGCCACGGACGCCGAGCACGCCCGCGAACGGGACAAGATGGTTGACGAGCACGAACAGCGTCGCATACACCCCGCCCCAGCCGAGGACAACAAACAGGAACGGGACTGAGAGGACAGTCTTCCGCACCGATTCGTCGCGGCCAACCGTCTCCACCCCGTCGACGAACTCCCGGGCGCGATTGGCTCCGACAGCGGCTGGCTGCGCAGCCAGCAGGTACGTCGCGAACGCAAGCACGCAGAACAGGCCGACTGCGAGCGCGTCGAACGCGCCCCGCCAGCCGACCTGTGCGACGAGCCATGAGGCCGTCGGAGTCACCACCAGCAGCCCAGCACCCAATCCGGCGGCGGCGATGCCGGTGGCGAGTCCGCGGCGTCGCTGGAACCACCTCGGAACGGTAGCGTACGCGACGACGTAACAGCAACCCATTCCGAGACCTGTCGCGAGCCCGTAGCCGGCGACAAGTCCGAGGTATGTCTCTGCACGCGCGGCTACCACCATTCCTCCCGTCAGTAGGACCGCGCCTGCGGCGAGCAGCACTCGCGGCCCGAACCGGTCGAGACCGCGCCCAAGGCCGACTCCGCCAATATAAATGACCGCCGTCTGAACGCCGAAGACAAGCGAGATGCGGGCTGGTGGGACAGCGAACTCTGCCGCCAGCGCGTCGAAGAAAACGCTAAACGAGTATGTCAGCCCGAACAGAGCCCCCGCAGCTAAAAAGCAAGCGACGACGATGACCCAGCCGTAGTACACCTCCTCGGCGAGACGTGTGCGCACGCGGACCCGTCACCGACCTCCCTGGAAAAACCTTCGACTATAGCGGGTCCGTAGGCAGAATCGTCGTCTTATCGGGGCCTGCCCCGACGCCGAATACGCATCTCCGCTCGCTCCGGAGAACGACCACTCCGCCGGCTGCGAGCGGGGCGAGCAACCCCGCCGCGACGACGCCTGGGTCGGTAAGCGATGCCCGCACCGCTACGTGGTCGCCGACCCCGATGTCGTGTTCGTCAACGACGTTTCGAGCCGCCCCGAGCAGGTCGCCGTGGCTGTAGGTCCGGCCGTCGGTTGCGAGCAGTGGATCAGTGGCGGCAGGCCGGTCCGGCGGTGGCGTCGGGTTCTCGCTCCAGACGTCCCGCTCCCAGTAGGCGACCGCAGGGTCGGTCGGCTCCGCACCGTAGCCGACCTGTCGGGTCTCGGGGCCGGCGTCGAACTCGTTGAGTCGCCCGGTCGGAGCGACGAGCGCTTTGGTCTCCGCATCGACTGGCGCGTCGAAGCTGACCACTGCGCCCAGCAACCCCGCGCCGAGAAACGAGAGAATACTCTCGGGAATAGGTTCGTCGGCCACGCTCACGCGCATCCCACCCCGGACGCCCTCGTTGCGGAAGAACAGCCCCGCCTTCCAGGCTGTCGTCAGCGCGCGACGATAGTCATATTCGCGATCAGCCGCGTCGTCGACGAGTGCGACCGCGTCCGAGCGGCGGTCGCGCGCGAGCAGGGTCGCGAGCGTCGCAAACTCGAGATCAGACACAACTCTACTACGCGGGCGGGGGCGAAAAGCGCGTGGTTCGGTGGCGTCTGCGAAATTGCCGGTCGCTACAGGGAGTTGCGGATACGCTCGAAGAATCCCTCGTCGACGTTGACCTCCTCCCCGCCAGCCTCGGCGAACGCCTGTAGCGCCTCACGCTGCTCCTCGTTGAGATCGGTCGGCGTCACCACCTGGACGGTGACGTAGAGGTCGCCGTGGCCGCGCCCGCGGAGCCGGGGCATTCCCTTTCCCTGCAGGCGGAACCGTTCCCCCGACTGGGTGCCCGGCTCAAGATCCATCTCGACTGACCCATCGAGCGTTGGTACCTCGATGGTGTCGCCGAATACGGCCTGCGGGATGGAGACAGCGGCGTCGTAATAGAGATCATCGCCATCGCGTTCGAAGTCAGGATGCCCCTCGACGCTGACCTCAATAAGTAGATCGCCGTTGGGACCGCCGTTCTCACCAGGTGCTCCCTCACCGCTCATCCGGAGGCTCTGGCCATCTTGGATGCCAGCCGGGACGTCGACTTGGAGAGTGGCTTCCCGCTGGACGCGGCCGTCGCCGCCACACGTCCCGCAAGTCTCCGAGTGGAGTCGACCCTCGCCCTCGCAGCGCCGACAGGTCTGCGTCTGCTGGACCCGGCCAAGCGGCGTCTGTTGGACGCGCGTCGTCTGCCCCTGGCCGTTACATTCCGGGCAGGTACGCGTGTCCGCATCTGGCGGGTGGCCGGCCCCGTCACATTCTGGACAGGTCTCTGGGCGCGTCACCGAGAACTCGCGGGTGATGCCTTCGTAGGCGGCCTCCAGCGAGATGCTCATCCGGGTGCGGAGGTCCTCTCCCTGTCTGGGGGCGTTGCGGTCGCGGCCGCCGCCGCCGAAGAACTGGTCAAAGATGTCATTCATCCCACCGCCACCGCCGAACGGGTTGCCGCCCCCCATGCCGCCCATCCCGCCGGCGCCGCGGTCGCCGTCGGTCGCCCCGCGCTTGTCGGCCTGTTGGAACCGCTCGTGGCCCATCTGGTCGTACATCCGGCGCTTCTCGTCGTCGGTCAGCACCTCCTTGGCTTTCTTCGCCTTCTTGAACTTCTCCTCAGCGTTCGGGTCATCGGAGACGTCCGGGTGGTACTCGCGGGCCTTCTCCCGGTACGCCTGCTGTATCTCCTCCTCGGAGGCGTCACGCGAGACCCCGAGCACCTCGTAGAAGTCCTCGCTCATTACCGCTGGATAGCCCGCGGAGACGTTTGAAAGGAACGGGTCTGGACCGCCACAGGCGAAAGACCCATTCGGGGTAGCCACATAGAAGGACTAATGGACCCGGCGCGACTCGGGTACGCGGTACTATTCGCGTTTGCCGGAGTTGTCTGTCTCGGCGTTATTCCGCGAGCGCGGCGACTCTCCGACGCAGACACCCGTCGGGGCCTCGTCGCGCTGCTCGTCACGTGTGGCGGTTGGGCGCTTCTGACAGTCGGGCAGGTAATCGCTGGCTCGCTGGCTGTGAAAACCAGCCTCTACACTATCGGCCTTGCCTTTGGCTTCGCTACCGTCTTTCCATGGCTCTACTTCTGTTCGGCTTACTCCGGCCGTCGCTACCATCACAATCCGACACTCCGAGCACTCGCTGTCGCCTGCTATCTCACTGTCGTCGGCCTCAAGTTCACCAACCCGGTACATGGGCTCTACTTCGCGGCGACGCTGGATCCGACGCCGTTCCCTCACTTAGTTATCCAGCGATCGCTACTCAATTGGCTGACCACCGTGCTCGCGTACCT
Organism: Halosegnis sp.; assembly: GCF_042216475.1. Lineage (NCBI taxonomy): Archaea > Methanobacteriati > Methanobacteriota > Halobacteria > Halobacteriales > Natronomonadaceae > Halosegnis > Halosegnis sp. Next base: position 4,739 of record NZ_JBDGTV010000017.1, read on the forward strand.
GCTGTCGGCTGCTGGTTTTCTCATGCTCTTCCAAGTGCTACGCCGCTCGGGGTATAGCACAGAGTCGCTGTGGGTCACCGTCGGCTTCGCAGCACTACCGGTGCTCCCGAGCGTCGCTGCCATTGTACCTGGGGTGGCGATACTCGACCTGAGCTACGAACCTATCGGCGTCGCGCTGTTCGCGCTCGGTGTGCTCTATTTTGTTGAGGAGAAGTTCACCTCTGTCCGCCGGTTCGGCCGCGAGCAGCTGTTCGACGAGATTGCAGACCCTGTAGTCGTACTTGATGATGAAGACAGAGTGCTCGAGTACAACGAGGCTGCGCCGGCGCTGTTTCCGAGTCTAGAGGGGGCCGTCGGCCAGCCGCTGACGGACGTCGCTGCACAACTGACGGCGACCCCTGACGAGTCGGAGGTGGTGAGCATCTCAACAGACGGCAGAGAGCGGTACTTCGTTCGCCGAACAAGCGAACTCACCGTCGGGGCCGTGCGGGTCGGCTGTGTGCTCGTGCTCACAGACGTGACGGAGCTTGAACGGAACCGTCGGGAACTCACGCGACAGAACGCACAGCTCGACGATTTCGCAGCGGCTGTCGACCACGAGCTGCGCAACACTGTGAGTCTTATCGAGGGGTACGCGGAGATTGCCCGCGAGCACGCAGACGACGAGTCGACTGACGACGCGCTCGCGGTCATCGAACGGACCAGCGCGCGGATGGCCGGTATCGTGGGCGACCTCACGACGCTCGCCCGTTATGGCCAGACTCTTGATGAGACGAAACCGTGCGACCTCGAGCAGACCGTCCGGGCGGCCTGGGAGCGAACCACCCCAGAGGGGCTCACGCTCACCGTAGAGCAGAGCGGAACGGTGACTGCCTCACCGGACCGGTTGACAGCGCTGTTTGACGCCGCCTTCGAGTTCGCGAGCGTCACCGGCGCTGACAACGTGACCATTGGGTATGAGGCCGGGGAACTCACAATCACCACCGACGGAGACCCAATCCCGAATGATCGGTGTGAGGCTGCCCTCAATTATAACGCCGCTGTTCCTTCCGCGAAAGCGGGAATGCTGCTCCCAAACGTCCGTACACTTGCCACCGTCCACGGCTGGCAGACTGCCCTTGACCCGGAGTACGAAGACGGCGTCCGCATCCAGATAACTGGCATTGAGGATACCGCGCCACCGGTCGAGACGTAACTACCTGCCGGACCTGACGGCTCGCGTACAGAAGGCCGCTTCAGCGAGCCATCAAGTGTCTCCATGTGGAACGATGACGCATGGCGACCGACGAGCACGGCGGAATGGTTCACGTCGCCTCGCTGGCGGACCTCGCCGAAACCGGACGAACAGTCGTGCGGGTCGACAACCGCGCAGTCGCGCTGTTCCACCATGACGGCGATATTTACGCTGTTGACAACCGGTGTCCACACATGGGCTTTCCCCTCTCAGAGGGTACCGTTGAGGAAGGGATGCTCACCTGTCACTGGCATCACGCCCGCTTTGAGCTGGCCGAGGGGGACACGTTCGACCCGTGGGCAGATGATGTCCAGACGTTCCCGACGGAAATCCGCGACGAGGAGGGCGACAATCAAGTATATCTTGATCCCGACCCGCCGACCGACGTGTCTCCTGGTGTGCGGTGGCGCAACCGTCTCGCCGATGGCCTCCACGAGAATATCCCGCTCGTGATGGCGAAGGCTGTCGTCGGGCTAGACGATGTCGACTCCGAGGCGGTCGACGGCTTCCACACGCCGCTCCAGACAGCTGTTGACTTCGGGACGAAATACCGCGCCTCAGGGTGGGGACGCGGACTGACGACGCTTGGCTGTGCTGCGACACTCTACGGGCAAGTCGGTGGTCGCGACCGGCGCCGCGCGATGTACCTTGGCGTCCGGGAGGTGGCAGACGAGTGTGCCGGCGAGCCGCCTCGGTTCCAGGGATATGCCTTCGACAATCGTGATCTCTCGAAGGCGCGGCTTCGGTCGTGGTTTCGCGACACGGTTGAGGTACGGGATGCCGACGGCGCCGAGCGGTGTCTACTCACCGCCGTCGAGACGCTCGATCCCGCCGACGTCGCTGACATCGTTTTCACTGCCGCCACTGACTCGCTGTACCTCGACGCTGGCCATACGCTTGACTTCCTCAACACGGCCTTCGCGACGCTAGACCATCTCGGCTGGGTTGGCGGCGGTGACCGCGATGAGCCCAACGCCGCACGGGTGCTCGCCTCTACCGTCGAGCGGCTTACAGAGGCAACCCGCGCCGAGGAACTCTCCTCGTGGCGGACGCCTGTCGACGTCGCAGGACTCTGTTTCGACGCAGCCGAGCGACTCGACGACTGCGTTGCTGCCGGCGCGGGTCGCGACTGGACGGAGCCGGAGGGCTTCGTTGACACGCTACTGTCGGACGACCCAGAGGCCATCCTTGAGGCACTGACTGGCGCCATCCGGGTAGGAGCGACCCGGCGAGAACTGGCCGACGCCGTCGTCCGGGCGGCGACCCGCCGAGTGGCGTGGTTCTCGACCAACAACGAGTTCAGCGACTGGAACACGGTCCACCACACGTTCTCGTACGCTAACGCAGTGTACGAGGCAACGGGCAGAACGAGCACAGACGCGCTCTACCGCGGCTGTTTCGACGCGGCCATTTCTGTCTATCTCGATCGTTTCCTCAACAGTCCTCGGGCGCCTGTGCCGGAGCCGGAGTCGGACGGCTCCGACCGCGATCCTACGACGGTCCGGGAGGACCTACTCGACTGCTTCGACGAACAGGGGCAGGTGAATCGCGCGGGTTCGCTCGTCGTGGAGCACTTCGATGCCGGCGGCGACCCGGCCGCGCTCAAGCAGACACTCGGCCGAGGACTGCTCCGCGAGGATGCCGGGTTCCACACACTCCAGAACGTCATGTGGGGGCTTGAGCGATACGATGCGCTGGCCACCCGACCAGACGCAGACTGGGAAGCACAGCTGGCGCTCGTCGCGCCGGCCCGCTACATGGCCGCTCACTTCCCCACCCGCCGGGAACACGAACAGACGTTCTCCATCGCGACCCGGCTCCACCGTGGCGAGCGGCTTCACGAGGCGGAGTAATGCCCCGGAGATTTTTGTCTACCCTTGGCGTAGCATCGCTTATGCCGCAGGTCGAACTGTCCGAAGAGACACTCGAACGGCTCGACGCACTGCGCATCGATGACATGAGCTACGACGAGGTTGTGACCGAACTCATCGACATCTACGAGGCGGAGGGACTCACTATCCAGTACGGCGGCGACGCGCTCTGAGACGGAAACTTATCCGACCCCCCTGACTACGCGGCGTATGGTCGACCTCGTGACCGCGCTCCGGCTCGGGGGTGGCGCGCTCCTCCTGCTTTCGAACGGTTTCTTCGTCACGACAGAGTTTGCGCTAACGCGCGTCCGGCAGTTCGCCGAGTCGGAGTTCGAGGGCCTTGGACTGACACGCGCTTGGGAGATGACAGAGCGACTCGAAATATATCTCTCTGGCTGTCAGGTCGGTATCACAGTCTCGAGTGTCGGACTCGGGGTGGTCGCAGAGCCAGCACTGGCGGCCGTTCTTGATCCGGCGGTTCGTGCGCTCGGACTCGCTGGTGGAAGCGGGGGTCACACCGCCCTCTCCGTCGTCCTCGCGTTGGCGGTGATTAACCTCCTGCACGTTATCGTTGGCGAACAGGCACCCACGTATCTCGGTATCGAACGGACGAAATTCGTCGCACGGTACGGCGCACCGCTGCTCTACTGGTGGACCAAACTCATGTCGCCGGTTATTCTGCTATCCGACCGCATCGCGAAAGGTGTACTTGGGTTATTCGGCATCGAGATTGCCCGATCGTGGGCCGACGAGGAGCTGGAGGGTGAGAGGCCACCCGAGACCCGCGGAGAACTCATGCGCGATATGAGCGAGCGGCTGCGGGGACTGGGAGTTTCCTCGGAGCGTCGCGACGAAGTATTGAACGCACTCGCTATTGACGAGATACGCGTCTCCGACATCATGATCGACCGCGAGAACATCGTCGCCGTCTCGACCGTGGATGATATCGAGACCAACGTCGAGCGGATGGCCGAATCACCACATGTCCGCTTCCCACTGGTTGGCGAGTCAATCGACGAGTTCGTCGGCATCGTCTATACGCCCGCGGTGCTCAGACACCTAGACGAACTCACGGACGGCTCGCTCGATTTACGGGAACTGACGGCGCCGCCACTGACTGTCGCGGCCGACACGCCGGTCAGTGAACTCATTGACCGACTCCAGCGAGAGAATCAGGAACTCGCGCTGGTCGAGCGGAATGACGAGATAGTTGGGCTGGTTACTGCAACCGACGCTTTCGAACAGATTACGGGCGAACTCGAGGACCCACTGGACCTGCAGGCAGGGTAACTACTCCTCGTCGTCCTCGTCAACCTCGTCGAAGTCGGCGTCGACGTACTCGTCGTCGCCCTCGGGATCGGTACCGCCCGCGCCTGCGCCGGGGCCCGGGCCGGCGCCACCCATGCCGCCCATGCCGGCGCCACCGGCTGCCTGCTGACCGGCCTCTTGATACATCTGCTTACCAATCTCTTGGAGCGCCTCGGCAAGACTCTCCGTGGCAGAGGTGAGCGCCTCGGAGGCAGCGTCGAGTTCGTCGCTGTCGACCTCTTCGTACTCCTCTAGAGCCTCCTCGACACGGTCGATTTCGGCCTCGATGTCCGAACGGAGTTCGTCGTCGACAGCCTCTTCGTTCTCCTCGAGAAGCGTCTCGGCCCGCTGAATCGTACTCTCGGCCTCATTGCGTGCCTCGACGAACTCGCGACGCTTCTGGTCCTCTTCGGCATGCTGTTCGGCTTCCTCCTGCATCTGCTCGATTTCCTCGTCGGAGAGACCGACGCCGCCCTCGATGGTAATTTCTTCTTTGTTGCCAGAGCCCTGATCTTCGGCCTCAACATTGACAATACCGTTCTCGTCGATGTTGAACGTCACCTCAATCTGGGGTGTACCAGCCGGCGCCGGTGGGATGCCAGTCAGCTGGAACGCGCCGAGCAGCTCGTTCTCCTCGGCAATCTCGCGTTCGCCCTGGAAGACACGGATCTGCACCTGCGTCTGGTTGTCGGCGGCGGTGGTGAACACCTTGGACTCCTCCGTCGGGATGGTCGTGTTCTTCTCGATAAGCCGCTCGAACAGCCCACCCTTTACCTCGATACCCAGCGAGAGAGGCGTCACGTCTAGCAGGACGATGTCGTCAACGTCACCCGAGAGGACGCCGCCCTGGATGGCCGCGCCAAGTGCCACTGCTTCGTCGGGGTTGACGTTCTTTTTTGGCTCGCGGCCCGTCATCTCCTCGACCTTCTCTTGGACCTGCGGCATCCGGGTGGAGCCCCCTACGAGGATAACCTCATCAATGTCGTCCTTCGAGTAGCCGGCGTCCGACAGGGCCTGTTCCGTCGGACCGACCGTCCGCTCAAGGAGGTCCGAGGTGAGCGACTCGAACTTTGCCCGGGTGATTGTCTCCTCAAGGTCCTTGGGGCCGGAGTCGTCCGCGGCGATGAACGGCAGCGTAATCGTCGTCTCCTTCCGGCTCGATAGCTCTATCTTTGCCTCCTCGGCGGCCTCGGTAAGCCGCTGGAGCGCCTGCCGGTCTTCGCGAAGGTCGATGCCGTGCTCGGCCTCGAACTCGTCGGCCAGGTAGTCGATGATGGCATGGTCCCAGTCGTCGCCTCCGAGGTCGTTGTCGCCGTTCGTTGCGACAACCTCGTAGACTCCCCCTCCAAGTTCAAGGATGGAGACGTCGAACGTCCCGCCACCGAGGTCGTAGACGAGAACCGTCTGATCGGTCTCGTCATCGAGCCCGTAGGCCATCGAAGCAGCCGTCGGCTCGTTGACGATCCGCTCTACTTCGAAGCCCGCGATTTCGCCGGCGTCCTTCGTCGCCTGTCGCTGGCGATCGTTGAAGTACGCCGGCACCGTGATGACGGCCTTCTCCACGTCGTCGCCGAGGTACTCCTCGGCATCCCGCTTAATTTTCTGAAGGATCATCGCCGAAATCTGCTCGGGCGTGTACTCCTCACCCTCAATATCGACGGTGTAATCCTCCTCGCCCATGTGCCGCTTAATGGACTGAATGGTCCGCTCGGGGTTCTGGACTGCCTGGTTCTTGGCGGGCTTTCCCACGAGTCGCTCGCCATCGTCGGTGAACGCGACCACCGAGGGCGTCGTCCGCTCACCCTCGCTGTTCACGATAATCTCGGGGTCGCCACCTTCCATCACCGCGAACGCGGAGTTGGTGGTGCCGAGGTCGATACCGAGAATCTTGTTGCTCGCCATGTTACACGTAGTTACCGCGCTGAGTCGGTTAAACGTTGCTAGATGTCGCGAATCCGGGCTCGGAGGAGTCGGCTGCCGTCGGTCGGTTTCTCCGCGCGGCCGACCCGCGGACCGACACGTACAAATCGAACCGCCCGCAGTCAGTCGTCGCCGTCGTCGCGCTCGTCGGAAACGGTCACCTGCGCCGGCCGGAGCACTTTTCCGGCCATCTCGTAGCCTGGCCGGTGGACCTCTGCGACAGTGCCAGCCGGCTGGTCGCTGTCAACCCGCATCAGTGCCTCATGGTGGACCGGATCAAGCTCCGTCCCCGGGTCGGGTTCGATGGGTTCGACCCCTTCCGCATCGAGTACGTCGTCGAAGCCCCGCAGCGTCGTCTCTACGCCGTCGCGGATATCGGCGCCCTCCTCCTGTTCGAGCGCACGAACTAAGTTGTCGCGGACATCGACCAGTCGCTCAACGAGATCCTCTGTCGCGCGCTGGCGCGCCTCCTCGGTCTTCTGTTGCTGTCGCTTCTTGAAGTTCTGGAAGTCCGCCTGCTTGCGCTTCAGCTTCGACTCGAGTTCGTCGGCCCGCTCGCGCTCGTCAGCGAGCTCCGCTTCGAGTTCTTCGACACGGGCACGCAATTCGGCCACCTCGCGGGCTGTCTCCTCGGCTTCAGCCTCTGCGACTCGATCGACCAGCTCCGCGTCCGGCTCGTCGGTCGGTTCGGCCGCGTCGGACTCCTCAGGCGCTGCGGCCTGCTCCTCGCTCATGTCTCCACGGAAGTTGGCCGGCGGTAAAAGGGTGTAGAAAGCCAGCCGACGCAGCGGACTTATACTGGCTCATCCCCCAATCCCGACGATGTCGGTCGTCCTGACCTACGAGGAGGGGACTATCCGGGTAGACGGCGATCCCGGGACGCCGCTGCCGGCTGTCGAGTACGACCCCCGGTCGCAGTCCGGCCGTGCTCCAGGCCACGAGTACGCCCGACTGCGTGACGCCCTCGCGCCCCTCGCCGTGGACGTAGATGACCGCGTGCTGTCGCTGGCCGATATCGGTCCGTTAGAGTCGAGTTACGAACTGCGCGACTACCAGCAAGCTGCCCTCGACGCATGGGAGACAGCCGATTATCAGGGCGTCCTCGAGTTACCCACGGGCAGCGGCAAGACGGTTATTGCTCTCGCCGCCATCGCAACCTTGGAGACGCCGACGCTCGTCGTCGTCCCGACGGTGGATCTGCTTGAGCAGTGGCGTGGTGAGCTGACCCGCGAGTTCGACCTGCCGGTTGGCCAGATGGGCGGCGGCACCCAGCAGGTTGAGCCACTCACTGTCGCCACCTACGACTCGGCGTACCTACGAGCCGATGAACTGGGCGACCAGTTTGGGTTCGTTGTCTTCGATGAGGTCCACCACCTCGGCGGCGAGGGCTATCGCGATATCGCCCGGCTGCTCGCCGCGCCGGCTCGCCTTGGGCTAACGGCAACGCTCGAGCGACCCGACGGCGCCCACGAGGCGGTCGTCAATCTGGTCGGTGAGCGGGTGTATGCACTTTCGCCCGAGGCGCTCGCTGGCGAACACCTTGCAGCATACGATATCAGACGCATTGAGGTGGAGTTGACTGCCGAGGAACGGGCGCGCTACGAAGAGAATCAGAGCGTATTCACCGACTACCTGCGGGCCTCGAATATCCAGATGCAATCGGGGTCGGACTATCAGAAGCTGGTGAAACGCTCCGGCAGCGATCCCGAGGCACGGCGTGCGCTTCTCGCCAAGCAGCGCGCCCGCGAAGTGATGATGAACGCCGACGCGAAGGTCGACCGGCTGGCAGACCTGCTGGCCCGCCACGCCGACGACCGCGTCATCGTTTTTACTGCCCACACAGACCTCGTCTACCGCCTCTCGGACCGCTTTCTCCTGCCGGCGATTACGAGCGAGACAGGCGCTGCAGAGCGCCGCGAGATACTCGAACGGTTTCGCGACGGCACTTATTCGCGGATCGTGGCCGCGAACGTGCTTGACGAAGGGGTCGACGTGCCGGACGCCAACGTCGCGGTGCTGCTGTCGGGGTCCGGCAGCGAACGCGAGTTCACCCAGCGGCTCGGGCGCATCCTCCGGCCATCGTCCAAGCGGGACCGCGCGGTACTGTACGAACTGGTAACTGAGGCGACTGCTGAGGAGCGGGTCGCAGACCGGAGGCGCTGATGCTTCGGAAGGACTTGCTTCGCGTCTCGCGAGTTGGTGGCGGCTATCAGCCGAAATTCATCGACGACGACGAGTGCGCTCGCGAATTAGCCGCGCGGGTCATCGAGACCTACCACGAGCATATCGGCGAGCCGCAGAGGCGTCTCAAGGCCGCGCTGACTGACCTCGAGCGAGAGGCCACGGATTTCAAACTCGTCCGCGGGCTGGCCTACCTGGTCGAGCGCGAGGCGGTCTTCGAGACACGCGCGCCGGTCGATCCCGAGCGGGCCCGACGAGCCGCCTTCGAGGCCGGCGAAGCCGTCGGCGTCATCACCGAACGGGACCGCGAGCAGGCGCTGGCAGCCGCCGGCGACCGGCTGGACGCTAATCCGGACGACGTAGCAGCGTCGCTGTTCGCTGACCGCGAGCAGAATCAGCGCCTCGTCCAGTTCGACCCGCGATGGGGCTCCGCCGACCTCTGCAAGCAGTACGACCTCTCGTTGGCAGCGACGGCACTGTTCGATGCGACAGAGCTACGCGTGCGCTCCTCAGACCCAAAGACACTCATCTCGGCGGTGAAGCGGCTCCGACTGCTGTATGAAATACGCCGCACGGGCGAGGGCCGCGAGGTGGTGATAACGGGCCCAGATGCGCTATTCCGCCGGTCACGTCGCTATGGGACACGGTTCGCCCGCCTGCTGCGGACGGTCGCCCTCTCTGGCTCGTGGTCGCTGGAGGCGACCGTGGACGACAGAGGCACCGAGCGGACGCTCCAGCTATCCGACGGGGACGTGACAGTGCCGGGGACAGAGCCGGTGACAGAGATGACGTTTGATTCAACTGTCGAGGCGGACTTCGCTGCGCGGTTCGGTTCCCTTGAGTTAGACTGGCAGCTCGTCCGCGAGCCGGAGCCGCTGGCAGCCGGCGAACACGTCGTTATTCCGGACTTCGCGTTCGACTGGCGGCCTGGGGGCGCCGACACCTCCTTCCGTGTCTTCTTCGAGATAATGGGGTTCTGGACACCCGAGTACGTCGAAAAGAAGCTGTCGCGGTTCCGCGAACTCGAGGATGTGGCCTTCCTGGTCGCCGTCGACGAATCGCTCGGCGTCGGCGAGACGGTGGAGGAGCTTACCGACGGGGCCATCCCCTACTCAGAGACGGTCCGCGTGAAGAATGTCGTCGACGCGTTACGCGAGTACGAGCGCGAACTCGTGGCGAACGCCGCCGCACAACTTCCTGAAGTCCTCGTCCCCGAGGCAGATGTAGTGACGCTCGCTGACCTTGCGTCCGACCGTGGCGTGAGTGAGTCGGCACTTGCAGACGTTTCGTTTCCGGAGCACAACCTCATCGGCCGCACGCTCGTCCGGCCAGCAGTCCTTGAACAGGCCGGCGGGCGAATCGAGTCAGGGATGGCGCTATCGGATGCGGAGGCCATCCTCAACGAGGTCGGCATCGACGACACCAGCGCGGCGCTGTCGGCACTCGGCTACCGGGTCGCGTGGGAAGGACTGGCGGGCGGTACCGTCACGCCGAAGACCGAGTGACGGCCACGCCACTCGGCCCGTTACGCAGTTCGAAGAGTACGCGATTGCGGTAGCGGACGGTGACCCCGAACGGCTCGCCGCCACGGTGTGGTACCTGGAAGGCGACGTACGTGGAGACGACCGCACGTTCGCCGTCAGGACAGGTGCCATCGCCGGCGGCCCCCTCGTAGGTGAGTGTGTAGTTGGCGAGGCCAGTCTCGGCGAGCGTGGCGTTCTTAAGACGACTGTCGGGCCCGGAGACGGTCAGATTCGCCCGAATTATGAGGAAGGTGCCGCGGGTCGTGTTGCCGGCGTCGACCCGCGGCTCGCTGGCTGGCGCTTCCGCACACCGGGCGTCGCTGCTGTTAAATGCGGTAACGGTGGGGTCAACCCGCGGCTGACGGTCGAACAGTCCGGCCCCACCGACGATGACACCGACGGCACCGCCGGCCGCCAGAAGTACGACCGCCGCGGCGACCGTCGCGAGAAACCGCCGGTCCATACTCCGCCTGCACGCGGCTGGACAATCAGCCTGCCGTTATAGATCACGTCGCTTTCCCTTCGGTAACTGCGAGCGCAATTCGCCGTGAAGATAGAGCCCGACGCCGATTGGTTCGGGGTCGCCGGCCAGTTCATGACTGACGACGAGATATCCCCAGTCGCCCTCCCACTCGAGTTCCTGGTCGTGGCCAGCGAGAAACGCCTGTGCCTCCGGCTGCGAGAGGTGAACGACACAGTTGGTCGCACGGCTGCCGAACCGTTGGACCGCGTTTGTGGTCGGCTTCCAGTGGTCACCACCTGTTCGCAGAACGACCATCCCGAGCCCCTCGATGCGAACCGGTGATGGCAGTTCACCGTTGAACGCCCATATTTTCCCTGACCCGCGCTCCCAGAACGAGTAGCTGTCCCATGTTGTCCGGGGAATCCCGAACCGGTCGGCCCAGTAGTCAACGACGGCTGCCCGCGAGGGTCTGTCGGTCACCTCGCGGTCGGCGTCTGTCGCCGGCAGCCGCCCGAACTGACTCCCGTCATTAGTTCTCATGCTCTCACCTCCAGTTTCGCACAAAAGAACCCGCCCGTGTCATTGAGGTGCGGGTACACCCGCCTGGCCCGCGCCACAGCGGGGTCGTACGTGTCGCCACCCCATTCCGTGACACCTGACCGCGTCTCAAGGGGGACCTCGATGTTGCGGACGGAGACATCGTACTCCTCAAGCGCGTAATCGAGTACTGCCTCGTTTTCCTCGGGAGCGAACGTACACGTAGAGTAAACAACGGTGCCACCGGCCTGTGTAACCTCGATTGCCCGCCCGAGGATGCCCCGCTGGACGCCTGCGACTCCTTCGACGTGATCGAGAGACCACTCGTCGAGCGCGTCCGGGTTCTTGCGGACCGTCCCCTCACACGAACAGGGAACATCGACAACGCTCCGGTCGAACAGTGTGCCATCGAACGGTTTGAGCGAGAAGTTGCGCGCGTCCGACTTCGTCACCGCGACGTTCGTCAGCCCGCACTGCTCGGCGTTTGACCGGAGCGCTGACAGCCGCCCCAGGCTAGAGTCGTTGGCGACTAACAGTCCCTCGTCGTCCATCAGCGCCGCGAGGTGGGTCGTCTTCGAGCCAGGAGCCGCACAGGGGTCGAACACCCGCTCACCGGGGGCTGGGTCACAGATCAGCCCTGGCAACGCCGACACTTCCTCCTGCCCGTAGAGCCAGCCGTGGACATACGGCCACGTGTTGCCGGGCTTGCCGTCGACGGCAAACAGTCCGTCGTGCCAGCCGACCGACTCGTAGCCGAGCGGGGAGTCCGCGAGCGCGCGCTCGGCACGATCAACGCTTGTCTTCAGCGTGTTCACCCGGACCACCTGCGGCAGCGGCCGGTCGCAGGCGGCCCGGAATGTCTCGTAGTCGTCTATCAGCGGCTCGTACCGTGCGAGGGGGTCGTCCATACCGCCCTCCGGTCGTCCGCGCGCTTGTGGATTTCGGGTCCGGCCGGCGAGCAGGTCACGAACGGTTTATACCCGCCACCGCGCTAACCTCTCGTATGCAGTACTCAGGCTGGCCGGAATCCGGCGAACTCGTCGTCGGCGAAGTCGACGAGATAGAGGACTTCGGCGTCTTCGTCGATCTGTTGGAGTACGAGGACAAGCGCGGGCTGGTCCACGTCTCGGAGGTGGCGAGCGGCTGGATCAAGAACGTCCGCGACCACGTCGACACGGACGACGTCGTCGTCTGCAAGGTGCTTGACGTCGACCAGTCGGCCCAGCAAATTGACCTCTCCATCAAGGACGTCAACGATCACCAGCGTTCGGACAAGATACAGGAGTGGAAAAACGAGCAGAAGGCCGACAAGTGGATGGAACTGGCCTTCGGTGAGGATGTCAGCGACGAGCAATTCTCGTCGGTTGCCAATGCGCTCGTTGGCGAGTATGGCAGTCTCTACGCTGGCTTCGAGCAGGCGGCCATCCACGGTCCCGAGGCGCTCGAGGCGCTCGATCTCACGGACGACGAGCGCGAGGCGCTCGTCGATACCGCCCGCGAGAACGTTTCCGTCCCGTACGTGACGGTGACGGGATACGTCGACCTGGAGTCGCCCAACGGCGACGGCGTCGAAGATGTCCGCGCGGCGCTGGAGGCCGCCGAGGGGAACGGTGAAGTCCCCGATGAGGTTGATCTTGAAGTGACCTACGTCGGTTCGCCGGAGTACCGCATCCGCGTGCAGGCGCCCAACTACAAGACCGCCGAATCCCAGTTAGAAGAGAGCGCCGCTCGCGCCAGCGAGGCTATCGAGGCGGCCGGCGGCACCGCCGATTTCCATCGCGACCGCCGCACTGACGAGGAGTGAAATCCGACATCCGTGTGTGTCGGGCCGACGAGCACGACCGGCCTGTCTACACACTCACTGACACCTGCCCGGTCTGTGGCGCCCCGGCTGTCGACAGTGCCCCCGCCCCGTACAACCCCGAGGACCCCTACGGTGAGTACCGCCGCCGGGTGAAACGACGCGCCCGCGAGGGTGACTCAAGCGAGTTTCAGTAAGCCGGGCTACAAAAACGTCATTCAGATTATCCTTATGGCCGTGGCGGTCCTCCTCTCAACTATGCGACGACCGACCCCTGACGGCCATACCGACCCTCGAATCGACGCCTCGCCCCGGCAACTGCTCGCCGGTGCCGCCGTCTACCTGCTAGCGCTCGTGCTCGCACTGGCTGCGCCTGCTAACCCTGTCCTCGCGGCGGCAACCGCGCTCGCAGTCGTACTCGCGGGGCGGGTATACCGTCTGGGCCGCCGACGGCGCCGGCGTGGGCGGACGCGTCGGCTCTGTCTGCCAGGCAGCCGCGCCTGTCTGGAAGCCTGATGGACCCCGACGCATACCTAGAGCGTCTCGGACTGGCCGACCGCGAGCGGCCGTCCGACATCAAGACGCTGACGCGTCTCGTCCGTGCCCACGCGCTGACGGTGCCGTTCGAGACGCTAGCGGTCACCGGTGACCCGCACGGTCCCCACGAGGGGGCCGGCGTCTCGCTCGACCCGGCGAACTGCTACGAGAAGGTGGTCGGGCGCGGCCGCGGCGGCTTCTGTTACGAACTCAATGGCCTGTTTGGCTGGCTGCTGGACACGCTCGGATACGATGTCGACCGGGTGGCTGCGATGGTATTTGACGACGACGGCGACCCGTCACCGCCCGCCAACCACCTGAGCAACGTCGTTGCACTCGACCGTCGCTACCTCGTCGACGTTGGCACCGGCGGACCGCGCCCGCGCGGGCCGGTGCCGCTCGACGGGACAATCCGAACCGAGCGGTCCGGTGTTGCGTGGCGAGTCGATTCCTCCGAACGCCCGGACTCTGACTACCGGCTCCGTTACCGCGTCCCCGGGAACGAATGGACAGACCGGTTCGTGTTCACTGACCATCACCGGCCGCGGTCGTACTTCACGGCGACCTGTACGTATCTCACAACCGCCCCGGAGTCGCCGTTTACTGGTACTCCGGTGGTCGCTCTGAGCACGCCGACAGGCTACCGGAAACTCCACCCCGATCGGCTCGTCACGGTAAAGCGAGACGACCGCTCCGAACGGGCGGTTACCCCCGCCGAGTGGTACGACTTGCTCTCGTCGGCATTCGGCCTCTCTTATGGGCCAGCAGACGCGGCGGGACCGAACGGGACTTAACCCCGGCGAGACCCACAAACGAATATGGACGAGTTCGAGGTCGACCGCCACGCGGACCCGGCACTGTCTGACCCGGTGCTGGTTGAAGGGCTTCCCGGTGTCGGCCACGTCGGGAAACTCGCGGCCGAGCACTTGCTAGAGGAGTTCGAGGGTGAACTAGTCGCGCGAGTCCACTCCGAGCACTTCCCACCGCAGGTGACCGTTGAGGACGGGGTCACCGAGCTCGCGGGCGCAGAGTTCCACGCCGTCAACGCCGACGGGACAGACCTGCTCGTGCTCACCGGCGATCACCAGGCCGGCGATGGGCCGGGCCACTACCGGCTGGCTGACCGTTTTCTCGACCTCGCGGAAGGGTACGGCTGTGAGCGGGCATACGCCTTGGGGGGCGTGCCGACGGGCGAACTCATCGAGGAGTACGCCGTCGTGGGGGCCGCCAGCGAGTCGGCACTGGTCGACCCGCTGAAGGAGACGGGCGTAGAATTCCGCGAAGACGAACCAGCCGGCGGTATCGTCGGCATCTCGGGGCTCCTGCTCGGGCTGGGCGGCCGCCGCGGGCTCGCTGTTGCCTGTCTGATGGGCGAGACCTCTGGCTACCTCGTCGATCCCAAAAGCGCACAAGCGGTCCTCGAGGCCTTGAGCCGACTGCTCGACTTCGAGGTAGACTACGGCTCGCTCTCCGAGCGGGCCGATGAGATGGAAGAAGTGATGGAGAAGATGCAGGAGATGCAGGCGACTCAGTCGCCGGCCGACGACGACCTGCGGTACATCGGCTGAACGCGCCCCGAGGGATACTTACGTTCCGTTCGCATACAGCGGATGTGGTCCACGAGGTCGTAGTTCAGTTGCCCACGTGGCTGCTGTGGGGTGTGGCGCTCGGCGTACTTGGGAGCCTCATCGCCGCGGGGGTGTTCCTTGTCGGCGTCAGACTGTTCCCAACAGAGCCACCCGACGCGGGCGACCAGCTTGACGGCGACGGTCGCCGCCGTGGAGAGATTCGTGCGTACCTCGAAGGACTCGGCGAGTCATTCACCGAAAACGCGGCTATCGACGGCCAGCGAGTCGCCTTCTACCTCCCCAAACGGGATGTCGCAATCACGTTCAACCCACGGGCGTTCTACCGTATCGAACGGTCGCCGACCCATGCGGTGCTGGTCGAACACGAGATGCCAGCCGAGCTGCTCGGCTACCGGCTCCCGTTCGAGACACCCGAGCCCGAGTCGGATTCCGGACCCGATACGGAGAGACAGACGACTCTCGGCCGCGCGGCCGCCGAAACTGGCGACCCACGGGCGGCCGCCCTCGCCACTCTTGGGCTTCCATCGGGCGCTTCCCGCGAGGAGGTACGGGCAGCCTACCGCGAGCGAGTAAAAGAGGTCCACCCCGACCACGGCGGCGACGAGGAGGAATTCAAGCGGTTGCAAGAGGCTTATACCACGGCCAGACGGGAGGCGAACGCCTGAATTATGCGCGTCGAAATCACCGATACGGTCGTCGAACAGTTGGCTGACGTATTAGACAGCGGTCAGCTCGAACAACCGACCAATTGGATGGGTGCACAGTTCCTTGCGCAGGACTTCGGCTTCGACGAACTCGCACGGTTTGTCGTTGAAGCGGACGCCGCGACCTACTACGAGGCGCTGACGCGGGCGGCCGACCGTGCGGACGCCGATGTCCCGCTCCCGTGATGACGCCGCGGTACCGCGACCGGGCGGTGTACCTGCCAAGCCCCGACGTGCTCGTGGTCGCTGACCTGCATCTCGGGCGCGACGCCGTCTCGAATGTTGAGGTCCGCGTCGGCGAACATGAGGATGTCACGGACCGGTTTGCCGGGCTCTGCGAGCGATTTAAGCCGAACGAGGTTGTTGTCGCCGGCGACCTGCTTCACTCCTTCGGGTCGCTCCCCCGCGGCGTCCGTGAGACACTCCGCGAATTGAAGACGAGCGCCCGGGGGGTCGGCGCGCGCGTAGTCGTCACGCCGGGCAATCACGATGCGATGCTCGAGACAGTCTGGGACGGTCCCATGCCCGCAGAGCACGCCGTTGGTGATTGGGTTGTCTGTCACGGTCACGAACCGCCAGAAACAGACGCCGCAGGCTATATCGTCGGCCATGACCACCCAGCCATCCAAATCGAAGGACAGCGACGACCGTGCTATCTCTCTGCCGAGAGCATCTATGATGGAGCCGACCTGTTGATGCTGCCCGCGTTCACTGCACTCGCGCCCGGCGTGACGGTGAACGGAATGCGTACCCGCGACTTCCAATCGCCGCTCGTGACTGACGCCGACGCGCTCCGGCCAGTGGTGCGCGACGAGGCCGGCGATGAGACGTTGCGGTTCCCGCCGTTGGGAGAGTTTAGGCGCCTGTTATAAGCTGCGCGGCCACCCGGCCGGACTCCATCGACCCTTGTATCGAGCACCACCGAGTGTAGTCTCCCGCAAGGACGACGTTCCCCTTGGGAGCGTCCGGGTCGGGCAGCCCCGCCCGGAATCCCGGCGGCTGGGGAAACTGCGCGAACTCGACGCGATCCGTGTGGAGCAGTTCGAGCTCGTCAAATCGCGTCTCTGGGTACCACGACGCCAGCGCCTCGCGTACCTCCGCGGCGAGCGTCTCGTCGTCGGCCTCCTGCCTGCCGAGGAAGTTCGCCACGAGTAGCTGTCGACCGTCGGGCGCGTATGCCGGCTGTGCGGCCGAACTCGGCGACACCGTGTTTGGCCGATCATCGGCGCTGTTGAGGAGAATTCGCCGGCCAGTCCGGAGCTCGCGGTGGGCCGGCAGCGCGAACTGCTGGGTGACACACGCCTTCGCGCCCGTCGGCGTCTCCACCCCGGTCAGCTCGCCAGCTGTCCGGGGGTCGGTGGCGACGACAGCTGCGTCTGCTTCAATCGTCTCGCCGCCTGCTGTAACTCGGACCTGATTACCATCTGGCGAAACGGTCTTCACGCCCCGCTCCAGTTCGATCTGTGCCCCGGCCGCCTGCGCTCGCTTGGCTAGTTGTGCCGGTATCGCGCCCATCCCTTCCGCGGGCAGTCCGATTCGCCCTTCGGAAAGCGCCTTGTACGTGTACTCGAAGACATTTGCTGCCGTCGACAGCGACCGGTCGAGTGTAATACCTCCATAAAATGGGGCGACGAACCGTTCGATGTATGCTTGCGAGAAGTCGCGGTCTGCGAGGTACGAGGCGATGTCCCGGTCGTCACGGTTGAGCAACTCATCGAACGACCGGCCTGCGAGTGCCCGTTGGAGCCGGACAGTCTCCAGCTTATCGCGTAGGCGGATATCGCGGTTGAGCACTGTATCGACAAGCGTCCCAGGCGCCCGCAGCGGATCTGCAAGCGTCGAGCGGTGGTTGGGCCGCGCGAGCGTCGCCCCGGGAACGAACTCACCGACATCGAGCGCCGCCACATCGAGTTCGCGCCGAACAGCTGGATAGCCAGTGAACAGCACTTGATAGCCGCGGTCGAAAACGAAGCCGTCCTCGCGGCGGGAGCGGACGCGGCCGCCGATGTCCGCGCGCTCCTCAAAGACGGTCACCTCGTGGCCGGCCTCCGTGAGTCGGGCGGCTGCGACCAGCCCCGACAGCCCCGCACCGGCAACGATGGCGTGCATACCGTCGGTTGGACGGGCGGAGTGAAAAACGCGCCCGTTCGCCTTCGAGGGACAGAGGTTAGTCCCGCCCCCGCCTACCGCGGTCATGGAGACGACCGCGGCGTTCGCGGGGCTCGTATGTACTGACTGTGGCGAGCGGTTCGACGCTGAGACGGCGCCGGGCCGATGTCCAGACTGCGACGGCATTCTCGACCCCGACTACGATTATGAGACGCTGGAACTCACCCGGGAAACACTGAGCGGAGGCGGGAGCGGGCTATGGCGCTACGAGCCGTTGCTGCCGTTCCCAGAATCTGTCGCAGTCACCATCGACGAAGGGTCGACACCGCTTGTCGAGGCGCCGGCACTGGCCGAGGAGATGGGAGTTGGGGCGGTATATATCAAAGATGAAGGACGTAATACGACAGGAACATTCAAAGATCGCGGGCAGGCGCTGGCAGTGACGGCCGCCCGACTCCACGGCGCCACTGATGTCGCGCTGGCGACTGCGGGCAATGCCGGCCAGGCAGCGAGTGCCTACGCCGCCCGCGCCGGCCTCGACTCGCACGTGTTCGTCCCCTCACGGGCGTCCTTCGTCAACAAGGCCATGATAAACGTTCACGGCGGTGATATGACTGTCGTCGAGGGGCGCATTGACGACGCTGGCGCTGCCTACGAGGCTGCGATGGCCGACGAGGAGTGGCACTCGGTCAAGACGTTCGTCACACCGTACCGCCACGAGGGCAAGAAGACGATGCTGTACGAGACGGTTGAACAGCTTGACTGGTCGGTCCCAGACCACGTCGTCTATCCGACTGGCGGCGGCGTCGGGCTCGTCGGAATGCACAAGGCTGCGACCGAACTGCGCAAGTTAGGACTGACTGATGAGCTGCCGGCTATGTGGGCCGCACAGTCAGAGGGATGTGCGCCGATCGTGGAGGCATTTGAGGCGGGTCGCGATCGTCATGAGCCATGGGAGGTTCCCGACACCATCTGCGGCGGCATTGAGATACCCGATCCTGGGGCCTCGCCGCTCATCCTTGAAGCGCTCCGCACGTCCGACGGCGGCGCCGTCGCCACCAGCGATGACGCGATACTTGACGCCGCGCTGACCGTCGCGAAGCAGGAGGGTGTTGAGATGGGCGTTACCTGCTCGGCGGCTGCCTCGGGCGCGATGGCGCTTGCAGACCGGGACGCGTTTGGCCCCGACGACACCGTCGTTCTCCTCAACACCGGTGCCGGCAGTAAAGATGCCGACGTCATCCGGAGTCACCTGATGAGCAAGGGGATTTGAGACCGACTCAAGACATCCCGGGCAGCGCACGACTGCAGTGAAGCCCACACCACACAACGGTTATCACAACACCGGACCAGCCCGAAGACGTGTCGGAGGCTGTCGTCTCTCTGCTTGCCGGCGTCGTGTTCGGCCTCGCGCTCGCAGCTCCGCCTGGACCGATGAACGCGGTTATCGCTGAGGAAGCTGTACTCCGTGGCTGGTCGGCCGGCTTCCGTGCGGGACTCGGGGCGGCCACCGCCGATTTCGTCTTCTTTCTGCTTGCGTACGCTGGCCTTGTCGCTGTCGTTGAGCAGGTTGCGCTGCTGCGCGCCGGGATGGTCGTCGTTGGCGGTCTTCTGATGTTCTACTTTGCGTATGGTGCGGTCATGGACGTTCAGGCGACGTACATAGAGGCCGTCCCAAGCAGCGAGCGGGGGAAGGGATTTCGGAAGGCGTTCGCGCTGGCATTGACGAACCCATACCAGATACTGTTCTGGCTCACCGTCGGTGTCGGGTTGCTGCAGGCTGGGACCGTCGACGCGCTTGCACCGTTGTCAGATGCGCTCGCGGGGCTGCTGGTCGTGCGCACGGGCTCGCCTGCGCTGTTGGTAGGACTGTTCGCTGGCATAGGCGTCTGGATAACGGGATTCCCGGCCGCGCTTGTGGCCGCCCGCAATCGGACTGACGCCGTCGCTCCGGCCGTCGCCTATGCCTCTGCAGCCGTGCTCGTGGGCTTCGGCTGCTACTTCCTGTACGATGGCCTCCAGATGGCGCTGTGATTACTCGTCGATGGGCGGTTCGACCGGCTCCATGTCCGCCACCTCAGCCTCGAGCCACTCTTTGAACCAGCGGACGCGCTTGATTCGCTGGTGGGCAATAGACTCGGCGGTGTCTGAGACAACTCGAGAGATGGCGTCCTCGCCTCGCTCGAGCACGCGTCCCACCATCTCGTTTGCGTCCATGTGGGTGCGCGATTCGTAGCCCATCCGCAGCAGCATCAGGACGGTACCGTTTGCGCCTACCTTGTCGAGGAGGTCCGCCTCCATGAGACACCGCGCCTCCAGCGGCATGTCGGTTAGATCACCTTGGTAGGAATGCTCGCGGACAGCCGTACACACCTGCTCGATGAACGATTCGGGGTAGTCGCCGTGTGCCTCGAGGTACTGTCTGGCGATTTCCGCGCCAGCCTCGGCATGAACGTCTTGGTCGGCCTCCAGCTTCGCGATGTCGTGGAACAGCGCAGCTGTGCGGGTTACGTCCTCGCTTGCACCCTCTTTGCGGGCGATATGGGTCGCGAGCTTGGCAACGTTGAGGATGTGGTTGAACCGGTACTCTGCAGAGTGCCACGGGTACCACCGCATCCGGCCGCCTTCCTCTTCATTCTCGACGGAGGCCGCGAGGTAGTCGTGGACGAACTGCTCCATCTCCGCGAATGCCTCCTCGGAGACAGGCTCTTCCCGTATCTCAACGCCCATCGGGATCACCCGGACCGCGACAAACCGCACGTACGATAGTCATCTTATCAGAATAGAGGCCGGTCCATCTCTTCAGGTTTACGACACCCGCGTCACTCGCGCAACGTCTAACTACCGTGCCGCCGTCGAGTCGCCCGTGACCAACCAGCTCTATCTTAAGGACTCGAGCGTCCGGACGTTCGAGGCAACCGTCGAGCGCGCGCTCGACAATCGGGTCGTTCTCGACCGGACTCACTTCTACCCGGAGGGAGGTGGCCAACCGGCAGACCGTGGTCGGCTCGTGGCCGAGGAGACAACGCTCTCCGTGACCGATGTCCAGAAGCGCGACACCGTTTACCATCACATCGACGGCATTCCTCCTGAGCCGGGAACGACCGTCCGGGGCGAACTTGACGCCGAGCGGCGTGACGTCCTCTCGCGCTATCATACCGCCCAGCATCTACTGTCGGCGGTTCTGCTGGAGGCGTTCGACGCCGAGACGACCGGCAACCAGATCTATACCGACTACGCTCGGCTGGACGCCGCCCATGACCGCTTCACCGAGACCGACCTCGCGGATATCGAGACGCGGCTCAACGAACTTGTCACCGCGGACACGCCCATCACGTGGTACACGATGGACCGCGAACGAGCCGAGACCCGTCTTGACCCCGAGCGGACGCGCATCGATCTTCTACCAGACTCTATCACCGAACTCCGTATTGTCGAGATAGAAGGCCCTGAGGGCGACGTGCTCGACCGTACGGCGTGCGCGGGTACCCACGTCGAGCAGACGGGAATGATTGGCAAGGTGACAGTCACCGGCCGCGAGACGGCTGGTCAAGGGGAAGAGCGGCTGCGGTTCGAACTTGACTGACGGCGGACATGGTCCTGGACGCACGGCTGAAAAATCCGCCGTCGCGGTCGGTTTTTTGACGGGGCGGTCCGTACCACTCTGTATGAACGTGAGGGAAGCCGACGAGTCCGACGCCGATGCCATCCGCACTATCGCCCGCTCCTCGATGGAGGCGTCCTACTCCCTGAGTCCGGAGACTATCCGGGGGGCCGTCAAAAGCTGGTATGACGACAAGGGGGTCGTTGCCAAGCTCGCCGATGATGACGTACTGCTGCTCGTCGGCGAGACAGATGAGGGAATCGTCGGGTTCTCCGAGAGTACGCTTGTTGACGCCCGAGGAGACATCCTCTGGCTCCACACCGACCCGATGTTCCGCGGCGAGGGACTCGGGGAGGAGTTGTTTTCGGCGACCAAGCAAGCCCTTGAGGAACGGGGAGCAGACACCATTCGCGGACTGGTACTCGACGACAACCGTGAGGGGAACGACTTCTACGACTCGAAGGGGTTCCACCGGGTGGGCGACCGCCGGGTCGAGATCGACGGCACAGACTACACGGAGAACATCTACGCTGAGAAGCGCCCACCCGGACTCGCGACCGTCCAGGGAACTGACGGTCGACAGCTATACGTCGACCGCAGTGACTCCGACCGTGGCTCGAAAGGGCCTTTCCGGGTCGTTTACAGCGACGAGGACCGGGAAGACGCCTATGGCTACCTCTGTGACAACTGTCAGTCACTCGTCGTTGCCATGGACTCCATGGGGAAAATGGAGTGTGAGTCGTGTGGCAACGTCCGCAAGCCGACCCGGTGGGACGCAACTTACATGTAACGGTGGCACTCGGTCATTGTGCCCGGTCACATCCCGACTACAGCGGAACTAACAGGTTATCGACAGTAGCCCCGCCCAGATTCGAACTGGGGTCATAGGCTCACTTCTGGGTGCAGACATGAATCCTGCGACCCATCCAAAGGCCCATATGATTGGCCGCTACACCACGGGGCTCCGGCTATTGGTATCCACTTCTCCCACTATAGTCTTCCGTTCAGACATCAGGACGCAACACCTCCCCGCACTGATTTTCTGGTGGCACGACCGACACAAACACACGGGATTATCTATCCGGTGAGCATTCTACAGGGCGTCGAATTTGCAAACCGGAACGATGTGATGCATCCCCGGATTCTGTCTTTCGTTATTTTTTGTTGTACCATAGTTCTGACATCGATAACCATGCCGCTCCAGTGCTCAGTTACGGACGCGCCACCGTCTCCCACTGCACTCCGCTTCCCCTTCCAGCCACATGTGGGAGTTCTGACCCCTCCGAATGCTCCAACAGCACTCCAACCGACACTGAGGTGAGCAGAATCACCCGCATTGTGAGTCGCGCACTGTCTCGGACTCCAACAACTCAAACGCCGTTCTGCAGTGCTCACAGTTTTACTCCCAATGAGAAACACTCTGAAGTTCACCTAGTGGCGTCCCAGTGAGCTCGTTCACACGGCCGACATACTCCGAGCAGAACCCACCGTCACTGTTCGACGGATAGTGCTCGCACTCGGTATCGCAGCGTCGACACGCCGCAGTCGCTCTGGCAGCCATCCAGCTGCCGTTCTACTGGCCAGCACCGTGTAACAGTCGCCGCATTAGACTCGGCGCGCTTTTGGGTCGTAGCACGCCTCATCACACGCCACATGTCCGGTTCGCGAGCGGGTCCCCGTGTAGTTTCGTGTGGTGTTGACGTCCCCCTGTTCGGTTGAGAACGTCACCTCCCAGGCACGGCAGTCGTGGCCAGTCATATCTCCTACGCTGCACGTGGATGGAAAACAACCGATACTCCGCGCGGGGCGGAACTGAAGCTACTCAGTCGGCTGCTTCCGAGGTGGTCGCTGCCTCTAACAGCGAGCAGACGTCCTCCTCGGCGGCGAAGCAGTCGGGGCACTCCTCCGAGCGGTCGATGATGGTGTCGAGCCGCTCGGCCACCGTCTCGTCGATAACCGACTCCAGCTGCTTGGCCTCGGTGCGGAATTCCGTCTCGTCCACCTCAAGGACTTCCACGAGGAACCGCTCGATGATACAGTACGTCTCAAGCGCCTCCCGCGCTCGGAGGATACCCTCATCGGTGAGCGAGACCCCCTTGTACTTCTCGTGGTCGGCGAGCCCCCGCTCTTCAAGCTTGCCGATCATCTCGTTGGCGCTGGCCGGGGAGACGCCGACGGTGTCGGCGATGTCGCCCGTCGAGGCCGGCCCGTCGGTCGATTCTTGAATGAGGTAAATCGCCTTCAGGTACTGTCGTTGTGTGTTCATCGTTCCTCCATCAGCCGGGTCACTTCTTCGACGCCCTCCTCCTCGTCGGCTCGTATCTCCTGTAGAGTCGTCAGCAGTTGGTCGCGATCGATGCCAAACTCCACGTTCGACCGCTTAACGGCCTCGATGAGGTCATCGTAGAACTTGTAGGCGGTCTCCTCGCTGGCCAACTGGTCGTACAATACCCCGTCAGTGTCCGTGTCCGACTCATACCGGGCCGCGACGAGCTGTTCGATCTCGTCGTACGCTACCGGGTCGGCGTCGAGCTGGGCGATGAGCTTCTCAAGCCGCTCGCGGTGGCCTGCTGATTCCGTCGCGGCCTCCTCGAGCAGCTGCTCTAACTCTACGTCCCGCTCTGCGTCTGGCAGCGCCTCGTAGTGCTTGCCTGCCCGGGCCTCGACGACCTCCTCCAGTACCAGCCCAATCTGGAGCAGCCGAGCAAGCTGGTGGTCATTGGCCACCGGATACGACAGGCTCACGCGGACCCCCCGCGGTACGGTGCGACGGTCATACACTCTCGTCCGTCGCGTAGTGGTATAAGACCCTCGCCCTGTCACATCCTCTTGCAGGGGCTCCCCGTGAGGGTAGCGTTGAAAGGAAGAAATCGGCTTAGTCGCGTGACTCGAGCCGCTCGCGGACGAGCGCGCGGAAGTCCTCGCGCAGTTCGTCAACTTCGATTTCCTCAAGAACAGGGACATAGAACCCCTCGACGAGCATGTTCTTCGCAGTGCGCTCAGGAACGGCCCGCGAGCCCATGTAGAACATGTCTTCCTCGTCAACCTGGCCGACGGTCGCAGAGTGGGATGCCTCGGTGTCGTGGTTGTTGATGATGAGCTTCGGAGAGGCGTCTGCCTCGCTCTCATCGCTCAACATCAGCGTATTCTCCCGCTGGTAGGAAGACGTGTTCCAAGCGTCGCGGCCGACGTTCTGGACTCCTTCGTAGACGGAACGAGCCTCATCGTCGATGACGCCTCGGGTCACGAGGTCCGCGGTGGTGTTCTCATCATTGTGCCACACCCGGGCATCGATGTCGAAGTGCTGGTCGTCGTGGCCGTAGAAGGCGCCGATGATACGCGATTCGGAGCTGTCGCCGTCGAGGTGGACCTCGACGGTGGATTTGGTGAGCCGCGAGCCGGCGTTACAGTCAATGAAGTCGACCTGGCCGTACGTGTCCGTAACGCCCTCCTTAATCTGGAAGTTGTACGTCTCTTGGTTGAGGTCCTGCAGCGAGCCGTACTGGACGTAGGCGTTTTCGCCGGCGGCCACCTCGACGACACCGCTATAGTAGCGGCTCCCCTCAACGTCGTCGTCCGTTGACTGTCGCTCCAGTAGCGTCACCGATGACGACTCCTCGGCAACGACGAGCGTGTAATTGAACAGCGATCGGCTGTTCATCCGCGTACGCACTGTCACGTCCTCGGCGTCGACGCCTTCTGGAACGTAGACAACCGTCCCCGTCGAGAACAGTGCCGTCGACAGCGCCGTCAGATAGTTCGTCTGCGGGTCGACGACGGAACCAAACCGCTCGCGCAGCAGGTCTTCGTGGTTCTCGATGGCCTCTGCGAACGAGAGCACCTCAACTTCGTCCGGGCCAACCTGGTCTTTCTCCTCAGCAGCGT
The DNA here is from genome assembly GCF_042216475.1 of Halosegnis sp. Classification (NCBI taxonomy): domain Archaea; kingdom Methanobacteriati; phylum Methanobacteriota; class Halobacteria; order Halobacteriales; family Natronomonadaceae; genus Halosegnis; species Halosegnis sp. The sequence goes on from NZ_JBDGTV010000017.1 coordinate 30,005, forward strand.
TCAGCGGGTCGACGAGATTCTCGTAGTCAAGATTCGTCAGGTCTGTCCACAGCCGACCAGGCGTGCGGATAACGTCCGGAAAGTCGAGCGTTTCGAGAGCTGCGAGCGCGTCGAGCCGCGTCTCCAGCAGCCACTCCGGCTCGCCGAGCCGGTCGCTGATCTCCCGAACAGTCGATTCGTCTATCGTCGCGTGTACCTGCGTACTCATGTTACCCGAGGCTCCCCTCCATCTCGAGCTCGATGAGTCGGTTGAGCTCGACGGCGTACTCGATTGGCAGTTCCTCCGTAATCGGCTCGATGAAGCCGGCGACAATCATCTGCTTTGCGTCGTCGTCGTCCAGTCCCCGCGACTGGAGATAGAAGACGTCCTCGTCGCCGATTTTGCCGACGGTCGCCTCGTGGGCGACGTCGACCTTCGACTCCTGAATCTCCATGTACGGCATCGTGTCGGAGGTGGACTCGTTGTCGAACATCAGCGCGTCACACTCGACGGACGTGCTCGACCCCTCCGCGCCGTCTGCGATGTGGACAAGTCCGCGGTAGTTCGTGCGGCCGCCGTCCTTCGAGATAGACTTCGACTCGATGGTCGACTTCGTGTTCGGCGCGTTGTGGTACACCTTTGCGCCAGTGTCGATGTTCTGGCCCTCGCCTGCGAAGGCGATGGTGATGTGGTTGTCAGTCGCGCCCGGCCCCTTCAGGACGGTCGACGGGTACAGCATCGTCGCCTTCGACCCCATGGAGCCGGAGACCCACTCCATCGTGGCGTCCTTCTCGGCGATGGCCCGCTTCGTGTTGAGGTTGTACGTGTTCTTCGACCAGTTCTGCACCGTGGAGTACTGGACGTGGGCCCCCTCGCCGACGAACACTTCGACGCCACCCGAGTGGAGGTTGAACTCGGCGTACTTCGGCGCCGAGCACCCCTCGATATAGTGGACCTCACTGTTCTCCTCGGCAACGATGAGCGTGTGTTCGAACTGGCCCATCCCGTCGCTGTTCATCCGGAAGTAGGCCTGCACCGGCATATCGACGGTGGTGTTCTCAGGCACGTAGACGAACGAGCCACCGGACCAAACCGCTCCGTGGAGCGCCGCGAACTTGTTGTCGCTCGGCGGCACCGCCTTCGTCATGAAGTGCTCCTTGACGATCTCCTCGTGCTCTTGGACGGCCTTGTCCATGTCACAGAAGATGACGCCCTTCTCCTCCCACTGCTCCTGCATGTTCTGGTAGACGATCTCCGACTCGTACTGGGCGCCGACGCCCGAGAGGGCGTTCTTCTCGGCCTCCGGGATACCCAGCTTGTCGAAGGTGTCCTGAATCTCCTCGGGGAGGTCCTCCCAGTTCTCGGCGCCGCCGCGGGTCTCGATGTCCGGGCGGATGTACGGGACGATCTCGTCGACGTCGACCTCCGAGAGGTCGGGCGCGCCGGGCCAGTCGTCCGGCATCGGCATCTGCTTGAACTGCCGGAGCGCGCGGAGGCGTCGCTCCAGCATCCACTCCGGTTCGTCCTTGTCTTCCGAGATGACCCGCACGGTCTCCTCGGTGAGTCCCTTCTCGGCTTCGAAGGCGGAGTTCTCCTCCTTTTTGAACTCGAAACGGGCCTCGGTGTCGGTCTCCTTGAGATGGTCTTGGTCTGAACTCATGTTATATGTTGTTTACGTCTTCTACCTTATTACACTGTGCTTAACTGTGAATGGTTACGCGGCTTCGTATGCCTCCTCGCGAACCCAGTCGTACCCTTTCTCCTCGAGCTGCTCTGCGAGCGTCGCGTCGCCCTGCTTGACAACCTCACCGTCGAGCATCACGTGGACGTAGTCCGGCTCAACGTAGTCGAGGATGCGCTGGTAGTGGGTGATTTGGAGGATACCCGTGCCCACCTCATCGCGGAGCGCGTTGATACCGTTCGAGACATCCTGAAGCCGGTCAATGTCAAGTCCAGAGTCGATTTCGTCAAGCACAGCGATTGAAGGCTCGAGGATGGCCGCCTGCAGGACCTCGTTCTGCTTCTTTTCGCCACCCGAGAAGCCCGCGTTGAGGTACCGCTGGGCGAACCGCTCGTCCATGTCGAGCAACTCCATCTTTTCCTGGAGCAGCTGCTGGAACTCGGCGACGCCGATTTCGCCTTCATCAGCCGGACCTTCCATCGGTGAGGTGTCGTAGCCGGCGGCGTCCTCGTTGGTCGCCTCCGTCTCTTCTTCTTCCTCGTCTTCGTCCTCGAACAGCTCCTCGCGCTCCTCAAGCTTGGCGTTGAGTGCCGTCCGGAGGAAGTTCACCATCGTCACTCCCTCAATCTCGGCGGGGTACTGGAAGCCGAGGAAAATCCCGAGCGCGGCCCGCTCGTTAGGTTCGAGATTGAGCAGGTCCCACGTGCGGTCATCCTCCTCGATGTCGATGCCCTCGAACTCGTCATCGTCGATATGGAGCAGAACGTCGCCCTCGGTGACCTCGTAGGCCGGGTGTCCGGCGATGATTTTTGCCATCGTCGATTTCCCGGAGCCGTTCGGCCCCATCAGTGCGTGAATCTCGCCCGATGATACCTCGAGGTCGACGCCACGGAGGATGGTCTCGCCACCCTCCTCGGCGACCTGTGCGTGGAGGTTACTGATTTCCAACGTTGCCATGATTAGTACACCCGTCTTTCGGGGTTGGCGGGGTTAATGGTTACGGGTTTCCCGCGAGGAATTCGCGCTGTGTGAAAATATCTTTCCGAACAAGAAAGCCTCCAGCCCCGCGCAGTTACATGAAACTCTCGAGACCGGTCTGCTCCTGGCCATCACGGACCTCTTCCCACGAGATGTCCAGTGCCTCAAGAATGCGCTCGATTGGCCCACGAAGTGTCTTCTCAAGCATCTTCTCCCAGTCCACCTCAAACTCTGGAGGAATCTGATCGGCGTACTCGAAGCAGATCACGTCGGGGTCGCGCTTGAACTCGCCGTACAGTGGATTCTCACGGGCATCGAGGCCCTGCTCGCGCTCGACGCGCTCCCAGAAGTCCGGGTGAACCTTCTCGAGATAGAGCCGCTTGGGCTTCGAGCCACGCTGGAAGTTCGTCCCCAAGAGGAGATTCGCGTACTTTGCCCCCCGTACCTGCGCGGTGTCGGTGTCGTAGCCGTCGAGCTTTTTACCGATGCCGCCGGGGATAGCAATCTCCTCCAGCGGCCGATTGCCCTCTCGGAAGTCCGTAATGACATCGTGGACGTACTGCTTGACTTCCTCGACATCGCCTTCGGTGACAATCATGTCTAACACCGTCTTCTGGACTTCCTTGGTGACCGGTGCAATATCTGACCGCTTGTACTCGAAGCCAGTGATGTCGATATCGTCGACATCCTTGCCTTCCTTCCAGACGATGTGGCCAGCGTACCGCTTCTTTTTGCCTGCTTGGAAGAAGCGCCGGTAGAGCTTCTCAAACTCGATTTGGAAGCGGTGCTCGGCGGCGTTGAGCTCCTCTCGGGCAAACGCGTCGTATGAGCCGTTAATATGCTCCTCAAGTTCAAACGACTGCTCGATGGCTTCTGTCTTCGTAATGTCCGTCCCCAGCTCCAGCATTACGGAGTCGGTATCGCCGTACGTCACTTCCTTCCCCACCTCGGCGGCTGCCTCCTCGGTATGCTCGATGACGCGGCGCCCGGTCGCAGTGACGGCCGCGCCCATCTCCTTGTCGTACAGCCGGAACCGATCCCAGCCTAGCACGCCGTACAGCGAGTTCATGATGACCTTTACTGCGGCCTGCTGGCTGTCGTAGCGGGCGTAGTCGTCGGTGCCCGGTTCGTGTTCGTCGCGAGCGGCCTTCTTCTGCTCGCGCTCGGTGAGCAGCTCGTCGACCATCTCGCGAATGATGCCGTCCGGCTCTTTCCGAAAGTGGGTGCCGTTGGGGGCGCGGTACGTCTCACCGTCATACGCCTCGGGGTCGACTTTTGTTTCAGGGCTAGCGTTTGTGGTCACCATGCACATCGGGTACAGTGACTTCAGGTCAAGCACGGTGACGTTCTCACGTACGCCGGAGATGGGCTCGAACACCGCGCCGCCCTCGTACTCCTCGGACTCAACGGTCCCCTTCGTCGGGAGCGCGAAATCACCGTGGACTTTGTGAAGAATGTAGAGATCGACGGCGTCGCCGGGGGTCGTCGCGTCCTCTAGCTTGCAGCCGACGAAAGAAGCGACCTCTCCCCAGAAGGAGATGAGATCGACCTTGCGGTCAATCTCGACGCACAGCTCTACGTCACGCAGATTATACTCAAGCAGGCGCTCGGGATCCTGCTCCCAGAGGTCGCCGATGTCGCCGGTGTATCGCTCTTTGCCAGCTCCCAGTTCCTGCTCGGCGACGGCGTCCAGCCGATAGGAGTCCAGTTCCGAGTACTGACGCCGCTCGTACGCGTAGAGGAGATCAAAGACCACCCGGCCTTTGATATTTGGTCCCCCCCACCCGGAGTCCCACACCTCGTCGACCCGCGAGAGCCGGTTGGAGTCAACGCCCACTTCCTCCAACCGTGCGACGTAGTAAGGGGCATCAAAGTCGTCGAAGTTCCATCCCGTCAGTACGTCGGGGTTCGTCGCCTCGAGGTAGTCGAGGTAGTCCTCGTGCATCGCTTTCTCCGTGTCGAAGACCCGGACATCTACCGTCGCGTCCGAGTCATCGCTCCAGAATTCGAATTCAGGCAGGGTCTCGGGTGCATCCACGGCAGCATCGGGCGCGTCGTAGAGCCATGCCACATACTCGTCGCGGTACGAGTCGTGGCTTGTCATGCAGATAATCGTCTCTTCGCCGTCTTCTGGGAAGCCTGAGCGGTCATCCACCTCGATGTCGAAGGTGTGAACCCGCGGTTCGGCGTCTAAGTCGACTGGCTCTATCTGCTCGTGATGGATCTTGACCGTCCCGTCGTCGGCTCGCTGGTCGGGTACCCTGACGCCAGATGTGATGTCTTTGTCGATGAGTAGCCGGTTCGGGAAGAGGATGTCCGCCTCATAGTGATCGAACCGGTCACGCAGTTGGCCGACATCCCGCGGCGTCTGTCCGAACACCTTCACGAGGTCATCGCCGCGAATCGACTCGTACAGCATCACCTCGTCGGCCTCAGGAGATTCGAGTGACGGGTTGCGGTCGCCGCGCGTCTCGACACCGGTGATTCGCTCTTCTAGCAACCGGTCATCCTCAAAGTCGTCCGCACGCGGGTGACGGTCCGGGGGTGTTTCGTGTTCGAGATCTCCCAGTGGCGTATAGAAATACGGTTTGAAGTCGAAGACGCGCACGTGCTCTGGTTCGTGGTCTGGCGTCCGGCCGAACACGTGGAGGACGGGATACTCCTCGTCGCCATACCCCTCAACCGTGTAGTCGACTTGTGTGACGGTTATCTCGACGCTCCCCTCGGCCTCGGGGAACCTGTGGCCCGAGAGGTCCACTAGTTCCGCCACTTCGTCGCCTTCCGTGACGTGGCGAGCCTCTGCCACATCGCTGTCGGCCGCCGGATCGCCGCCGCCGAACGCGGCCAGGGTCGTCTCGCCCTCCTCTGTCATTACCGGCGGTTGGCCCCCGCGTCCGGTAAAGACATCGGTGCTGCCGGTGGGCGGAGATTGACGCCGTCACAAGGCCTATATTGTGGTACGGGGTACCACAGGCTGGTGACATCCCGTATGCCCGAGTCCCCAACCCAAGAGCCGGACAGCCCGGGAGCGGCCCCCGAGACGACGGAACTGACCGTCGAGGCGTACGAGACGGACGAGGGCGTCGTCTTTTATGACGCGGCGGCGCCGGCCGCGTGGCTCCAGGCCGAGGAGACGGTGTCGCTCGAGGAGATGGCCTGAGCCGTCGCGAGGCTTTTCACCGCCGACCGCCTCCACCCGACCAGTGAGCGACAGCGACGAGTCGGCCGTCGACCGGGCGCTCCGGCGGGCCGGCGAGCGCGAGGACCCGACCCCCGCTGAACCCGACGAGTTCGACCCCGACAGCCTCGGCCCCGACCCGCCGGACCCGACCGCCGAGGACGTCTCCGTCGACGAGGAGACGGCCCGCGCGTTCTGGAGCGCCGTCGTCCTCGCGAACGTCGGCCTGTTCGCCGGCGCGCTCGGCCCGATGCTGGCGTACTTCCGCGGCCAACTGCTCGTCGGGACGGCGGTGTTCCTCGTCGGCGCCGTCGCGCTCGCGCGCACCTACCGCATCGCCCGCGACTACGGAGGTGACCAATGAGACCCGTCGAGCACGACGGCGACCGCTACCTGCTGGTGAAGCGGTCCGGCGACGCCTCGCGGGTGCGCGACCCCGCGACCGGCGAGGAGCAGTACCTCCCGAACGAAGAGCTGACGCCGCTGGAGGCGGGGCCGCTGGAGACGGCCGCCGACGCCGTCCCCGAACCGGTGCGCGCGCTGGTCCGCGCGACGCGCGACGAGCGCGGGCTCGGGCTGTTGGTGACGCTGCACGCCGACGGCCCGCTGTCCGTGCGGGCGCTGCTGGGCCGGTACGACCTCTGTGAGTCGGACGCGCTCGGGCTGGCGACGGAGTTCCGCGCCGCGGGGCTGCTCGCGGAGACGACCGTCGCCGGCGAGCGGGGCTACGAGCTGACCGACGAGGGGCGCCGGGCCGTCGAGCGGCTGGTCAGCTGAACGCCGCCAGCGCGGCAGCGTCGGCCGCGTCCATCCGCTCTACCGACGATCGGTTCGTCGTCGGGTCCTTCCGCACGCCGACGAGTTCGTCGGCCGCCCCCACGAGCTCGTCGTCGTGGCTGACGACGAGTATCTGCCGCACGCCCAACTCCGTCATCGACTCGACGAGCTCGACCAGCTTCGAGACGTGTCCGGAGTCGAGGAAGACGGTTGGCTCGTCGAGGATGAGCGGGGGCATCGGCGCGGCCCCGTCGATACCCTCCGCGAGCAGCCGGTAGATGGCACAGCGAAGAGAGAGGTTGAAGACGGCCCGCTCGCCGCCCGACAGCTGCTCGGGGTCCAGCGGCTCGCCGTCCTTCTGGTAGACGGTCAGCCCGTACTGGCCGTCCAGCTCGATGTGCGAGTAGGCGTCGTTGCCGTACACCAGCTCGAACGTCTCGTTGAGCATCCGCTCGAGCTTCCGGACGTTCTGGCCGCGCAACTCCGCCCGCAGGTCGCTGTACGTCGCCGCCAGCTTGTCGGCCTCCTCGTACAGCGAGTCGAGCCGCTCGACCCGCTCGGCGAGCCGGTCGCGCCGCTCGCGCAGCTCCTCGAGGTCGGCTAGCTCCTGCTCGACCGCCCCGATCTGTCCCTGGAGGTCGTCGCGGCGCTCGCGCAGCTCTTCGAGCTTCGGTTCCACCTTCTTGAGGTACGACTCAGCCTCGGCCTGCTTCTCGCGGGCCGTCTCGATGGCCGCCTCGTCGACGGCGTCGGCCAGCTCCTCGCGGCGCTCGCGTTTCTCGGCGAGCCGCTCGCGGCGGAGCTCGTTCTGCTCGGCGAGGTTCGCCCGCCGCTCGCGCAGCGACTCGACGTCGGCGGTCACGTCCGCGATATCCGCGAGCGCGTCCGACAGCGACTCGACGGTCTCGATGGCCGTCTGCACCGACGACGACTCCTCGTTTAGCTCGCCCAGCCGCTCGCGGGCCTCCGCGGCCGCCGTCGCGGCCGTCTCGGCCGCCTCGCGCTTCTCGTCTGCCTGCGTCTCGAGTTTGTCGGCCCGTTCGCGGAGCTGCTCGACCCGCTCGGCGTCCCGCTCGACGGTGTCGGCCTGCTCGTCGACGAGCCGCTCGACGTTCGACTTCCGGGTGCGAGCGTCGAGGAGGTCGTCAGCCAGCGACTCGAGTTTGCGGGCCCGCTCCAGCCGCTCGGCGGCCGCCTCCCGCTGCTCGCGGGCGTCCGCGAGCTCCGACTCGAGCGTTTCGACCCGCTCGCGGGCCGCCGCGATTCCTTCGACGTGTTCGGGTCCGTCTATCTCCTGGCCACATTCTGGACACTTGCCTGCCTCCAGCAGCGACTCGGCCTCCTCGAGCTGGTCGCGCGCGGTCGAGAGGTTCGCCTCCAGCGTGTCGACCCGCGACCGTGCGTCCGACAGCGCCTCGGCGACCGACTCGCGGTGGTCGGCGACCCCCTCGGGGTCGACGGGCGCCTCCTCGAAGCGCGCGGCCAGCTCGTCGATGTCCGCCTCGAGGGTCTCGAGCTGCTCGCGCCGCTCCGACAGCGTCTCGCGGCTCTCCGCGAGCTCGCGCTCCAGCTCGTCTGCCTCGGTGCGCTTCGCCTCGGCCTCGCGCTCGAGCTCCTCGGCCCGCTCGCGGGCCCGCTCGGCCTCGCTCTCGTGGCGCTCGACGTCGGCCCTGCACTCCGCAACGTGGTCGCTCAGGCTCTCGCGGCGCTCGCGGAGCTCGGCGAGCCGCGCGTCGACCGCCGCCTCCTCCAGCGTCTCCAGCGAGTCGGCCGCCAGCTCCGTCTCCGCGAGCAGCGTTGCGGCCGTCTCGCGGTGCTCCTCGCGCTGCTCGCGGCGGTCGGCGATTCGGTCGGCCAGCTCTGATCGCTCCTGCTCGGCGGCGGCTATCTCGTCGGTCAATTCGTCGACCGCCGACTCGACCGTTTCGAGCTCCTCGCGGCGCTGCTCGTACTCCTCGAGGGTGGCCGTCGCCTCCTCGCGTTGGTGCTCGGCCCGCTCGCGGTTCGTCTGGAAGCGCTCGATATCCTCCTCGACGTCCGACAGCGCCGAGCGCAGCGACGCCAGCCGGTCGTGGAGCTCCGCGTCCTCCTTCTCCTGAATCTGCGCCTCAACGTCCTCGAGGGCGCCCCGCTTGCTGTCGCGGACGCGCCCGACCCCCCGCCGGGAGAGCTTGGCCCGCTCGCGGTACTCCTCCAGCTTCCCCAGCTGGAGCAGGTCGTCTATCATGTCCTGACGCTCGTTGGGCGAGGCGTTGATGAGCTTGTTCACCTCCCCTTGTCTGACGTACGCGCAGTTGACGAACGCCGCGGCGTCCATGCGGAGCCGCTCGGCGACGGCGCTCCGCACGTCGCGGGCCCCCTCGATTGTCTCGTCGGGCCCCTCAAGCACGCAGGTCGTCGTCGTGACGCTCTCGCCGCGCCGCGTCAGCGTCCGTTCGATGCGGTACTCCGCGCCGTCGTGGTCGAACCACAGCTCCACGCTCGCCTCGTCGGCGCCGATGGTGACCACCTCGTCGAGCGTCCGGTCGAGCGCGCGGGCGCCGTACAGCGCGAAGAAACACGCCTCCAGCAGCGACGACTTCCCCGAGCCGTTCAGCCCGTGGATGACCGTCACCCCGCGGTCGAGCCGCAGGTCCGCGTCGGCGAAACACTTGAAGTTCGAGAGGCGGAGCCGCCGGAACCTCACAGGAAATCACCCACCGACGACTGGCCGTCGGCGCCCGACTCGGCGGCCGCCTCCAACGTCCCCTCCTCGGGGTCGTCGCCCGCGGGCTCGGGCTCGGAATCGGCCCTCGACTCCTCGTCCGTCGGCTCGGTCGCGTCCTCGGCCGGCTCCAGGGCCGCCGGCTCCTCGTCGACGAGTTCGCGCACCCGCTCCTCGACGGCGTCGGCGACGTTCGCGTCGGCCACCTTCGAGGCGCGGACCGTCTCGTCCAGTTCGCGGGCCGCCTCGGAGAGGCCCATCTCCCGGAGCCGGTCGCGGACGGCCTCGTCGGGGTCCGCGAAGGAGACGTCCGTCTCCTCGGCAGCCGTCGCCCGCTCGCGGCGGTCGGTGACGCGGCCGACCAGTGCCCCCTGTTCGGCGATGAACTCCTCGATACGGGCCGGCGTCACCGCCTCGCCGTCCCCCTCGATGTCGACGACGACCACCGCGTCCGTCAGGTCGTGCTGGCCCACCTGCTCGCGGACCCGCTCGACGCCCTCGCCCGGCCCCAGTTCGACGTCCACGTAGACGAACTCGCGGGTGGGGATACCCCGGCGGCTGAGCCGGGCCTCGCCGTCGGCGAACTCCACGATGTTGTAGCCGCGCTCGTCGCGCTCGCCGGCGGAGGCCCGCTCGGTCGAGCCGCAGTAGGCGACCCACGTCCCGTCTATCTCGGCCCGCTCGGGGCTGTGTTCGTCACCGAGCAGGAGGGCGTCGAACTCGACGCTGGCGGCCGACAGCAGCTCGCGGGCGTCCCACTCGACGTTGCCGTAGTCGGGGACCAGCGGCGCGAACAGGCCGTGGGCGACCAGCGCGGCGTGGTCGGCCTCGTGGTGCGCGAAGTCGTACTCCAGTTCGTCCCGGCGCGACCGGGGGACGAAGTCGAGCCCGTAGAAGGCGGTGTCGCCGACGACGGTCGGCTCGTCGTCGAGCCGCGTCGCCAGCCCCATCGACTCGAACAGGTCGAGCCACTGGCCGTCCCGCGTCGTCTCGTGGTTGCCGACGACGGCCAGGAACGGGACGCCGGCGTCGTTGAGCCGCCGGAGCACCGAGAGCGTCCCCAGCAGGTCACCCAGCTCCGGCCGCCGGTCGTGGAACAGGTCCCCCGCGTGGACGATGGCGTCGACGTCGTCCTCGACGGCGTCGGCGGCCACGCGCTCGAACGCGTCGAGGAAGTCCTGCCGTCGCTCCGGCAGGTGGTACTGCTGGTACCCGATGTGGGTGTCACCGGTGTGGATCACCCGAGTCATGTGGCGACGGTTGGCCGGCCCCGACTAAATGGGTGTCGCGACCGGGGTGAAACTGGTCCGGGGGGTCGCCGCGGGCGATTGGGTCGTCGGTCACCAGCCGCGAGAGGACGCGTCGCGCGGCCGCGGGGTCGGGGGATGGGTCGGAGTCGGATACGGCGACGGTGGCCGCCTCCTCCGGTGAAAAGGTTCGGTTGGGGGGCTACTCGATTGCGAGGGTGTAGACGCGCTTGCGCGCGTCGGTGAACGAGAACCGGGAGTCGACGGCGTCACACTCCTCCAGACGGGTAAGGGCGTACCGGACCGTCCGGGCGGGCAGCAGCGTTTCCTCGGCCAGCTGCGACTGGGTCAGCCGGTCGTTGTACTCCAGCGCCTTCGCGACGAGCTTCGCGCTCGGCGGCAGCTCGCGGACGGCCTCCCAGCCGTCGGCGTCCGTCCGGGTATCCGCGTCGGTCGTGCTCATTACCGAACGTTACCTGATGCCGGGTGATAATATTTTCCATCTACTTTGATACCCTCCAGTTATTTCCGGGCGAGCCGGAAATGTCGGGGTAGAGACGCTGAGAGTGTCGTTGGGGAGGAGAACGGTCCCGACCCGAAGCCTCTTATGAGTCGGTCCGCTACAGTGCAGTAATGACGGATACCGTCGAGGACGTCGAGTTGCCCTACGACGACGAGGCGTCCCAGCAGGACAAAATCGAGTCATTGCGCGAGCGGCTAGAGATTCTGGAAGCGCAAAATGAGGAGATGCGAGACAAACTGCTGGACGCAAACGCCGAGAACAACAAGTACCAGCAGAAGCTCGAGCGGCTCACCCACGAAAACAAGAAGCTGAAGCAGTCACCGCTGTTCGTCGCCACGGTTCAAGAGCTCACCGACGAGGGGGTCGTTATCAAGCAGCACGGCAACAATCAAGAGGCGCTCACGGAAGTCACCGATGAGATGCGCGAACAGCTGGAACCCGACGACCGGGTAGCGGTCAACAACTCGCTATCGGTCGTGAAGTTACTCGATGACGAGACGGATGTTCGCGCACGCGTCATGCAGGTCGAGCGGGAGCCGGATGTTGGCTACGAGGACATCGGAGGCATTGATGAACAGATGGAGGAAGTCCGCGAGACAGTCGAACTGCCGCTGAAGAACCCGGGAATGTTCGACGAAGTTGGCATCGATCCGCCGAGCGGTGTTCTCTTACACGGACCGCCTGGCACCGGCAAGACGATGCTCGCGAAGGCCGTCGCCAATCAGACGGATGCCACGTTCATCAAGATGGCCGGGTCCGAACTTGTCCACAAATTCATCGGCGAGGGCGCGAAGCTGGTGCGTGACCTGTTCGAACTCGCCCGCCAGCACCAGCCGGCCGTCATCTTTATCGACGAAATCGATGCTATCGCAGCGAAGCGGACCGATTCAAAAACGTCGGGCGACGCGGAGGTTCAGCGGACGATGATGCAGTTGCTCAGTGAGATGGATGGCTTTGAGGAGCGGGGCGATATCTCTATCATCGCAGCCACCAACCGATTCGACATGCTTGACCGGGCCATCCTTCGGCCCGGCCGGTTTGACAGGCTCATTGAGGTTCCGAAGCCGGATGCCGAGGGCCGCGAGATGATATTCGAGATTCACACCCGCGACATGAACGTCGCCGACGGCGTCGACTTCGCGGAACTCGCAGAGATGGCAGCCGACGCCTCCGGCGCTGACATCAAGGCCATCTGCACGGAGGCGGGGATGTTCGCCATCCGCGAGGACCGCACGGAGGTCCAGATGAGCGACTTCGAGAACGCCTGGGAGAAGATTCAGCAGGAGGATACGTCTGAGGAAGACGTCTCGAAGACGTTCGCCTGACCGTTTCGCGGCCTCCCTCGGCTCTCCTCATAGTCTTCGAGTCTGAGCCGCAGTCAGTGTTCCAGTGGTGTCAGCTACCAACGGCTGAAGCCGTTGGCTTGTCGGTGGACTCCCGTTCTGCCGACACGTAGGCGTCGGACGCCACTTCAGTAGCGTTTACGGTCATCGTCCCCGACTTCAGGGCGTACTGACAGAACGCCCCTCCAGCGGGGGACTTCTGCCCTCGCTGGAGTTTGAGTGCGAGTTTTCGAGCCACGTTTTTCGCGGCGTTGTAGTCAGCGTTGACCGCATACGAACAGTCGAGACACTGGAAGTGTTGGCCATCACGATTCTCTTCGAGCGTACAGCCACACTTCGAGCATTGCTGGCTGGTGTAGGATGGGTCGACTGTTTCGACCACAATACCAGCCATTTTTGCCTTGTGTTCGGTCTGTTCTTGGAGTTCGCGGAACGCCCACTGCTGGAACTTCTTGCCGTCGCTGATACGCGCTCGAATCTGCTCCAAGTTCTCGAAGGCGATGTGCGTACAGCCGTGGCGCTTTGCTTCGGCAACGATCTCTTTGGAACACTGATGCAGGTAGTCTCTACTCCAGCGACCGAACCTGTCGCCAATGCGCTGGAAGGTCAGATGTGCGCTCCGTGTTCCCGTCTGTTGCAGGCTGGCACGCCGTTTCTCGAACTCTCGGCGTTGGTGGTTGAGGTAATCAGCGTTGCCGAGGAATGCACCTGTTGAAGTCACGGCGATGTGGTCATCGACGTTACAGTCCACGCCAAGCACTTTCGAATGCTCGGCTCTGTTGAAATCCTCGGATAGTTACAGGTTCGCCCGGTAGTCTGACCGGAT
>NZ_JBDGTV010000018.1:0-31004 GCF_042216475.1 Halosegnis sp.
CGCGACTAACGGTAACGACTGAATCACCGGCCGCCGGACCGGGCATCCTCCGGCACAGCAGTGCGGTGCGGTGCGGTGCAGTGCGGTTCCATTCTTTCGACGCGCTACACGGAGAGTGGTACAGTCTGTTGTAGCTGCTCACGATTGTCAAGTAGTCGTATATCTGCTGTGCGACAGCCGCATATGCGTACGCGCGTCTGTATAGCGGCTGGCCCCAACGCTACTGAGTAAGGAGAGAGTCACGCCACTGGACAAGCTCTGGAGCAATATCGCTTGCCACGCTATTCACAGAGCTGCCCTACTGCCGGCGATGGTCCCTGGTCCCTGCTGTGTAAGGACTTGTGGCGTTTCTGCAATCAAATAATGTCAATTGTAAGTGTTGTATTTAAATTGCTTTCCAAACCAACAAGGCATATATACCAAGAGAGAGGCACACAACCTAAGCCCGTCTCGTGATGAGCGCCATCTGCTGGTCGGTCTCGGTCTAAGCGACGAGACTCCGCACGGAGCGTTCATGGAACGAACGGAGAAATCACAAACAATGGCAGACACCCGCGACAAATTCCGCGCCTTGGTGCTGGCACTACTGATGATCGGGTCAGTAGTTGCCCTCGCTGGGCCCGGACTGGCAACAAGCGCATCGCGTACAACAGTACAGGATCCCGGGATTGACAACCCGATTCCGGGAGACACGCAGCAGGTCTTAGACTTGACCGTATCGAGTAGTGATACGATCATAACAAGTGGACTTAACGGGGTTGCTGACAACCCGACGGCTGCATTTGACGGAGGAACGGCAACTACTCCGGAGTTATTCGTTGATGATACGTCGATAAGCGGAACAAGCGGTGCCTACGACGATGGCGACGAGGTACTTCGGCTCAGTGAAATAACCGGTGATACCGACCTTGCCGGCAAGACGCTGTCCGACTTTGCGACGTCAACGGATTACGTGGACAGCGACCACGGCGGAGCGTACTCCTCTGGCGAAGCCATCGTGGATCAGTCTAGTGGCAGTTCTGTCAGCCAGTACGAATCTGTCGACACTGTCCTCACCCCTGGTTCGGCCGATATAACCTTGGCCGAAAACACAAACCTCGCGTTCTACGACGACCCGCAGGGCACTAATGGCGCATATGACAACAGTGGTCCGCAGGACCCTATCTACCACTTAGGAGATGACGCCAACGCTGTCGAAACAGCGGACGACGTTCGCCTTGATCAGGTAACCGTCATCGCGACCAGTGACACTAACCCCGGAAACATCGAGCTCGGCCTGCCGACTGCCGAGCTAATGGCCGCGACTGACAATGATATTGGCAAGAGTGTTGCCCCCGTTACCGCCACCAATACCGGCTTCAGTAATAGTGACGGCCAGTTCGCGTTCATCGATGACACCTCAACCACAACTGGCTGGGACCCAGCAAACGATGATGACGAACTCTTCTACGACGTTGACGGGAGCGGTACGGTCAGTGAAGGTGACGTTCTGATATACGACAAAGATAGCGACATTTCTGGTGTCAGCGTCGGTGAACAGGTCGAATCCGGAGATACCATTACAACTACCGGGATGACGGTCGCAAATAACGCCGTTGTCGGCTTCGACAACGCGAAAGGTGATAACGACGGCACCTACGACGGTGACAACGGAGACAACATCGTCATTAGTGTGACCGACAGTACCGGTACCGCTGACGACGTCGTCGTGGCTGGCCCCGACGCCAGCGCAGGTGCAGGTGCAACTGTCATCAAGGGAGCATCTTACACGTTCAAATCGGGTGGTGCAGTCAAGTTCTGGGATGCTGACGGCTCTGGCGACCTGATTTCGGCGCCCCTAAATGACGGTATCTATATCGAGATGCCGACGGGTAGCAGTACCGGCGTTCTGGAGCGCGGCAGTGGTGACAACGCTGCAGGTGACGCCCGCCTTTCAGGTTGGACCGCGACCGAACCGCAAGGTGCGGTCCAGTCCGGTGATCTCGACCTCGGCGTTTCGGTGGCCGCATTCGACGACGCCGACAATGTGGCTGTCTTCGACGCAGCCAATGATGACAATGCCTATACACCTGGTGACGGTTCGGCAAGCCAGCGTGAAGGCATCATCCTCAGCGACGACACCACCCTCGGCGACGCCGACGACGGTGGGATTGTTCGTGCTGGTATCGCGGACTTCACTGACTTCAACTCCGGTGCCTCCGGCAACGCCGAGATGTTCGTTAACACGAACAGTCAGACTACCGAAGACGCCAACGGATACGGGAACGGTGACGTCATCGTTAGTGTGACGCGTGTCACATTCGGTAGTGCTACCCAGGATCTCGCTGGCCAAACGATGAATGCGTTCGCCACTGATGTCGGCTACGTCGACACAGCAAACACCGGAACGTACGATAATAGCGAAACGATTTATCGGGAAGGTGACGGCGGTGGAGTCGCTACAGACGACTTCGGTGACGACCTCAACGCTATCACCGTCATCAACAACGGTACGCTGAGCAACGCGAATATCACGTCGGTCGAAGTGTTCCAAGATGGCACATCGCTCGGAACAGCGACCGCACAATCCGATGGCTCGTATACTCTCTCGAATCTGAATGCAGACTTCGGACCCGGCGGCAGCAACATTGTAATCAAGGCCACGATCGCTACGGACGCTCCGACTGGCAAGACGCTGGACTTCTCGGTGAATCCGGTCACCGACGACAGCACGACTGTCGGCGGATTTGATTCCGGTGACCGCGGCCTGTTCTTCCAGCAGGGTTCGCCCATTGGCAATCTCCAGAACGACGCAGGGATCACCATCGACTCGTCGGGCGCCATCTCGGCGAGCGGCATCGCATTCATCGACCCCGGCGAGAGCGACCGGACGAAGGTCGAACTCGCCTTCACACGGAGCATCGCCGACAGCTCCATCGACAAGGCTGACTTCACGGTCTACGACGAGGACGGCAACACCGTCGCCATCGACTCGGTCGAAAAAGGTGGCGCCGGTGCTGACGTTGCGGCCGACGACGGCCAGGTCATGCTCGATCTGGCCAGCGCATCGAGCGCAAAGATTGCGAAGGTGAACATCACCGACGGCGGCCTCTCAACGACCGGTGGCGCGTCAATCAGCGCTCGGAACGTCTCCGTGACCGCGACGACGACCACGCTCTCGGAGAACGACGGCACGGCCGGCACCGCTTTCCAGGGCGAGAACGTCGCCGTCTACGCTGACGCCGGCAGCAACTTCGACGAGAATCTCGAGATCGCCTCCGATACCGACGACGACGGCACGTTCGAGACGTTCGTCGCCAGCCGGAGTACCGGCACTGCGAGCCAGCTCTACGTCTTCTCGACGGAGGGCCGGAACGCAAATCCGGACTACCAGGTGACCTACCAGAACTCCGATGGTGCACCAGACCAGACTGCGACGCTGACGCTCCGCGGACTCGGCCTGAGTGCCTCGGTCGACGACACGTCCATCCAGACGGACGACTCCATCACGGGCTCCATCTCGGCCAACTCGGGCAACCGCGACGTGGAAGCCAGCCTGCTCGACAGTGCTGGTGATGTCGTCGCCGGCCCGCGCACCATCACGCTCGACGGCAACGGTGACGCCACGTTCAGCTTCGACGTGGCCGCCGCTGGCAACTACACCGTCGAAGTGACCGATATCAAGAGCGGCGTGACGGTCGAGACCAGCGAGGTGTCGGTCGGTGAAGCACCCGACAGTAGTGCGAGCTTCGGGAGCACCATCGCAAGCGTCGACCGTGGTGACGTTGCCGAGGTCACAATCGACCTCAGCGGAACCGACACCGCCACGCTCAACGTGGGCGGCAGCGACGTCAACTACCAGAAACCCGTCACCGTCACCGACGCCGACGAAGACGGTGAAGTGACGGTCCGCATCAACACATACACCGCCGGCACCGGCAGTAATGGCTTCAGCATCGTCGCCGACGGCGACGACGACGCCACCGACACGCTCAGTGTCGGCGCTGGAACGGACGCCGGTAACCAGGTCCTCGACGCCGCCGACTACAATATGAATGTCACCATCAGCGGTGACGAAGAGGCCGTCGCAACGCTCGCGATCGGTCAGCGGTCGACGGACAGCCAGACGATCAACCGGCTGCCCGACGAGGACTTCAACCGCATCACCTCCGTCCAGAACGTCACCCAGTTCCGTGACGCCGGTAATCTGACGGAGAGCAGCACCATCGCGCGCCAGGACATCGTCGTCCACGAGTTCGCCATCTCCGGCGTCTACGGTGCCGTCCAGGCCGAACTCGACAAGAGCAGTGTGACGACCGCAGAGGGCGCACTCGCCAACGTCCTGGACACGAACAGCATCGACCTGGTCGTCGTCCAGACGAACCCCGGTGCGAATCAGGATCCGAAGGTCCTGAACCTGGCCCACGCAGCCGATAAAGGCGCGATCAACGTCGTGACGAACGACACCCAGAACCGCGTCTACGTCGCGTTCCAGACCGACGCCGCCATCTTCAACCGCTACGACGTCGAGGCCAACGAGTACGGCGTCGGCCCCAACAGCGGCGAAGACAACGACTTCGACGACAACAACGTCAGCGCCAGTGCCGAGGATCAGTTCGAGGCCACGCTCTTCGTCGGGAAGGGCAGCCAGCTGACCTCGACCAACGAATCGGTCACCTCGACGTACACCGTCGTCGAACGAACCGTCTCGTTCGACACGAGCGAAGAAACGGCCAGCGGTAACCCGCTGATCACGGTCACGAACGCGAGTGGCCAGACCATCAGTGGGAGCACGTCTGTCGCCCCCGGCACGAACCTGAGTGTGCGTGCCCGCGCGACCGGTGACAGTCCGTTCCTGAAGAATCAGGAGGTCGAGGTGACGACCGACCAGCGGTTCAGCGCCACGCTGGACTTCTCGGACACGAACGCTGGCCAGAACTTCACGGTGACCATCCCGCAGCAGGGCTTCACCGACAACGCTGAAACGGCCGGGACGGTGCGCGCAGCACCGACCGCAACGGTGTCCATCAGCAACCAGACGTCTGATGGCACTACGGTGACCGTCGACTCGGTGTCGCTGTCGGACGGTGGGTTCGTCACGATTCACGACGGCTCGCTGCTCGACGGCGCCACGTTCGACTCCGTCCGCGGCACCAGCGACTACCTCGCGGCCGGCAGTCACTCTGACGTCGAGGTCACGCTCGACGAGCCGTACGAGTCCGCCGGCACGGTCGTCGCCATGCCGCACCTGGACACCAACGGTAACGAAGCGTACGACTTCGTCTCCAGTGACGGGGCTGAAGACGGGCCGTACACCACGTCGGCTGGCGACATCGTCACCGACTCGGCAACGCTGACGATTGCTACGCCAACGCCGACACCAGCGGAGGAAACGCCGACGGCAACGGCAACGCCGACTGAGACGGCCACGCCGACGGAGACGGCGACGCCGACGATGGACCAGGAGACGCCGACGCCGACCGAGTCGACCGGCCAGCCCGGCTTCGGTGCGGCACTGGCGCTCGTCGCGCTGGCAGGGGCGGCCCTGCTGGCCCTGCGGCGTGACTGACGACGACGGCTGAACCGCCGGGTCTCCGATCCGGTTACCATACGATTCGGACACACGCAATGCGGCTTTTTTTGGGCTCAACCGGGTAGCGGCCGAGCCGGCTATCCGCTCACTTCACAGCGTATGCGGCGTGTTGTAGCACACGATACTCCTCACGAGAGGTGTCCAGCTCCCACCGACTCGCGACTCAATACCTCGACACGCCAGCCGAACCGCCCGACGCGGTGGACCAGAGAGGCACAGACGCAGACGTGTTGGCACGCTGCGCAACCACTACACCTATGAGGACGTGAGTAAATGTCTCGTCAAATTGGTCCGGTTCACTGCAACGACGGGGGCACAAACTGTCGACGGTCGCACGCTGCGTCGACCAGCCGTACCGTCACCACAGCGGTCACGCCCACAATTAGGTCAGAGCGGTCACCCACAGGACAGCGATACGAGTACCAGCGCGCCAGCACTCAGCACCGCGTGTCCCACCTGCGCTGTCGTCGGGTATCGCCACGGAACGGAGGGAAGCTGAGATGAAGGCCATTCCCGAACCGCCGTTCACCGACCCCTGCATCATTCATCGGCCAATCACGTTCCACGGTGGGGGTGAGCATTACGCTGGCACACTTGCCGAGGGGCTCGATGCGCCGATCTACACGCTTCGCCAGACCGAGCCGCTTGAGCAGGATGTCGAGGTCATTGAGTTCGGCGACGATTGGGATCGGTACGGCTGGCTGCTGAATCGGCTCCCGTTCCGGAGCCTGCTGTTCGATGCGGCCTACAGCAGCTTCGAGGTGCCGAAACACCACGACGCCGTCATCACGACCGGCGACGCGCCGAAGAGCGTCATCCACGAGCCACATCAGCAGCGCTACCACCTCCTCCACGCGCCGCGCCGGTGGCTGTTCGAATCCCGGGCGAGCTATGCCGAGAGTGCCGCACCGATTCGCTGGATCAAGCGGATGGCGCGGTCGTATCTTCGCACACTCGATACCACCTCGACGGCCCGCATCGACGACTTCGTCGTCAACTCCGAGGTGATTGGCCGCCGACTGGAGACGTACTATCGGCGGGCGTCGACAGCCGTTATTTATCCGCCGATCGATACCGATGCCTACTATCACGAGCCCAGCGAAGGCTTCCTCCTCTCGTTGGGGCGGCTCGAGCCAGGGAAGCGCGTGCAGGATGTCGTCAAGGTGGTCAACAACACAGACTACCAACTCAAGATCGCAGGGACGGGCTCGGCAGAGGCTGATGTCCGCGCGGCTGCCGGCCCGAACGTTGACGTCCTCGGGTACGTCTCCGAGGCCGACAAGTACCGTTTGCTCGCCGAGTGTGACGCGGTCGTGTTCAACGCTGAACAGGAGGACTTCGGCATCGTCCCTGTCGAGGCGTTCGCCAGTGGGAAGCCTGTCGTCGGTGTTGCCGAGGGCTTCACCCCGTACCAAATCGAGCCTGGCGTCAACGGCGTCCTCTACGAGCGCGGGGCCGACAATCTCCGAGCGGCACTCGACCGGTTGTCCAACCAGGAGTGGGGTGCGGAGACGATTCAGGAGACGGCGATGCAGTTCGACACGAGTAGTACACTCGAGCAGTGGCGCGCGCTCCTGGCCGGAGAGGCCTGACCTACAGCGAGATTGATGATACCCCTCCACCGTCGCACGGTTCAGGATGAGTGATGACCGCTTCGGCGCGATTCGGACCGTCTTCACCGGTGGTACTGTCCTGGTTGCCGGGCTCGTGCTGGAACTCGGGACAGCCTTCGTCGGCAAGCTCGTACTCGCAATCGTCTACGGCAAGACCAGTTACGGGGAGTTATCCCTCGGTATCACCCTCCTGACGACCGTCTCGCTGCTCGTCGTCGTCGGACTCGACCGCGGTATCGGGCGGTATCTTCCGCGGACGGAGACGCCAGCAGCTCGGCGTGGGCTCCTCGTGACTGGGCTGCGCATCGTTGTTGGCGTCTCGCTGGTCGCGACAGTCGCCGTGTTCGTCGCTGCGCCGACGCTCGCACGCGTGTTCGATACGCCGGAGTCGACCCGTCTGCTCCGCATCTTTGCGCTCGGAATCCCCTTTGCGGCGTTGATGCGATACGCTGTTGGTGGCATTCAGGGCCTCCAGAAGACACTCCCTCGCGCGCTCATCCAGAATATCACGCTGCCAGTCGTTCGATTTCTGGGCATTCTTGTTGCTGTTGGGGTTGCAGCGGGCAGTCTCGGTGTCGCGGTCGCGTATGTGCTGGCATACCTTTTGGCCGGGCTTGCTGGCTTGGTGTATATTGCCCGTGAGACATCTGTATTTGACCGGTCGGTCGCGTGGAGCCCGCAGTACCGAGAGTTGCTGAGCTTCTCCGCACCGCTCGTCGTGACCGCGGCGATGGCAGCGGTGCTCTCGGACGTGGACATCTTCATGCTAGGCGCGCTCGTCGGCCCCAGCCCGGTCGGTATCTACAACGTCGTTTATCCGCTGGCGAACCTACTCGATACTGGCCTCGTCGCGCTCGGGTTCATTTTTATGCCTGTCTTCTCAGAGTTACATGATGAGGGGCGCACCGAAGACATGCGTCGGACGTTTCAGGTGGCCACAAAGTGGGTCGTCACTGGAACACTGCCGCTCTTCCTGCTATTCGTCTTCCATCCGCAGCTCGTCATCACACTCACCTTCACTGCGGAGTATGCTGAGGGAGCGCAAGCGCTGGCGATTCTGGCTATCGGGTTCTTCCTGCCACTACTCGGCGGTTTCAATGCAAGTGCACTCACCTCGATTGGCCGGACCCGGGCCATCATGTACGACAACGTCATCGTGGCAGCGCTGAACGTCGGGCTGAATATCGTGTTGATTCCGCGCTACTCGTTCCTGGGTGCTGCCATCGCGACCGCAGTTTCATACGGCCTGCTCAACGTCCTGTACGCGATTCAACTGTACCGCGCGACAGGCATCCAACCGCTCACGCGCCCGTTGGTGCTCCCGACGGCCGCCGCAGCCGGCGTCCTCCTTCTCCTCGAAGCCATCGCCCGGCTGTACCTGACGGTGACGCTGCCGGTTGTTGTCGGGCTGTTCGTCGTGTATCTCGGCGCCTACGCACTCATCGTGCTCCGACTCGGTGGTATCGAAGAGGAGGAGGTCATGCTCGTCAACAGTGCCGAAGAGCAGCTGGGCGTCGATTTGGAGCCGGTCAAGCGCGTCGCGCGTCGCTTCATGTAGCACAGCGATTGCTATCGTCGGCTGTGGCCGTTCCACTCGACTACGCACACGAACCGTCACGATTCCGACTGGCGGGGCCGCTGAGAGTGCCTGTGGCCCGGTTTTCAGACGACGAAATGATGTTCAATTGAAAATTATTACTAACTAAATGGGTGCTATCACGCAGTGAAACAGTCACCGGTATTATTTGTAATTCCAATCTATTGAATGAAGTACAGCGCCGCCGAAGCGCTGCGCGCCACTGTGATGGCGCACGACACACCGGCGTGGGGACCGGTGTGACTCGAGTGTCCGTCGAGTGGGCGTCCCCGCTGGACGCCTTTTGCGACCGCTGAGAGCAGTGGCTCCGCCCGTAACTGCCGAAGTATCGATCAACCCTCGGCCCACACAGCCGTGTGTCATCCGTACGTCGCTGCTGTGACTTCCACGATAAGGGTCATCAGTACGGTTGCAGATATGGCCGGAGGTCAATGCGCAGTGGCACCAGGCTATCGAAAATTCGCCGAACAGTGATTAGAACCACCGGACAGCTAGGGGGTGGTTTACTGCATACAGCGTTCTCAGTGGCGCTGCCCCCTTATGACGCTCGCGCCGGTGTGGAGAGTGGCGTGCTCGATTGTCCGTCGAGTGGCGGCCCACTTTGGACCTTTTTCAACCTGGGAGTGACGGGGCTACATCCAGCATCGCCACCGTTCGGTCGTGCAACCGCACAATCTACCAGCCCGTCACGATGCTTGTTGGGGTCGCCAATCAGCTCGCGAGACAGCGCCGCAACCTGCCTGAACCACGCTGCTGGCCGCCCCTCCTCCTTCAGTTGGAGCCGATAGCCGTGGCCCTCGGGAACAGTGGTCCCCCGCAGCGAGACATACGTGCGTGCCCAGCGGAGTTGCGTGTCGAACGGTGCGGCCGTAAGCCACTGTGGCAGTGACTGATCACCGCCGGCTTTCGGCCCGACCGGCACATCAAGGACGCCACCGAGATACCGACCGAGTACCGCGCCGTGTGTGGTTACGGCCAGTTCACGGCCACGACCGACCGCGTCTGTGTGTTGCTCAGCGACCTGCACGTCAACAGCACGGGCGGCTGCGCGAAGCGCCGCCTCGGGATCGTCATCGCCGACCGCAAACCGGGGGCGCCAGTTGCGGGCTGTAATCGCGCCACCGCCGACAATCCAGGCGTGCATGATGGTTAGGCCCGCCCACGGTCGGTCGCCGGGTGCGGCATCGAGCCATCCCTTGCGAGCAGCCGTCTCGATAGCCCGGACGGCATCGGGCATCCCATCGTCGGGCCACGGCCGAACCCGGCTGCGTGGGAGCTCGAGCGCCCTCGCGACCGCGGTTGAGCCCGCGTTGGGGTGATCGGCTACGTACTCCTGGACCTGTCGATACTGCTCGACCAGCTCCCAGACACTCGCACTGCTACGGGTGCTGTATGTCTCCGCGAGTGCGCGCTCGCGTGTATGGCGGTCGGGTAGTGGCATACGCGTGGCCTTGTCGTACTGAAAAAAGGACTGACGCGGTGTGCGTCAGGTTAGGGGACGGTCGTCTGGGAGACGACCTGTGAACTCTGGCCATTCGGATTTTGCCAGATGAGGCTCACGGTTTCTCCACTAACGAACGTCACGCCTGTGCCAGCACCTTCAGAAGCGGTGATTGAGTCGCCTGTGCTAAACGAGCTCGAGCCGCCGCTGGTTAACACAGCGCCAGAACTTGTTAAGTCTGACTGTGATTCGTCGTTGATGACGATTTTGAAATTGCTTAGGTCAGCAGTGTCTCCGCCACCATGAGCAACATCGAACGCGTCACCGTCGGAATTAGCGGCCGTTTCGAACCCGTCACCACCCGCAGGGTTGAAACTATACGTGGCCTGGAAGCTTGGCGCATTATTCTGGACCTGGTCACCCAATCCCAGCACGAACGTACCGATAACGGCAGCCAGAATCACCGTTATGGCTACCATAAGGATGACCCCGATGACCGGCGATACTGCCTGGTCATCATCAAATAATCTCTTAATATTCATATGGTGTTATGGGGCCTCAGCTTCGCCAATAACCTGTGAACTCTGTCCGTTCGGGTTGTTCCAAACGATCTGAACCTTTGTTCCGGAACTGAGGCGGGAGTTAATGCTCCCTACCGTCTCGCCGGTGGAGATGCTTGACGGAGCCGAGCTTTTGTCTCCATTTACAATAGTGATTTCTGATTTTGTGATTGTATCACCGCCTCCGTGAGTGATAGTATTATCATTGAAATCGAAATTGAAGCTGGCGCTCGGTGCGTTGTTCTGGACCTGGTCGCCGAGTCCCAGGACGAATGTGCCGATGACGGCAGCCAGAATCACCGTTATGGCCACCATAAGGATGACACCGATGACCGGCGACACCGCCTGATCGTCGTCGAATAGTTGTTTGATGTGCATGGTTTGTCTCCACGACACCAACACGGTGAGCGGCTGTCAGCCGGCCACGATGGGCCACCGCACCCCCGATCTGGACTGACAGCACGCCGTTTGTACGGGGACCGAGTATGGGGGTAATCGGCCCTTGTGCGTCCGTCGAGTGGCGTCGCTTCCGATATAGTAAGAAGATACTACCAATAAGGATGGTGGCTGATTATGTGGACTGAAATCTATAGATATGCGGATCTGAGAGTGGTACCAGCCTGTGGTTCCTGACTGACGCTGTCGAGAGTCAGCCGACTATCTTTCTGCGAGGAGAGAATCCCGCCGTTCACGGCGGGCGTGAATCCGACAACTCCTCTACGAACTACGTTCTGGCGCTGATACGGATATTTAGGTAATCTCAGTTCATATTGTGACAGACACCGAGGCGGTCACACCGCCCACCCAAATGCACAATATCGGGACTCCGAGGCCCTCGATGTTCGAGACACCCTTCTCGAACCGCTGTGGTGTCTCGGTTGCGAGATAACTCCGAGTCCCCTGCCGGGATAGGAGTAACGGCGGTGTGGCCCCGCCATCGGCCTGTCATGCCGACACGTCGTAAACCAGCAAATATCCCAACTCAGCGGTGCGGTGCCGTGGGAAGCCTCGCCGTTTACGGCGAGGAGGAGGTCACACCTGCTGATTCAACTTTTTGCGAGTGGAGTCCCCGTCCTCACGGAGCAATACAACGAGCGGAGCGAGAGAGTAGCGCAGCAGGGCGGGGAGAAAGCGACAATCACCAGCCATTAATCGACTTCAGCACTACATTAATGATAGCGCTGGACGACTATCACCGCCGAACCGGCATTACACGGCTCGCCGTGTCTCCCACTGACGAGTCACTCCTCCGAGGTACCACTGAGGAGTGGAAACGGGGCTGCCAGCTTGCGTGGACAACGCGTGAGAGCGGTGTCTCTCCAAGTCCGACGTGCAACGGCTCGCCTATGACGACGTACGCGAACAAACCCAGTCTCAGCAGCCAGCACGCCATCCTCGCGTGCCACCAAGCAGCCGAGAACGTCAAATCCTGCATCTCCCATCGCCAAGGTGGGAAGAAAGCTAACAAACCAATGTACCCGAGTCCGACTGTTACTTACGACAGTCGGACGATGACTGTCTTCTCCGAGAACGAACACGTGTCGCTCACCACATACGGCGACCACTCGCGCGTTCGTGCCGACCTCGTGCTTCCTGACGACGAGGACGGCTACCACACCGGTATCTCGACAGTGACGAATGTGAACCGACGGAATCCACACTCCACTATCGAGATGGAGAGTGGTACGCGCATCTTGGCTTCCGCAAGCCCAAGGCTACCAACGAAGCGACCGAGAACGGAACGGTTCTCGGCGTGACGAACTCGCCGTCACCAGCACAGCCCGCTTTTTTGACTGGGGAACTCAGCCACAAGCGACGGGAGTTCGAGTGCGTGCGTAGCGACCTCTAAGAGTGTGGCACACAGAATGCACACCGCACGCTGGAAGCCGTGAGTGGACGGAAAGACGAGCACGCGAAGCACGTCCTCCACAGCGTGGCCAACGGCATCGTCGAAGAAGCTCTCCGCTACGACTGTACCGGTACCGTGTTCGAGGAGTTAGACGGTATCCGTGAGCGACTGCCCGACGCTGCGTGACACTCCGAGTGGGCATTTAACCGCTTGTCCGAGTACGTCGAGTACAAGGCCAAAGCCGAAGGGTTGTTCGTGGAGACGACGACTCCGAAGAATACGAGCAAGCGGTGTGCAGAGTGTGGGTTCATCCACGATACCAATCGCCCATCGCGCGATACGTTCAACTGTCAAAAATGCGGCAGTCAGAATCACGCCAACTACAACGCTGGCAAGAACGTGGCAGATGTGTATCTCCGACGTGAGCAGCAGTCCTCGCGTGGGAGGGGTGTCAGTCAATACGCCCTCGAGTCCGGGACCGTGACACCGATTCGGGGATACACCCTGTACACAGACGCTTCAGAGGTCGAGTCCACGGACAAGCCCCACCCGCAACGAAGCGAGCGCGGTAGCGCGAGCGAGTAGGGTGGGATAGTTGACCACCATGATTGAGTTCTTATCCTCCTCCGCGTGAACGCGGAGGAATCCGACCATCGGAGTCGGGCGGCCGTCGCCCGTCGGTTCCACCCCGCACTCGGAGGGACCCGGCGACATACCGGGGGAACGCTCGGGTGTCTCCCTCGCAAGGCTGTGGCGCGGTCAGCGACGCTCTATCAAACCCCATGTCATCGCCGTGTGGACCACCGCGATTCACCAGCCCTTGTGGTTCGGGAACGGCTCTCACCGGATTTGTAGCATCGGAGAGACCCCGCGCCACGGGCTTGAATGGTACTGACAAGCGGGCCGAGTGTCGCTTGCCCTCCGCCTGAACGCGGAGGTATGCGCTCGCAACTGTATCAACGCCGAGCTCGGGACGGATATCAAGCTGGAGCACATCGAGAATTTTCTCGAAGGGTATGTCCACGACACGCTGGCTAACTGCTCGAAGCTTTAGAACACAACCGGTTGGGAACCGACGGTCAATTTTGAGGAAGGTGTGCGGCGCGTGTGCGAGCCGTATCTCTGAGTGACCCGCCCTCTCGTTTTGATATAGCATTGGCTTAGAGCCCCCAAGTATCGCTACCGACTCGATTATGGGCGCAAAAGCAAGGGGTTAGCGAACGCCTACATGCGTCGCATGGCCACCAGCACAGCACCAGCAAGCGCCACGAGCGCGATGAGGGGCCCAAACCCTGGCTGACCGGGCGTCGCTGTCGGGCTCGGCGCCTGCGCCGACTCATCGGCGTCTGCTGCCGGTGTTGGTGATGCCGTCTCAGGTGCTGTCGGAGTGGGTGTTGACGACGGTGACGGTGTCGTGGCTGTCGGAGTAACGGTCGGCGTCGGGCTAGCAGTCTGTGTCGGCGTCGGGGTTGGCGTCGGCGTCGACGTCGATGTCGGGGGTGGCGTCTCAGTTGCGGGTGGAGTCGCCGTTGCTGTCTCTGTGGGCGTCGGGGTTGGCGTCGGCGTTGGGGTCGGTGTCGGGGTTGGGCCTCCGGTTGCTGTCGTTGAGCTCGTGGCTGCCTCTGCATTCGGTTCGACCTCGACAAACCCGGCCGAGTAGCTGATGTTCTCGATGCGGATGCGCGCTCCGTCGGCGGTCTCGGTCACGGTGAACGACCGTTCCGACCCCTTGTACAGTACGTCCAGTTCGGTCTCCGGGTCGTCCACGCCCCACTCGTTGAGTTGGCTGTCTGGAATCGTCGCCTGGTAGAACCCGGTGTGCTGATTCCCCTCGACCGTCGTCGAGGGGCCAGCAATCCAGATGCGGAGGCTGTTGTTCACGATTTGCGGCGTCGAGAATGCCTGTGCATTCGTCGTGACGCTGATGCCGCGGAGCGTGTCCCGCACCTCGCTCGGAACGTTACTGAGATCGAAGATACCAACGTAGACGGTCTGATTGAAGCCTTCGTCGGCCTGATCGGACCGGTCCGTCGGCCACTGCACGTCGCTCGGCGACCGGAACAACAGCGGTCCGACTGTCGCCCCGTTCGCGCGTGTCGCTTGGAGCGTGACTGGCTGGCCGGTGATTGTGATGTCGGTCGCGTTATCTGTGGTTGCGTTCGGGGTCGTGGTATAGTTCGCGTTGTCGATACCCCAGAGCAGTGAGTCGGCAGTAAAGTTCGACACCGTAATTGTGATATTGAATCTTGTTTCCTTGGTCACACCTAACGTCGACAGTTCCTGCGGTGCCCCGACACGATTCCCCTCTGTCTGACTCTTGTTTACCAATTGAATCCGGAGGAGCCCACTCCGAACCCTGGCGTTCACACCAATCTTCGACATATCTCCGGGGCCAGTTTCCTTGGTGACCGACTTGGCCAATACCTCCGTCTTGACCAGCGTGAAGTTCGCTGACGAGACATTCTCTGCTGTCGTATTGACTGATACCGAAGAGGTGTCCTGCCCACTCGTGAAGACAGACACCGTGTAGTTGTTCGGGCTGACCGTGATGTTGTAGTAGCCACTGCTGTTCGTCCTCGCGAAAAAGTACCCGTCACCGCTGTCTGCAAGGACGCCCGCACTCGGGACCGGCCCGGACGCGTTCGTTACCTGTCCGGTGATATACGCCGGTTGGTCGATGACGATCTCGACGGTGGTCGTCTCATTGGCCGTCACTGAAACGCTGTTGACCCGTCCCGTGGGCAGGCCCGTCGGATCTGACCGAACCCGGTAGGTCCCTGCCGGAACAGACACACTAAATTGCCCGTTCGAATCGGCCATCGTCGAATTGTAGTACCGGTAGCTGGTGTCGCCAGCAAACACCGGTGCGTTTGCGACCGGCGTGCCGTCCGACGTCACCACCTGCCCGCTAATCGTCCCCGTGTCTGGAACCGCCGTCAGGTTGAGGCGGGCGGATGTCGTTTCGCTTGAGGTGACCGTGAGGTTTGCCTTAATACCGAACTCGTATTCGGGATTGTTGGCTGCAACAAGGTCGTACTGACCGGGGCCCACAGCAACCGAAACGTTCCCATTCGCGTTCGTTGTCGCTTGTTTCGCGTTCTGTGTTACTCGATTGACAACGAACACGGTGATCCCATCAACTACCGTCCCGTTCGAATCGGTTATTGTCGCGTTCAGGGAACCCTTCTTGACGACGCTCAGGTTCTGAGTAACGTTGCTCCCGACGGTCGAGATCTGGACCTGTTCGGCAGTACCGCTGTAGGTCTCGTTGTTCGCCGAAATGCTATAATTGCCAGTTCCTACCTGCAAACTGTACTTTCCAGTTGAATCGGTCATCGTGCTCCCGACGAAGGCGCCCGTACTGGCGTTGTATGCCGCCACGCCGAGGTTCGGAACGGTGACACCAGTCGCGTTCGTCACAGTGCCGTTGATATAGCTGACTCGTTCGAGAGTGGCATCCTGTACGGTCTCAGCGTCGGCCGTGACGTTGGTTGACACGAACTGCTGCAGATATCCACCCGCATCGAATACCACGTCGTACGACCCAGCCGGGATGTACGCTGAGTAGGTTCCACTCCCGTCTGTGACCGCGGTCGTCACGAAGTTATCCGTCGTCGCATTGATGACTGTGACCTGCGCGTTGCTGAGCGCTGTCCCCGTTGTGTTGGTTACTGTCCCATTAAGGTCACCGCCATCAAGAATCGTGAACCTCTCCGACGCACCTCCGAACGTCCCACTCGTGTTTTTCAGCGTGAGATTGGCGGTGTAGCTGTTCGGTGTCGTCGGATTAATGATGTGGTAGATAGCGAAGGTAATTCGGTCGCCCTCAGTCACCGTGACGGTCGAATCCAGCGTGATATTGAGGGTCTCGCTCGTGCGCGTAATGCTCGCTGGTTTCACACTCGTTCCGTTCACCGTGATTTCGCCAACGGTTGCCGGGAGTGTGCTGACATCAGCGCCGGTCCCAGAGTAATCGACAACAACGTAGGAGAGTGTGCCGTTCGACCCACTTGCAAGCGTCGTGTTCCACGTATGCGCCGTTGGTTCGCTGTCGGCCTGATTTCTGATGTTGACGCCACCAGATGATGCGGCTGTTGCGCTGCCGATGCTCCCGGCGATTGCGATGGTAGTGATAATGACTACCAGTGCGAGACGTCCATGCCCGTGCATGGGCTGGCAGTGAATAACGACCAACTATACTCTTTGCATACATACTTCCAAGGCTCGCTTCACATGAAAATAACGAGAGGGGCCATCACGAGGCCGTCAGTGGCACAGACAGGCCAGCTGGCCCATTCCTGCCCGTCGCGAGCTACAACCGCTTACCGGTGTTCACTCGTGTCAACCTCTATGTCGAGCTTGTCCGTTCCACGAATCCACGACAGATACTCCGACAGCCTGTGTGCGTTCCTCAGTCACTCAACGGTATTGTACTCCTCTCGAAGTTCCTCGTTCGTAAACAGGGCGTAAATCTGTTCGTGGCAGGGTCGACACAGTTCGACAGGTGGCGACTCAGAGCGCCGCTCTGGCAGGAGGTGGTGCTTCTTGACGGTTGCGGGTCGCTGATTCGCTCGTGTGGGATGCGGCGGCGACAGAGGGCGCACAGTGTCGGCATACTACAGTGACATATCGGCTACCAGAAATATGAGTGCGTCCTCCATACCATCACCCGGATTCCAGCAATTCGGGACAGCCTGCACGCAGCCGGGCGTGGCTATCCGCCGCCAGACAACTGTGACAGAAGCTTCGCAATCCAAAACTGGAGTTGCCCTGTCCCACTGTCTGGGTCTGTTCCGGTGGCGACCTCACTGGCGTCTGTGTGGCCGTCCCCGTCAGTGTCACGAACTGTCGGATTCGACCCGGCCGTCACCTCGGCCTGATCATTGAGGCCATCGCCGTCAGTGTCAGCCACCGTCGGGTCGGCGCCAGCCTCAACCTCCTGTCCGTCGTTGAGTCCGTCACCGTCCGTGTCGGCCGTCGTCGGATTCAATTCGTCGGCCACTTCGTCTGCGTCGGACAGCCCGTCACCGTCAGTGTCGGTGGCTGTCGGGTCCGTCTCCCGATCGGCTTCGTCACCGTCGGCGAGCCCATCGCCATCGGTGTCGCTGTTGTTCGGGTCTGCGCCGAGGTCGACCTCGCGACCGTCAGCCAGACCGTCACTATCCGTGTCGCGCACCGTCGGGTCCGTCACGAGTTCGAGTTCGCGCTGATCGGAGAGTCCGTCGTCGTCGGTATCAGTGGCAGTCGGGTCGGTTCCGACACCTGCCTCGTCACCGTCACTGACGCCGTCACCGTCCGTATCCGCAGTCAACGGATCGGCGCCCAGGTTGACTTCGCGACCGTCGGCGAGACCGTCGTCGTCCGTGTCGGCGACAATCGGGTCGGTGTCACCCATCGTCTCACGTCGATCGTCGAGGCCATCCTCGTCCGTGTCGGCGACGGTTGGATCGGTCGGACCGTCGACCTCCTCGGCGTCACTGAGTCCATCCCGGTCTGTGTCTACCGCTGTCGGACTCGTCCCCAGGTCTAACTCCCGACCGTCGGCGAGGCCGTCGTCGTCCGTGTCGGCGACGAGGGGGTCGCTGCCGAACGCAGCCTCTTGCGCGTCACTCACGCCATCACCGTCACTGTCGACCGTGGTGAGCGGTTCGTACGCCGACGGCTCGTCGGGGACATCGGGCGCGGTGATACCGTACACGTAGTTATCGAAGAACAACTGGTAGGAGGTGCCGGTCACCGCCTCTGCAGCTGTCTGGACGTCGTCGTTCGTGATTGGGCTCTCGGCAGTTGCGAGCCGATTCAACACGGCCCGGAGCGATTTCTGACCGTCGGTATCCGCGCGAATCCGCTGGTCGAGCGCCGCCGTAACCCGCTGTCCCTTGGTGTAGCCGCCGTTGCGCGGGTCCGACACGTCTGCAAGGACGACCGTCGCATCGGCGTCGGTGGCCGTCGCGTCGTGGAACCGCTCGAACGACCAGCGGCCCTCGTAGTACGCGAACAGGTCCGCGTAGTAGTCGGCGCTGCCTTCGACGAACCACGTCGGCTCGCCGTAGAACTGCTGTTGGGTGTGGATGTACTCGTGGGCCCAGGTCGTCGCGCCGTCGCCGCGCCCACTGCCGGCGACGAAGAACGCGTTACCTGACGCAGTGCCTGCTGCCTCGGTCTCGATTCCACTGGGGAGTGCAATCCCGTACACGGTCGACGGGCCGTTGTCGGTCCGGAGCCGGGTCCGCGCGTTGGCCAGTCGCGTCAGTACTTGGTCGGCATCAACACCGCTGGTCGCATTCGGAATGACGACCTTGATCGATTGACCATTGACCGTCCGTTCGCGCACCTTGTATGGGCCAAGGTACGCGAGAGAGTCGCCTCCGATTCCCTCTCCAGTGAACTGGAAGTCACGCTCGAACACGGGCGCTCGCGTCCCGCCCTCGTAGACCCAGTGGACGCCCACCGGGAGATCGCTGGCGAGAGCCCACGAGCCGGTATCGATGTTAATTGCGCCGAACGGAAGCGGCGACGCGCCATCGTTGACCGAGCGACTGAGCGTAATCGATGGATTGGTGGTCTCCTGGTCCCACTCGTATTCGCCGTCACGTAGCTCGAACCCGTTCGTCGAAACGACGGTCGCATTGACGTCCTCGAAGTTCTGGACGTAGAATTCGAGAAGATTGTCGGGAAGTGAGTACGACAACGTGAGTCTGTACTCGCCGGGCTTGTCCGGGGTCAGTGCGGCTGTCTGCGTCGCCTGAATAGTTGGTGCGGCCGTCGCGTTCGCTGCCGTCGCCGTCTGTGCCGTCCTGGTGCCCCCAATAGCCGTGGGCTGTGATGCCACCGTCGGTGACACGCTCGACTGCGCTGTCGGCGCGCTGGCTACCACAGGCGTGCTCGCGAGGGAAAGAAGCAACAGGAGACTCACGACTAGGCTACACACACAGCGGACGCCGCCGCTCCACTCTCGCATACTCGCTCCACGGAATATTTCATGATATAGCTGATGGAATAGGAACCGTTGCGCCCCGCTGCCGTGGTGTATAGCGACGGAGGCGGTAACAGATAGCAGCAGACACTTGGCAAGTCCGATGGCCTTGCCACAATCCGAGCGTGTATGTAGGTTCGATAGGACGTCCTGCTGTGCGACGAGGTGTCACATCCGTCCTTCTCGCGCTCCTCTGCGTCACGGGACTCACCGTCGCAGCGCCGCTGTTGGGCCAGGAGGGGCTGCAAGGTCCGAGTATCGGCGGGACCGCCGCGGAGGTGCCTGCCGCGCAGGGCACTGCGAGTGGCGGGGGTGCTGGCACCGGTAGCGGCGCGGGGAGTGGCGCCGGGAGTGCGGCCAGCAGCGCTACCGCCGAGAGCGTTAATCTTGCGTGGTCGAATATCAGTGCGACATCCTACCAAGGGAACGAATCGGCGCCGAAATTAGCCAGCGGCAGGAGTGAATCCGGCTCGGGTACTGGAACCGGGACCAGAGTTGGCACGGCGAGTGCTGGCACAGGTGCTGGCACAGCGGCCGGTGGCGAGGCCGGGACAGCTGCCGGTCGAACGCCGACCGGTAGCGGGACGGACAGTGGCCAAGGCACATCTACTGCCAGTGGAACCGCGAGTGGGGAGCAGACGGCGACAGCCCAAGAGAGCGACTCGTCGAGTACGCCCGCGGGCACGGTCGGGCCGGTGGCTCAGCCGTACTGGCGGACAGCGGCCTACAGTGAATACAACGGGACCGGCTGGGCACGGCCCGCGGCGACGAGCGCGTACACCGGCCCCCGGGATGCGTCGGCTCCCGACACGACGCGACAACAGTACCGGGTCGAACTGCGCCAGTCGAGCCGCCAGATTCCCGCCCCCTGGCAGCCGGTCGCCGTCGACGGCATCCCGGCTGACAGCCTCGAGATTCGTTCGACGGGTGGTATCGTCGCAACAGAGCCGCTTGCGGCCGGTGAGGAACTGACGATTACGACCGCGCGTGTCGACTGGACCGTCAGCGAACTCAACGCATCGGGGCGGGCGTACCCGGCCGATCTCCAGCGGCGATACACACAGCTTCCCGCGGATACGCCGCCACAACTCGCTGCGACGACCGACCAGATCACCGCCAATGCGACGACACCGCTGCAGACGGCCGTCGCGATCGAGTACTGGCTGCAGACGAACAAGGTATACTCGCTGCAGGTCAACCGCCCGGACAGCCACATCGCGACGAACTTCGTCACCGAGATGGACCGCGGCTACTGCCAGTACTTCGCCTCGACCATGGTGGCGATGCTGCGGACGCAGGATATCCCCGCTCGCTATGTCGTCGGATATGCACCCTCGGAGACGGCAGCAAACGGGACCGCAATCGTTCGTAGTGCCTACGCACACGCCTGGGTCGAGGTGTACTTCCCAGATGTCGGGTGGGTCACGTTCGACCCGACGCCGCCGGACCGTCAGACCGAACGTGACACGGCCGGTGGGTCGGCACTGACCGACACGCGCGACACGCGTGTCCGGACGGCTGGTGCGCTCGCCAGCGCTGTGGCTACAGACGACTGGGAGCGTATCGATGCGACCATCGAAACGAGCGGCGAGGTCGTCCCCGGGAACACCATCACCGTGACTGCGACACGGAATGGTCGTCCGCTGGAGAATCATCAGGTGCGATTCAATGGCGACGCAATCGGCACGACCGACGCGAACGGACAGGTGCGCGGAACCGTTCCGTACGCGTCGCAACTCAATATCACCGTCTACGCCCCCGTCTCGCCATCGACACCGACGCCAACGCCGACACCAACACCAACGCCGACATCGACCACGACAGCGACGGGGACTCCGTCGTCAGGCCAAACGCCGTCGGATTCGGGCAGCTCCGGGTCAGAGTCGGCTGTTGGCGCGGCCGAAGAGTCATCATCGAACGCGATTAGCGGGTCGTTGCAACCGGGGGCGCCGACCGTCGTCTACCATATCACGCCGGTCGAGACCGAGCAATCGGCTCGCCGGAGCGCGCCAGCCACAGCGACCCGGGCATTCATGGTTCAGCCCCGAACGCGGACCGTCACCGCCTCGATACCAAGCCAGGGACCGACCGCGGCCGGCACGTTGGCGGCCGGCGACGACGGGACTGTCATCACCGTCCCGACGGATATCGACCTGCTCACGGACGGCCCGACCGTCGCCGGACAGGCCGGGACTGTCCGCGCAGTCATCAACGGCGTGCCAGTGCCGAACGCGACCCTCACCGTTGGCGAGCAGACGTACACGACCAACGAGACGGGCTATGCCGAGGTCACCTACCCGTACGCAGGGAATGTCACACTGAACGCCACCCGCGGCGAGGCCAGCGGCGAACGCACACTCGAATTGACGACCGCGGCCGCACTCGATGTCGAGGCCGGCGAGACGCCAGGCACGTCCGTCTCGGTGACGGCGACCGTCGCATCGTTCCCACTCGAGGGCGCGGCTGTCCTCGTCAACGGCGAGCAGGCCACTACCACGTCGGCGGACGGGACTGCCACAATCACACTTCCGTACACAGAGACGGTCAACATCACCGTCGTCCGGGGGCCGGTCCGCGCCGGGACGACGCGGAGTCTGGCGACAACCGCGTCCGTTACCCTCGATTCGACGCCGATTCCCAGTCAGTCGGTCGTCGCGACCGCGACAGTGAACGGCGACCCCATCCCGAATGCCCGCGTCTACCGGAACGGCATGCCTGTCGGCCGAACGGACGACGCTGGCGCGCTGAATCTGACGGTCCCGTTCAACGAATCGCTCAACGTGACGGTCACGCGCGGGGCCGTCCGAGGCAAGACCGAGACGGCCGTTCCAACCGATGTGTCGCTGGCGACCGATACCGAGCTGCCTGTGCCTCTCCCCGGGAGTTCGGCGACCGTCACGGCGACCATCGAGTCGACGCCCATCTCGGGGCTGCCGGTCACCGGCGGTGGTACGACCGTCGAGACGACCGAGAACGGGACGGCACAGCTCACGATTCCGGTCTTCCCGCCGCAGGCGTCGCTCACGGTCGAGGCCGCACGCGGGGCCGTCACCGGGACGACCCAGATCGAGCGGGTGTGGCTCGGGTGGCTGCTCATCCTCGGCATCGTAGTCGTACCAATCCTGCTCGCGGAGGCGCGCTTCGACCTCAGCCGTCGGCTCCGGGGCGCGGCCGGTGATACCCGTGGCGCGCTTGCCCGGCTCAGGGAGACACTCGAGCGCGTGGCACGGCGCACGCGGGCGCTTGCCCGCTCGCTCACCCACACCTTGGTCGAACTGTTCGACCGCGCCAGCAGGGCGCTGACGGACGCCATCACCCAACTCCAGGAGTCGCGCGCGGCGTTCGCCCGCCGGCTGCTTGCAGCCCTCCGCACGCTCCCGGCCGACATTGTGGCGTGGCTCCGGCGGCTCCGTCGTGAATTGTCCGACGCGGAGTCGACGCCGCGTGATCTCGACCGCACTGGAGCGGCCATCGCTGGCCAGCCGCTGGCCGACCTCTCGACCGACGAACGGGCCGCCATCGAGACGATTCTCGAGGCGTGGAACACACTGCTGGCACGCGCGTCGGTTCGCCATCCGCGACGCATCCGGACGGTCATCAGCCGGGCCGTCGAGGCCGGTTATCCGGACGAGGCAGCGCGGACCATCGCCCGCGCCTACCAAGAGGTCCAGTTCGGCCACCGGAATCCGGCAGACCGGGTCGAGGCCGTACAGCAGGCCAAACAGCGGCTCGTCCAGGCCAGTGAATCGACACCATCGGAGGAGACCGACGATGCGTAAGCGGCGCTGGCTCTGGCTGGGCAGTGGTGTCGCGTTGCTCGCTGCAGGGATCGTCATCCAACGTCGCCCGACGCTCGTTCCCGTCGGCGTCCAGGAGCCTCTGACGAGGCTCATCACGGCGCCCGACCAACTGTTCCTCATCATCGGGGCGACAGCGCTGTTCTTCAGCGTGACCACGGCGACGATCGGCCGACGGTCTCGACAGACCGACACGCTCGATACGATCTCGTATCCCGACAACGATCCACCGTCGGACAACATCATCGGAACCGACATCGAAGCACAGCTGGAGACGGCCGTCGAGCACGGCGTCACGCCGAGTACGGCCGACGACCTCCGGGCAGACCTGCGAGCGCTGGCTGTGTGGCACGTCACGCGCCGTGACGGCTGCTCGGAGACCGAGGCTGAGACGGCACTCGAGGCAGGGACGTGGACGGACAGCCAGACGGTAGCGGCGTTCTTCAGCGACGAGGTCGACCAGCCGCTGTGGCTCCGCATCCTCGACTGGTTCAGCTACGAGCCACGGTTCGTCCGACAGTATCGGCGTGTGGCCGACGAACTCGTCACCAATCCGGAGGCAGAGCCATGAAACGCCACCGAACAGACCGCTGGGAGGTGTTCGCCATCGCCGGACTCGTCCTCGCTGGAGCCGGCATCGCACTGCAGGAGCCGGTGCTACTGCTGGCGACGACCGTCCCCATCGGTCTACTCCTCTACGGGCGTGTGGTGATTGCCACCCCCTCGGCCGTCACCATCTCGCGCGACCTCTCGCCGGCGTCGCCACAGCCCGGCGAGCACGTCACCGTCACGGTCACCGTCACCAACGACTCCGACTCGCTGATTCGGGACCTCCGTATCGTCGATGCACTCCCGGAGGATCTGGGTGTCGTCGACGGTGACCCACGCGCAGGGCTCGTGATTCCGGCCGGTGAAGCCCGGTCGTTCAGCTACGACGTGGCGGCGCGCCGGGGCACACACCACTTCGGGACGCCGACGGTCGTGTGTTACTCGTTCAGCGGGAGCTATGTCGCAGAGCTCGAGCCGGAGGTGGAGACGACGCTCACGTGTGCAATTCCGGCCGAAGAGGTGCCGCTGACCGACCAGACCGCGCGGGACGTGGGCCGGGTGACGTCGCAGGCCGGCGCTGGCGGCATCGAGTTCCACTCGACACGTGAATACCAGCCGACCGACTCGATCACCCAGATCGACTGGCGTCGCTTCGCCCAGTCCGGCGAGTTGACCACCGTCGAGTTCCGCGAGGACCGGTCGGTCACGATGGTCGTCGTCGTGGACCAGCGGCGGTCGGAGGAACAACGGACGGCACCTGGCGAACCGACGCTCACGGAGTTGTCCATGTACGCGGGCGAGCGGGCATTCAACGCCCTCCTGCAGACCGGGAATCGGGTCGGTGTCGGGTTCCTCGGCGGCGACCTGCGCGCGCTCGACGTCGGCGCGGGGAGCGACCACAAGGCGCGCGGTGACATGGTCTTCGACGGCGAGACAGCCGTGGCCGCCGATGGTGGCGCCCAGTCGCTCGATACCCCGCCGGTCGCCCGCTACGAGCAGTTCATCGCGTGGCTCCCCGGGAACGCACAGGTGCTGCTCGTCTCGTCGCTGCTCGACGACGGGCCGATGGAGCTGGCGCGGGCGCTTCGGGCCCACCGCCACGACGTGAGCATCCTCTCGCCGACCGTTATGACGCACCAGAGTATCGGTCAGCAACTCGCGCGACGGGAGCGGGCCCTTCGTATCGACACGCTCCGGAGTCACGGCACCGTCATCGAGTGGGACCCGGCCGAGCCGCTGGCGGTGACGCTCGACCGCATCCTCGACGAGGTGGCCCACCAATGAGCCACGCGGATCAGTCCCGAAACCTCCCGTCGGTGCTGAGTGCCGTGATGATGCTGCTCGGCGCCGGCATCGCGACCGTGGTGACTGTGGGTGGGACCGGGCTTGGCCAGGTCGCGGCGGCTGGTATCGTCGGCAGCCTGTTGATTGCAGTGGGGGGCTACGCGCTGTACACGCGGCACGTGCTCGGGCTCGTCTTCGGGACGACGGCCGTCATCGGGGCGGCGCTTGCGTTCCTCGCGATCGGGCTGCCGCTCGTCCAGGGCCGTGGGCCGCTCACGATTGTCGCCGGCTGTGCGCTCGTCGGGGCCTGGTACGCCGTGGGCCTGCTCGCGAGCGGCAGTGCGTCCCTGCCGGCACTGCGCCGTGTGCGTCGCGCACTCGTGCGGTCAGTGGTCGTCCTCTGGGTGGTCGCCGGCGGTATCGCATTAGTCGAAGTTGGGGGTATCCGTGCGGCCAGTCAGGCCGCACTCCAGGTGAGCGGCGAGGCGTTCCGGGGACTGACCACGATACCGGTTGCAGCACCGCCGGTCGTGCTGCTGTTCGTCCTGGCGGCGCTCCTGGCGGGGAATAGCCTCCTCCGGGCGATGATTGCCCTCGAGCTGACGCCCGGTGACCTCGTGCCGTCCCGTGCGATTCGCCGGAGTATCACGGCCGTCTTCTTCCTGTTGATTGTGACCACCGTCTTGACCCTGCCGGCAGTGAAGCCCGGCGGGCCGTCGTCGGCCGTCGCCGGGGCAGTCGGTGTCTATCTGCAGGTGGTCGTCCCCGTGTTCAGTTCGCCCCTCGTGCTCGCGGGGGCCATCGGGCTCGCGGTCGCTGCGTGTCTCGTCCGCCTCGGGCTCGCCGTCCTGGGCTGGATTCGCGCGGCGCGACTCGCAACGGTCGGACGGTCGACGATGCGGTTGCTGCCCGCCGTCGGCGTTGTCGTTGCAATCCTAGTCGCGACGCCTCGAGGCCTCTTGCTCTCCCGACTGCAGACCGTGCCGGCGGTGTTCAGCGCCGTGACGACTGTCGGACTAAAGGCGCTCCTGCTCGGGGCTATCGGCGGCGCGCTCGCGCCGTTACTGGCCGCACTGGTCACGGTCCGTGTTTTGCGGGGTCTCCAACTCATCCCCGACACGCGTGCCTTTGCCGGCATCGCAAGCGCAGGGTTCGTGACGGCCGTCATCGTCGCTGCGACGTCGCTCTCGCAGACGGCACTCGTCGCTGTGGGCATCGGCGGTGCGCTCCTCATCTGGGACAGCGCCGAGTTCGGCGTGCAGCTGGCGCGGGATCTCGACACGCGGCTGGCCGTCACGCCCAACGAGTTCGTTCATCACGGGATGAGTCTCGCCGTGGTGGGTGTCGCTGCCGCGCTCGTCATCGTCGTGACGAACCTGACGCGCCCGGTCGCGACACTCCTCCAGACGGCGGCGGCCGCCGAGTCTACGCTCGGTCAGTCGCCGCTCATCCTCATCCTGCTGCTGGGTGGCGTCATCCTCCTGTTGCTCGGCTTCAACGCCGCCCGGCCGACGTAACGACGCTCTGCGCGTCGCTGCGCTCCTCGCACACTCGTCGCGGCAGGCCTCGCGTTGCGTCGGGATGGACTCGACTCGTGGTCAGCCATCCTCGTCGGGGTCCTGTTCGGACAGCTTCGGGACCTCTACCTGTGTGATGACGTCGCTGATGATGTCGCGCTTCGACGTGTCGGCAACCCGCGCCTCGGGCGTCAACACGAGCCGATGGGCGAGTGCCGCATCCGCGATGTCCTGAATGTCGGCCGGAATGGCGTAATCACGCCCCTGCAGGACGGCCCGTGCCCGTGCAAGTTCGAACAGCCGCTGAGTGCCGCGTGGGGAGACGCCTGCTTCAACGCGGCTGTCGTCGCGGGTCGCCCGCGAGATGTCGGTCATGTAGTAGCGCAACTCCTGGTCGACGGTGACCTGCTCGGGAATCGTCTGTAGGTCACCCACCTCTGCTGGCGACAGCACCGCCTCCGCGCTGGGCGTCCCCGCCTCGCGGTCGGCCCGGCGGTCGAGAATCCTCGTCTCGCCCTCGCGGTCCGGATAGCCGATGGACTCTTTGATCCAGAAGCGGTCGAGCTGTGCCTCGGGCAACTCGAAGGTCCCCTGCTGTTCGACGGGATTCTGCGTCGCGAGGACGATGAACGGCTCCGGCAGCGGGTGCGTCTCGCCGTCGATCGTCACCTGTCCTTCCTCCATCGACTCGAGGAGTGCCGCCTGCGTCTTCGGCGGGGCACGGTTGATCTCGTCGGCGAGCACGATATTCGCGAACAGGGGGCCCTCGCGGAACTCGAAGTCACCCGACTGTTCGTTATAGACGTTCGAGCCGGTGACGTCCGCCGGCAGCATATCCGGGGTGAACTGAATCCGTGCAAACGAGAGGCCGAGCGACTCGGCGAGCGTGCCGGCGGTCAGCGTCTTGCCGGTCCCGGGCACGTCCTCGAGGAGGACGTGGCCGTCTGCAATCACGGCTGTCAGGATGTGCTCGAGGAACGGCCGGTCGACGACAACCGCGGCACTCACCTCCGACAGCACGCGCGTGCAGTTCTCTTCCGCCGCCGCGAAATCCATACTCCAATCTGTCGACCAGCCATTATAGCAGTATCGCCGGAGGACTCCCATACGTTGCAGAATGACAACCGGTGTCCCGGTTGCAGTGAACCCCTGGCGATATTTATTAGTGATAACAGACTGTATACGGGAGGAATGGGGGGTGATGGCAATCGTGACCACGCGACATTTATATCCGATTCTCGTGGTGTCTCGACAGTTATCGGTGCGCTGTTCGTCTTCAGCTTCATCGTTATCGGGCTGACAGTCAATCAGGCAACGGTCGTTCCACAGGAGAATCGGGAGGTCGAATTCAACCATTACGTCGACGAGGTACAGACTGATATGGTGGGGTTGCGAAGCCAAATAACTTCGATCGCTGGTTTCAACGGGTCACGGTCGACGACCGTCGACCGGGGTGTGCAGTACCCAGCGCGCGTGATTGCAATCAATCCGCCGCCAGCCACCGGCCACCTCCAGCAACGGCTTGAGACACAGCCAGTCGTCATCAGTGAGTCAGGGACGGGGACGAACCTCGCGAGTGAGGTGTGTGGTGGCAGTTCAACCTACGGCATTCAGTACAATCCAGATTACGCGAATCTCGATGCGCAGCCAATCCACTACGAGAATGGGCAAGTCTACGCCCGGGATGGGGACACTGGTAATGTCGCGCTGTTGGGTGGTTCGGCCAAGACGATTATCGACACGGATCGCAAGCAGATCGATATTTATCGGCTGGTCGGTACACTCCCGACGAGTGCTAGTATCACGCCCGTCACGGTGCAGTTGGAAGGGAGTACCATTATCGGCGAAGTGAGCGGCAAGCAGGTCAACGAGATTCGGCTGCCAACGGAGCTTCCTGAATCAGTGTGGCAAGACGAGCTGGTCAACGGGTCATACGCGGGCGATATCTCAGCTTCTGGGACGACTGTAACCATCAGCAGCATTCCCAGCGACTACGAGATTCGCTGTTTCACCATCGGTGTTGGTGGTGCTAGTCCGCCCGGCGTTGATGCCTACGGTAACGACTTCGTCACAGACGATGGCGGCCGCGGTGGTGACACCACGAACAGCGGCGCCGGGACTGGAGGCATCTCGAACTACGAGAACGGCGATAATCCGGTTACGTTCTCGACGGAGAACGGCCTGTGGAAGGGCATCACCTGTACAGATCAGATGCGTCTCTCCGACGGC
The DNA here is from genome assembly GCF_042216475.1 of Halosegnis sp. NCBI lineage: Archaea > Methanobacteriati > Methanobacteriota > Halobacteria > Halobacteriales > Natronomonadaceae > Halosegnis > Halosegnis sp. The sequence goes on from NZ_JBDGTV010000018.1 coordinate 28,985, forward strand.
AAGCCTGCGAGCAAGCCAAATGGCAACAACCTGCAGGGAGAGGTCATCCGTATCGCCGGGACGCTCACCGATAATAAAAGCGAGAGCTACACAGTCGACGTGAAGTTGGCACGTGCGACAGACGGGTCGTGGAACAAGAAGCAGGTCAAAATCTACGACGGCAACGGTAACAGCGATAGTGCGACGTTGACGGCCAGTGCTGCCACCGCTATTTACGATGGTAGCGAAATTGATATTTTCGAGTCGAGCAACTACAACGACCCCAGCACCGGGACGGACTCGTTCACCAACTTCGTCGATCGCATCCAGCAACTGGAAGAAGACGCCCCGGTCACCTGGCAGACGAGTCGGATGACAGGCCGTGTGACTGTCGCCTTCGAGTGTGACTCGCCACCGCCAGCGCCGGCCACCGGCGTCGAAACCGTCGACGGATCGGCACCAGACGTTGAAACGTCGACGCTGTCGTTCGATCTGCAGGTTGCCAATGGCGAGAGCAAGACGGTAACGGATATCAGTGTGAGTACGCCCGGCAACCAGAATTCGGCAGTGAATGGTATCGATAAGCTCAAGCGACCCAGCTCGCCCGAGGTCGAACTCGAGCCACGGTCGACGGATGGCGCCAATCAGACCGGGACGCGTGCGACCGGCACGATCAAACTCGACGGGTCACAGTACGCCCTCGACACAGACGCGACGTTCGAAAACGGGGTAGTGCTAGATGCCTCTCTCCGCGCGCTCGACAATGGCAATACCAAGATCAAATACGATCTCGCGGATTCGGCGTCGAATGCCGACATCACCGTCACGTTCTACTTCGCCGACGGGACGGCCCACGAGGTGTACCTCCGGGTCACGAACGTGAACTCCTAAGACGATGCCGTACTGTCGCTCGCTCGTGCGGTAGACATCTATTCTATCACTGAGTCGGCTGGGATACAGTAGCCCGATGGTCATGCCGGCCTCGATCAGCTGTTCGCTTGGTCGTTGCCCTCCGACTGCCACAGTCCACGGACAAGCCGCCGATGTGGACAGTCACTCCCCGGTAGTCTGTCGTGGTGTGTCATCGTCCGCTGTCCGGGTCCGTGTCGGCAAAACGACGGCAGTCTCGAGGCAACTGTCCGTGATGACGGGGCTGGCCGTTAGAAGGTCGGTCGCCTGCTCGCGCTGTGGCGCCGCAGCGACGATTCCAACGTTGTCGGCAAGCACGCCGATTCCTACACGGCCGGAGTCGAACTCGATGTTGTTCAGGATGTCAACGAGGATTTGACGCGGAGCGGCCGCATCCTGAAAGCGGAAGAGACGGACGGTTCGGTCGTCCAGTACTGCATCGTCGTCGTCACGATACGAGGCGGAGACGATTGCGGTCGCCTCGTGCTCGTTTCGAGCTGCCGTACTTGGCTCGTCGTCGATCGTTCGCCTGAGGCCAGCGGGTGCGGGTGGTACCATCTCCGTGAGCGGCCTGTCGTTCGGAATCTGTCACGGTCTCCCTCGAGGTCGGTGATGTCGCCGGTGTAGGCTCTGCCTACGTTGAGAGACACACCCGCCGAGGAGCACCCTCGGCGTAGCGACACTGGTGGTGAGCCACGTCCGCCGATCCATGCATGCGGTACTGCTGGGTGGTAATAAGTGCCTTCTCGTTCTGCTCCCGTGACACGTATCGGCGGCCTACTGCTGGTGTCGATTGTATCGGTCTCCAACTGTGATGGTGCGTCGCGAATCGGGGAGCAAGCGGGCGTGGAGACGAACGCTGTCCAGATACGCGCCCTCATCCACGGTGCGAGGTGTGTCGATTGTCTTAGCCGTGCTGTCCCGGTCGTCTGCCTGGCTAGCAGATTGTGTCACTGCTATACCGTGGGACGGCGCTATCGCTCTCCGTGTAGCGCGTCGAAAGAATGGCACCGCACCGCACTGCGAAGCCGGAAGATGCCCGGTCCGGCGACCGGTAGTTAGCCGTTAGCCGTCAGTCGTTAGTCGCGCCGGAGCGCGAGGAGCGCGGCGCCGGCGAGGGCGACGATGGCGA
>NZ_JBDGTV010000026.1:0-30202 GCF_042216475.1 Halosegnis sp.
CGCGTCTCAGCCTCCACAAGGCTGAAGGATAGTCCACTACCCCAACCCGGACACGTTCCGAGGTAGCCTGCCGGTATTTGAATACCTTACGGAAGCTGCCGCTACTCCCCGAGGGCGTTGGCAAGCGCCTCCGCCGGGTGGGCGGGCGTCTCGTCGGCTGCCTCCAGCTGCGAGCGACAGGAGGCCCCCGGCGCGACCACCTGCTCGCCGGGGCTGGCTGCCACCTGGTCGAACAGAAGCGAGCCGATAGCCATACTCATGGAGTAGTGTTCCGCCTCGTAGCCGAAGGAGCCGGCCATCCCACAGCAGGTGGAATCGAGTGGATCAACGGCGTAGCCAGCCCGCCTGAGCACCCCCACCGCGTGGTGGTCTTTCTTTTCGGCGGCCTGGTGGCAGTGACCATGATAGGTAAGCGAGCCGTCGCCGCGCCAGTCGACAGCGTCGTCGAGCCGGAAGGCATCAAGATACTCACAGAGCCCATAGGTATTCGCCGCGACCGACTCGACAGCCGGCCGCGCCTCGTGGTCCGATCCGACGAGATTGAGCGCGTCCGACTGGAACAGGACAGCGTCGGACGGCTCCACGAGCACGACATCCTTGCCGGCGGCGACCTGCGGTGCAAGCGTCTGGGCGTTCTCGACGACCGCTGCGCGGGCGGTGTCGATGAACCCCTTCGAGTAGGCTGGCCGTCCGGAGTCGCGGGCGTCCGCGAGTTCGACGCGGACATTCGCGGCCTCTAGGACACGGACGGCTGCTTTCCCTGCCTCGGGCCGATTGTAGTTGGTGTAGGTGTCCGGGAAAACGACGGCGGTGCGGTCCGCCTCCGTCGGCGACACGGTCGGTTCCCGCTCGTGGAACCAGTCGACGAACGTCTTGCGGCGGAACGTCGGCAGCGTTCGGTCGGCGGCGATTCCGAGTGTCTTCTCCATCACGGCACGGGCACTTGGCAGCTTCGGGACGATGTTCGACAGCGGCGCGAGCCGGCTGCCCCACCGCGAGAGTGCGTCGATATTGGCGAAGATCCGGGCCCGAAGGCCGGGCCCATTGGCCTCGTGGGCAGCGTGTTCGGCCTCGGCTTTCAGCTTCGCGAGATCAACCCCGGACGGACAGTCGACCTTACACCCTTTGCAGCCGACACACAGATCGAGGACCTCGGTAGCGAACTCCGAGTCCGGGGCGAGCAGTTCGTCCTCGGGAAGGTCGCCGCTCATCGCCGCCCGGAGCATGTTCGCCCGGCCGCGTGTCGACTGTATCTCCTCTTCGGCAGCACGGTAGGTGGGACACATCACACCGCCGGTGGTCGACTGATGGCCGCGACAGCCGCCACAGCCGTGACACAGCTCCACCATCCCCTGCATCCCGTTCTCGTTGGCCCACTCGAGCGCCGGATCGAAGCCAGCGTCGAACTCGTAGCTCGGGGAAAACCGCAGGTTGTCGGTCAGCTCGTGGTCACCACAGACGTTGCCCGGGTTGAGCAGCCAGTCGGGATCGAACGCCGACTTCAGCTCGCGGAACACCCGCCAGAGTCGCTCGCCGTACAGTTTCCGGTTCCACTGCGTCCGCGCGCGGCCGTCGCCGTGCTCGCCGGAGACGCTGCCGCCGTACTCGACGACGAGATCAGTGACGGCGTCCGCGATACCCTCGAACTGCTCGATGCCTTCAAGATGTTTTGTGTTGACGAGCGGGCGAACGTGCAGCACCCCCGGCCCCGCGTGGGCGTAAAAGGAGGCGAATGTGTCGTGCTCGGCGAGCACGTCCTGGAAGTCGGCGACGTACTCTGGGAGATGCTCGGCGGGAACCGCACAGTCCTCGATGAAGGAGATGTGCTTGGCGTCGCTCGTACGGGACAGCAGGATTGGAAGCCCGGATTTGCGCATCTTCCAGAACTTCGTGCGTTGCTCCGCGTCGTGCGCCTCCATCGCAGCCGTTGCGTGTGTGGGCTCGTCCGTCCGTACCCGATCCTCACCTGGGGCGGCCACGGTGTCGGCGCCGGGGACGCGGTCGGCAACGAGGTCGGCCACCTGCTGGCGGCCGTGGTCGTCATCCTCGGCATAGAACTCGACCAGCAGGACGGAATCGGTACCGTCGGGGAGCAACCCAACGACGTCGGCGAACTCCGGAGTGTCACGCGCCAGCCCGAGCAGCGTGTCGTCCATCACTTCGACGGCACACGGCCCGTGCTCGAGGATGGCCGCGACATCTTCCATCGCGTCCAGCAGTGAGTCGTAGGTGAGCAACGCAACCGCCTTCGTCTCGGGGACCGGCTCCAGCGAGACGGTCGCCTCTGTGATGACGGCCAGCGTCCCCTCGCTGCCGGCCAGCAGTCGCGCGAGATTGACCGTCCCCGGCTCACTGTCTGGGGCTATCCCTGTCCCGTCGGGGGTGGGCCGCTGGCCACGGAAGTCGTCGACGAGGGCGTCGAGATTGTAGCCAGAGACGTTCCGCTTCAGGTCCGGATAGCGCGCGTCTACCTCGTCTGCCTCGTCGTCCAGTATCCGGACGACCGCGGCGTAGATTCGCGGCAGCACATCAGCCGCGTCAGGGTCGGCCGCGGCGCGCAACGCTTCGACCTCGATCTCGCCGAACCGGGTGACGGTACCGTCGGCAAGCACGGCCTCGACCTCCTCGAGATAGTAGTCGGTCTTGCCGTAGACGAGTGAGTGAGAGCCGGTGGAGTTGTTGCCGATAGCCCCACCGAGAGCGCTCTTGTCCCCCCAGGCGGGGTCGGGGCCGAACTTGAGCCCGTGGTCGGCGGTCGCCTCGTTCAGCCGCGCGATGGTGACCCCGGGCGCGGCCGTCGCCGTCTGGGCATCGGGGTCGACCGAGTACACCTCGTCCATGTAGCGCGTGAAATCGAGGACGACCGCCTCGTTGACCGACTGCCCCGCCAGTGACGTCCCGCCGCCCCGCGGCAGTACGGGAATCGACTCGGCGGCACAGTACTCGAGGACGGCGGCCACGTCCGCGGTCGACTTGGGGAGCACGACCCCGACCGGGAGCTGTTCGTAGGCGCTGGCGTCTGTCGCGTACAGCTGCCGCGAGTACTCGTCGAACCGGACGTCGCCGTCGACCCGGGCCGCCAGCGCGTCGACCAGCTCCGGACGGGCCACGTCACCGCCGGCGTAGTCGTAGTCGGCGGCCCCGTCCCCAGCGGGGTCACCCTGCTCGTGGGTTGCCATGGCCGGCCATTCGCCCGCAGGGGAATAAACGCCCGGCCACCGGCACCGATGACGCCGAGCCCGTTTCGGTCGCGTGTGTGAGTGACACACGGGCGACGGGCAGCTATACCTGCCGCCGCAGTAGCCACAGGTATGCTCGATACCGGCGAGACGGCCCCCGACTTCGACCTCCCCGGGACGACTGCCGGCCGCATCGGCAGTCACACCCTCACTGAGTACACCGACAACGGGTGGAGCGTCGTCCTCGTGTTCTACCCCGTCGACTTCCACCAGGCGTGCACGAGCCAGTGGTGTTCGTTGCGAGACGCAGACTGGCTGACACTGCTAGACGAGACCGTCGTTGTGGGCGTCGGCGCAGATAGCGTTTACAGTCACCGCGAGTACGCCGAGCGCAACGAGATCGGCTTCACGCTCCTGGCAGACACCGACGGGACTGTCGCCGAAGCGTACGGCGTCCTCGCCGACGAGTTCGAGGGCCATCGGGCGGTGCCCCAGCGGGCGACAGGTGTCGTCGCCCCAGACCGGACGATTCGATACGCGTGGACCGCAGCAGGCCCCGACGACCAACCGAATCTCTCGGCCGTGCGTGCCGCAGCAGAAGGGACACCGACAGCCGAGAGCGACTGAGCCCGGAGCACAACACTTTCTACCAGCCACCTGCTAATCTCGCTACCCGTGGCTATCACCGACAAAATATATCTGAAGAACCACCGACAGATAGCCACACAACTGGAGACATCTATCCCCAAGAGCGCCTTCGCGGGCGCGACGCTGGACCTGCTGTTCCAGGGCGAGGAACTCGCCAATCTCGACGATGCTACGCAGGACCGCGTCTTGGAGTTCGCGACGGACTTTCTCGACTGTGACTGCCAGTCGAACCCCCACTGTGGCCACCCTGAACGGAAGTTCATCCGCTATTTACTGGAGTTGCGCGAACAGGGGCTCGGCCCGGATGCCATCGTCGACGTGATGGGCGACGACTACTCACTGTACGCCTACCCAGGAGACGTGCTCTCCTTCCTCGACGACTCGGTGCGGGCGCTGGAGGCAATCGAGGAACTGGCAGACGTAGACGGCCACGAAGCGACGGCCGCAGAGGCGCGGGAGCGACGACAGCGACTCTCCTGAGTACAGCGGGCGCGAGACGGAGGCCTGCTCCCGTAGACGTGACAGGAGCTCAGGTCGTCCGGAAGGCGCGGTCGCCGGCGTCGCCCAGTCCGGGCACGATGAAGCCGTCTTCGTCGAGCCGCTCGTCGACAGCGACGGTGAGCAGGTCCACCTCGGGGAACGCCTCGTCGACGCGGACGAGCCCCGGCGGCGCCGCCACCGCCGACAGCACGAGCGTTCGCTCGGGGTCAGCCCCCTCGAGCAGCTTCTTCAGCACGGCCGTCATCGTGGAGCCGGTGGCGAGCATCGGGTCCGCGACGATGACGGTGTCGTCCTCGGAGATGTCTGGCAGCTTCATGTAGTCGATGCTGATAGGGAACTCGCCGTCCTCGTTCATACCGGCCTCCTCGTCGCGGCCGGCCGAGATGACACCCTGCTTCGCGCGGGGGAACGCCTTCAACAACCCCTCGACGAACGGCGTCGCCGCGCGCAGGACGTTGACGATGACGACATCGTCGAGGCCTTTGACCCGTTCGCCGGTTGTCTCCGACAGCGGCGTCGTGATGGAGACGTACTCCGTCTCCATGGCGCCGTCGATGATTTCGTAGCCACAGATGCGCCCCAGCTTCACCAGCCCCTTGCGGAAGCTCACCTGTTCGGTCTCGGCCGACCGGAGCCGGGAGAGAGTGTGCTTGGCGAGCGCGTGGTCCACCACATAGGCGTCCTCGCGGTCTTCGATTGTCATACGCGAGTGCGAGGCGGCAAGCGTCAATAACCCACCGCATCGGCCGCAGCCGCCGAAAGGTTAACCCGCTGTGTCGACAATCCAGCAGTGATGGAAGAGAGCGTCGCGGGCTTCCGCGAACGAGGGTCGTGGGGGGACATCGTCGAGCACGGCGAACGGGTCACCCGCGCGATTCGTGACGTGGCCCGCGAGCGCGACGATGTCGATGTCCCCGAGTCGGCCCTCGAGGAGTTCGACGAGTGGCGCCCCAAACAGCACGAACGGCTCGACGAGGACGTCAACGAGAAGACCGCAGAACAGGCCAGCGTCGGCGAGGGCGCCGGCGAGCGCAAAGGCGTCGATCCCGACGAGGACGTCCGTGCGGCCGGCGACAAGCTTGCCGACTCCTACGAGAAACTCGACGACCCCGACGAGGCCGTCGGAGAGTGGCGCGAGTCCGTGGGACATCTCGCGCGGGCGGCCGACTCTGCCGGCCGGAAAGCCCTCCGGAAAGTGGAAGGAACCGTCTACAAGAACGTGATGACCCGTATCGCCCCCTACTACTTCGACAACGAACTCGTCAGCGCCAACGTCGCCCGGCTCGGCGAGGACGACTACGCGCTCGAAATCGGCGTCAACGACGACGACCTGAAGATACACGTCTCCAACCGGCTGGCCGACTACGAGAGTGCCGTCGACCGCTGGCACGTCGACACCGAGAAGGAGACGGATGTCGCCGAGGCCGTCGAGGGGGTTGACCCACCCGACGACCAGACAGAAGGCGACGAGGGCGTCACCGAGGGCCGCTCGCGGCCCACCTCCAACTAACAGGTTCTCACCGGCCCGGTCGCCACGGGAACCCAGCGTGTGGGCGTCTCTGCGTGCACGCGGGGGGAGAGTGACTGGAGACGGACAGAATCCCGTCTGCACGCTCCGGGCGGGAGAGTGCGAGCGAACCACGGGCGCAGTTCACGCGCCCGGCTACCGCGGCACACGAGGGAGACGACGGTCTGGCAGGCCGCCACCGAGCTGGCCAACAGCACGGACGACACCATCGCCGAAACCGAGTCGCGACCGCGAGCGTTGATGTGGCCGGGGGGCTATCCACCCGCATGGACGTTCCACTCCGTGATTCGGTTCCGCTCTCGGAACGCCAGCGGCTCGTTCGCGAGAGCATCCGCGACATCTGTGCCGACTACGACGACGCCTACTGGCGCGAGCGGGCCGCGACCGGCGAGTATCCGACCGACTTCGTCGACGACCTGGCCGAGGCGGGCTGGTTCGGCGTGCTCGTGCCAGAGGCGTACGGTGGTGCCGGCATGGCCACGACGGAGACGGTCGTGATGATGGAGGAGATTGCCGCCAACGGCGGCGGCTTCGCGGCCGCACAGGCCGTCCACGGGGCTGTCTACACCTCGGTGCCGCTGGTCGAGTACGCAAGCGAGTCGCTGAAGGAGGAGCTACTGCCGGCAGTTGCCGCCGGTGAGACACGGATACAGGCGTTCGGGTTGACGGAGCCGAACGCCGGCTCCGAGTCGACAGCCATCGAGACACGAGCCCGTCGCGAGGGCGACGAGTACGTCGTCGACGGCGAGAAAATCTGGACCTCGCGGGTCGACGAGAGTGACCATCTGCTGCTGGTCGCCCGGACTACCCCCCGCGAGGCGGTCGAGAAGGCCACCCGCGGCATCTCGCTGTTTCTCGTGGACCTCGCGGACGCCCGCGACCAGGGCGCCATCGAACTCGACCCCATCGAGAAGACAGCCAGCGAGTTCGTCCACTCGTATAGCGTCCACATCGACGGGCTGCGCGTACCGGCCGACCGGCTGGTCGGCGAGGAAGGCCGCGGCTTCTATCACGTCCTTGATGGGCTCAACGAGGAGCGGCTCGTCATCGCGGCGGAGTGTCTCGGCCTCGGCGAACTCGCCTTGGAGACGGCCGTCGAGTACGCCGGCGAACGGGAGGTGTTCGGCGGCCCCATCGGACGGAACCAGGCCGTCCAGCACCCGCTCGCGGAGGCGTACGCGCGGCTTCGAGCGGCCCGTGGCGAGACGTATCGGGGCGCCGAGGCCGCCGCCACCGGCGTTGACCGCGAGCGACTGGGTGCGTACGCGAACGCGGCGAAGTACCTCGCCGCCGACGCCGCGTTCGAGGCGGCCGATGCCGCCGTCCAGACCCACGGCGGCTTCGGCGTCGCCCGCGAGTACGATGTCGAACGCTACTTCCGGGAGGCACGGCTCACCCGGCTGGTCCCCGTGACACAGGAACTCGCGTTGAATTTCCTCGGCGAGAACGCACTCGGCCTCCCGCGGAGCTACTGAGCGACGTCGGGCCCGCCAGGACGCGGGACGCTTTTTACTGAGCGGTCGCCCGAGAGGAGTATGCCGGACGACACCGACGACACAGACACGGACAGACGCATCGTGGCCGGCTGGCAGGGCCGCTTCTTCGAGGATTTCACCGTGGGCGACATCTACAAACACCCGTACGGGCGGACAGTGACCGAGACGGACAACGTCTGGTTCACGAACGTGACGATGAACCTCAACCCGATGCATTTCAACGAGGCGTACGCCGCCGAGACGGAGTTCGGCGAGCGGCTCGTCGACGGCACGTTCGTCATCGCGCTCGCTGTGGGGATGAGCGTCATCGACGTGAGCGCGAACGCAACGGCAAACCTCGGGTACGACGACGTCCGCCACACAGGGCCGGTCTTCCACGGCGATACCATCTTCGCCGAAAGCGAGGTGCTCTCGAAGCGAGAGAGCGACTCGCGCGACCACGTCGGAATCGTAGAGACAGAGCTGCGAGCCTACAACCAGGATGACGAGCAGGTACTCGAGCTGAAGCGGACGCCGATGGTGCTGAAACGCGAACACGCCGAGCCGTCCGCAGCCCAGCCGACCGGCTGGCCGGCAGGCGTCGGAACGACGCCCGAGGAGCTGTGAGCGACCGGATTGCCGACGGCCTCCCGGTACGGTCGGCCGAGGCTGTCGCCGCTGACGTTCAGCCAGGCACCGTCCTTGGCATCTCGGGGTTCGGAAGCGTCGGCTACCCGAAGGCGGTCCCACTTGCGCTGGCGGCCCGCGAGGACGCGGCCGACCTCGATTTGACGGTTATCAGCGGCGGGAACGTGGGCGCAGAGATCGATGACACCCTGATGTCGACAGGCGCAATCACACGTCGCTACCCATACCAGGGGACCGACGTGTCGAACGCGCGGGTCAACGACGGCCGACTGGCATTTCACGATCGACACGTCTCTGCGCTGGCCGACGAGCTGCTGTATGGCGGCCTCCCCCGGCCAACGCTGGCCGTCGTCGAGGCCGTCGCCGTCGGCGACGGCTGGCTTGCCCCGTCTACGTCGCTCGGTCACACGCCGGCGGTCGTCGAAGCGGCCGACCGGCTGGTCGTTGAAGTGAACGACGCCCAGCCCCGCGGACTCGAACAGCTACACGATGTCCACCGGCCGGCGGCCCCGCCCGAGCGTGCCCCGATTCCCGTCTCCCGGACGGGCGAGCGGGTCGGTGACACGCGTGTCCACTTCCCCCGCGACAAGTTGGCGGCGGTCGTCCGTACGGACCGCCCGGACGCAACCTACGAATTCCGCGACCCAACGGCCGACGACCGGGCGCTTGCGGCCAACCTCGCTGGATTCCTCGCGGACGAACTCACCCGGAATCCGGCCCTCCAGGACGCCCTCCACCTCCAGTTCGGCGTCGGAAGCGTTGGCAACGCTGTCGCGCTCGCGGTCGAACAGCTCGACCCTGGCGACCGTGAGGTGGCGTACTTCGGAGAGGTGATACAGGACTCCGTACTGGACCTGCTTGACGCGGGGGAACTGTCGGCGGCGAGTGCGACCTCGCTGGCGCTGTCCGAGTCAGGACAGGCACGGCTCTTCGCCGATCTCGAGCGATACGCCGACCAGGTGGTGTTACGGCCCGCAGATGTGTCGAACGCCCCCGGCCTCGTCGACCGGTTCGGCGTCGTCGCAGTCAACGCCGCTGTCGAGGTGGACCTGACCGGTCACGTCAACTCCACGCATGTCCGGGCGAATCGGATGGTGAACGGCATCGGCGGCAGCGGCGACTACACCCGCAACGCGCTCGTCTCCTGTGTCGCCCTCCCATCGACAGCCGCCGAGGGCGACATCTCACGAATCGTTCCGTTCGCCACCCACGTCGACCACACGGAACACGACGCAGACGTGTTCGTCACCGAACAGGGGGTCGCAGACCTGCGCGGGCTCGCGCCTCGCGAGCGGGCCCGCGAGATGCTCACGATCGCTCACCCGACGTTCCGGCCGGCGCTGGAGCGGTATCTGGAGCGAGGGCTCGAACGGGGCGGCCACGCCCCCCACCACGTGGAGACGGCGCTGTCGGAACTCGACCCCGAGGATTAGCCGACCGCCCGGACGGCGAGGATACACGCGAGCGCCGCGAGGCTACACACGGCCAGCAGCATCCACCCCGCCTCGTAGCCGGCGGCGTCGGCGAGATAGCCGAACGCCGGCGGCACGAGCAGGCCGCCGACGTTGATTGCCGTCTGTCCCCCGGCCGTCGCCGCGCCGACCTCGTCCGAGCCGACGAGCGCGGCCAGACACGAGTAGTAGACCCCCGTCGAGCCGACGATACTCACCCCGACGCCGAGCAGAAGCGCGACAGCGACGGCTGCCTCGGGGTCGAGCGCCAGTCCGCCGAACAACAGCGCCGCGAGGCCGGCCTGTCCGGCGGTGACCGCGGCCGCCCCCCGACCGCCGCCGAGCCGGTCGGCGAGCGCGCCCGCCAAGAGTCGGCCGGCGCTGCCTGTCGTCTGGACGCCCGCGAGGACGACGCCGGCGAGCGCCGGCGAGAGGCCGACGGCCTCGTCGGCGTACAACAGCGCGTAGCCGACGGTCGTGAACACCGTCGCGCCGACGAACAGCCCTGCGAGGACGAGCAGCAGGTACGCCCGGTTGCCACGGAGGCTGCCGACATCCGGCAGCGTCCACTCGCCGCCGGCGTCGGTACCGCGGTATGTGGCGGCGAAGACGACCGAGTAGCCGCCGGCGACAGCCGCGATGACGGCGAACCCCCACTGCCACGCGGCGACGGCCGCGACGCCGGCGACGACGAGCGATGCGGCTCCGGAGCCGGCGGTGACGCCCACCTGCTTCAGCCCCATCGCCGAATTCTCCCGGCCGGGTGGGGCGTGCGCGACGATGCCGCGGTTCGATGCGGGCATCGCGGGGGCGTAGAACACACCGAGGAGGAAGGCCGCGGCCAGCAGCAGCGCGAACGTCGGCGCGACGCCCACCAGGCCGGCCGCGACAGCGAGTCCGGCAAGCGCGGCCAGCATCACCCGTCGCTCGCCGAATCCGTCGACGGCCGCGCCGCTCGGGAGGAGAGCGAGCGTGTACCCGAGCGTCGCCGTCGCCGCGAGCACGCCGATCAGCGTCCGGGAGACGCCGAACGACGACCGGAAGTACGTGGTCGCGGCGAACACCGAATAGTAACACAGTGAGGCAGCTGCCTGCCAGCCCGTCACGGAACCGACAGATCGCCAGCTACCCGACGCGCGGCGCACGCCCCCGGCTCCGCCGGTCGGACAGAAAAGCCGACCGACCGCCGTCCAGCGCGGCTACCGGTCGCGAACCCGCTCAACGACCCCCCGTGCGAGCGCCTCGAACGACGCCTCCGAGGGAACAACGTCGACAGCGATACCCGCCTGCTCTGCCGTCTCGCGCGTCGGCTCGCCGATACACCCGACCACGGCATCGTTCACGCCGGCGATAGCCGCCTCCCGGACACCCCGCTCCGCAGCCGCTGCGAGGAAGTGTTCGACGGTCAGCGAGGAGGTGAACGCAGCACCCGCGAGGTCGCCGGTGGCGGCCCGCTCGGCCGACACCCCACTGTCGGCCGGCCGAGTCAGCTCGTAGAGGATTGTCTCGTGGACGTACGCGCCAGCGTCGTTCAGCCCGTCGAGCAAGACGTCGCTGCCGTGATCCGAGCGAGCCACCTCGACACGGGCACCGGCCACCTCGGACTGGAGCCGGGCGACGAGCCCCGACGAGGAGAACTCGCTGGGCACCACGTCCACCGGATAGCCGTGGTCGCGCAGCGCCGCCGCCGTCGAGTCGCCGATAGCACATACCGTTCCCGAGGCAGGCCAGCCGGCGTCGGCGACGAGTTCCACCCCGGTCTTCGACGTGAAGATGACGAAGGCGGCCTCCTCGCGGGGAACAGCACCTGTCGGGGCGACGGCGAGCATCGGGTCGCCCAGCGGGTCGACGCCCAGCGAGGCAAGGAGGTCAACCGCCTCGCGGAGTCGTTCGTCGGCCGGCCGAAAGACGGCAACTGTGGGTTTCATATATCGGTATGGAGTTTACGACTGCTCGTTGCCCGACTCGTAGGGGCTCGCGAGAAACGCGCGTACACGCGCTCTCGTGGCCGCGACCGGGCCGATGATGGTCACTGCGGGTGGTTCGATGCCCACCTCATCGCGGACATCGACGATGCTGGCGAGAGTGCCGACCGCGACGCGCTGGTCGGGCCAGCTGCCCCGTTCGACAAGTGCGACTGGCGTGTCGCCAGCCATCCCTGCCTCCCGGAGCGCGGCGGTGTAGTCGGGGAGTTTGCCGACGCCCATGTAGACGACGATGGTGCCGCCCGTCGCGGCCAGCGCCGCCCAGTCGACGGCCGACTCCGGCTTCGTGGGATCTTCGTGGCCGGTGACGAACGACACCGAGGAGGCGTACTCGCGGTGGGTGACCGGGATGCCAGCAACGCCCGGCCCCGCGACGCCCGCAGTGACGCCTGGCACCACCTCGAACTCGACGTCGTGGGCCGCGAGGTGTTCCATCTCCTCGCCGCCCCGCCCGAAGACGAACGGATCACCGCCCTTCAGCCGGACGACTGTCCGCCCCTCCTGGGCGAGTTCGACCAGCCGGTCGTTGGTGTACTCCTGGGGGGTACGCTCGCCGCCCGCCCGCTTGCCGACATCCTCCGCCTTCTCGTCAGGGACCAACGCCAGCGACGGCCCAGGGAGCTTGTCGTGAAGGACGACATCCGCCTCCTCGATGAGGCGACGCGCCTTCACGGTCAGCAGCTCCGGATCGCCGGGCCCGCTCCCGACGAGATAGACGATACCGTCAGCCATCGACCTCCTCGCGAGCCTGCTGGACGAGGTCGGCTGCCCCCCGCTCGCGCAGGTCGGCAGCGAACGAGGCGGCTGCCGTCGCATGGTCTGCTACGGGGATATCGCGGGTTTCCTGAATCGACTCGCTGCCGTCCGTCGCGAGCACACGCGCCACCGTGTGGACGTGTCTGCCCTGGAGGACAGCGTAGACGCCGATTGGGGCGACACAGCCGCCGTTCAACTCCCCGAGGACCGTCCGCTCGACGGTGGTCTCTACACGGGTGCGCGGGTGGTCGATGCTGTTGACCGTCGCGCCCATCTCGCCGTCGCGGGCGGTGATCGCAATGGCACCCTGGCCCGGTGCCGGGACGAACTGCTCGGGGGCGAGCCGCTCGTACGCGACGTGCGCCAGCAGGCCCGCCCGCTCGAGCCCCGCCTGCGCCATCATCAGGGCATCGTACTCGACGTCTGGGTCACGCTCCAGCGCTCGCCGCTGTATCTCCGCCAGCCCATCGAACCACTCGTCGACGTCGCTTTCGGTCGCATCGCCGGCCTCGACCTGCTCGACAAGCCGCTGATGAGTCGCCTGCAGCGACGGCGCGAGCAGCTTCTCGACGCGCGTGTCGACGTTGCCGCGAATCGGCTCGACCGTGAGATCGGGCCGCTCGGCCAGCAGTTGCGCCCGGCGTCGCAGACTGCCGGTGCCGACCGTCGCCCCCTCGGGAAGCTCCGCGAGCGTCCCGCCGTCGGGCGTTACCAGCACGTCCGCCGCCGCCGCCCGCTCGGGGACGCCCGCGACGACGAGGTCCTCGGGGAATTCCGTCGGCATGTCCTTCATAGAGTGGACAGCTGCGTCACACTCCCCGTCGAGCACGCGCTGGTCGAGCGCGCGGACGAACGCCCCCGTCCGGCCGAGCCGGTGGATGAGTTCGTCGCCGATTCTGTCGCCTTCCGTCTCTACCTCCACAAGCTGTACCTCACGCCGGCGCGTCGCCAGCCGGTCCCGGACCGACGCCGCCTGCCGGAGCGCGAGATCCGAGCCGCGGGTGGCGAGCCGTATGTCCATACCCGGCCGTTGACGGCCACGCTCAAACCCCCTTCGGGTCCAGGGCGTAAACTGTATGCGACGATATAGAATCGCCGATTGACGACGGCGACGCGCATCGCTGGCTGCGGGTACCGCGTCTCCCCCGCCAGCGCAGGAATCCACCGCACACAGCACCCCGGGCCAGCGACGACAGGTCAGCGAGGCAAGCAACCCCAAGTTGGCACCCGCGACGTACCCGGACGGCGCCGAGCCGGCTCGCGACGCGTCGCGAACTGCTCGTCTGGACGGCATCTGTAGCGACCCTCGACGCTGGCCCGCTCGTGTGCGGCCGCGGCGGGGCCGACACCTCGACGACGGAGAGGACAGCCTTGGCGCGCTGCTCGCAATCGTTACACGACAGCCTGGAACCGTTGTCGTGGGTCTATCGGCGGCGGTCGTCCCGCCGCACTGCCGCGTGGGCCGGTGGCCCGGCGAACGACGGCTGACTCAGAACGGCGGCGAGAAGTCCTCGTACTCGTCCATCTCTTCCATCTCCTCGGTCTTCGAGGGCATGACGGCCGCGCGCGGGCCGCTCGCCCGCACCACCTCGACATCCTCGATATCCTCAAGCTCGGCAGGCAGCCGGTTCTCGATAGCCTTCATCGTCATCGGCGCGATACCACAGCCGGAACAGGCACCGCCGATGGCGACCGTCACCCGGCCAGCCTCCTCGTCGACATCGCGTATCTCGAAGTTGCCGCCGTGCTGCTGGATCTGGGACACCTCGTTGCTCAGGTAGCTCCGCGTCCGACGCTCGAGGCCTTCCGCGCTCATACGTGTGGAAAGTCGCATGTATTGGTAATAAAACTGTCTCGTTTTGGCTGGCCTAAAGTTTCGGTCTACACGGCTCTCGGCAACTCTATCGTCCGTCTTCGGTTTCAGATTTCGAAACGTGATATGTTCCAGACACCCTCGTCAACCCCGGAGACTTATGCCCGGCGGGGCCCGTCCCCCGACGGATGGATACCAACCGGGTGATCGCGTGGGGAGTGCTGGTCGTCGTCTGCGCGGCGGTTGTCGCTGCACCCGTCGCGGGAGCGGAGGTGGGGACCCGAACTGCGCCGAACCCCTGCGTTGGGACCGTGCACGACGCACCCGACCGGACGACACTCGTCACGATTCAGGGGGCACGTGGCGCCGAGAAGACGGCTGCGATGCTGGTGAGTCTCCGGCCCGACGGGAGCGTTCGGGGCCTCCACAATGGCTCGGCCCACGGGAAGTGGTGGTTCTACGATGTGGACCCGCTGGCGAACGGCAACCTCCTGCTGTCGACGACCGAACCCGGCGTCTCCGTCGTCGAGGAGCTCTCGCCGACGGGCACCCACGTCGCGACTCGTCGGTTCCCGAACGTCCTCGACTCTCACGACGCAGACCTCGTCGATGGCGAATTGCTCGTCACCGATATGAGCCGCGACGGGAACGACCGTGTGTTCGCGTACAACCTCTCGGCCGGCGAGCGCACGTGGCAGTACCGCTTTGCCGACCACGCGGCGTTCCCAACGTCTGGTGGGGGCCCCTACGGGGGCGACTGGACCCACAACAACGATATCGAGGCCATCGGCGACGGATTGGTGATGGTGTCGGTGCGCAACTTCGATACTGTCGTCGCGATCGACCGCGAGACCAAAGAGATAGCCTGGCAACTGGGAAGCGACGACAACCGCGAGGTGCTGTTCGAGCAGCACAATCCCGACTACCTGGAGACGCCCACAGGTCGGCCGACCGTGCTGGTCGCGGACAGCCGCAACGACCGGGTGGTCGAGTACACCCGGACCGACGACGGCTGGACACTGACGTGGGCGGTGAGTGGATTCGCGGAGCCGCGGGACGCCGACCGGCTCCCCAACGGCAACACACTCGTCGTCGACCGCCGGGGCGACCGGCTGGTAGAGGTGACGCCAACCGGCGAGGTGGTCTGGGAGGTCTACACGCCGTGGCAGCCGTACGACGCAGAGCGGCTCGGAACGGGCGACGAGTCGACGGGTCCGACGATGCGCGAACACGGGACGACCGGCCGGTACGAGGCGACCGGCGGCGCCGATTTCGGCCCGGAGCGAAAGGAGGCCTGTTACGCGTTCCTGCAGGGCGTCACAGCGGACCGACTCCTGCCTCAGGAGACCCCGACACCGACAGCGGCGTCGACACAAACGGCGACGCAGGCGACAGACGACGGACAGACGCCGGCTGGGCTCGCCCGCGGCAGCGGGGCCGACCCGAGCGCCGGCTGGCTGCTGGCCGGCGGGCTGCTGGCCACCGTCGTTGGCCTCCTCCTGTACGGCCGCCGACCGTGACTGCGTGGGGCGCGCACAGCCTCGGCAGGGCTTTTCACCCTGGCGGCGTACGGACAAGTGATGACACTCGAACTGTACGAGCTCGAAGGCTGTCCGTACTGCGCGAAGGTAATAGAGAAGCTGGACGAACTCGGTCTGGAGTACGAATCCCACATGGTCCCCCGCTCGCACAGCGAGCGGACAGAGGTGAAAG
The DNA here is from genome assembly GCF_042216475.1 of Halosegnis sp. Lineage (NCBI taxonomy): Archaea > Methanobacteriati > Methanobacteriota > Halobacteria > Halobacteriales > Natronomonadaceae > Halosegnis > Halosegnis sp. The sequence continues at coordinate 15,698 of NZ_JBDGTV010000026.1, forward strand.
AGGTCAGTGGGCAGACGGGCGTGCCGGTGCTCGTCGACGAGGAGCACGACGTCGAGGGGATGCCCGAGAGTGACGATATTGTCGCGTATCTCGAGGAGACGTACGGCGACGCCGCGAGCGCGTAGCCGGGCTTACAGACACGCCCGATAGGCTTCGAGCGTCCGCTCGACGTCCTCTTCTGTGTGGGCATACGAGACGAAGTTCGCCTCGAACTGATTCTGCGAGACGAGGACTCCCTCCTCCTGCATTGCTGGCCGGAACAGCCGCGCGTACCGGTCGGTCGCCATGTGACCGGCGTCGGTGCCCCGCTTGGGACAGTCGCCGAACCGGGCACACTCCGGGTCCTGACGACAGCCGCTCGCACAGCAGGCGTCCGCGGGCGGCGACTCCGCCCGCGTGAACGCGACCTTGAAGATGGAGTCGGTGCCGACGACGGTGTACTCGGGGGCCCGCTCGGCGACAATCTCGGAAAGCCCCTCGCGCAACTGCCGGCCGAGCGCATTGACGTGCTCGTAGACGTCGTGCTCGGCAGCGTACTTCAACCCCTCCAGACCGGCAGCCATCGTCGCCGGATGCCCGGAGAAGGTACCCGCCTGGAACACGTCGCCCGAGGGGGTGAACTGCTCGACGTACTCCGTCTTGCCGCCGATCGCGCCGACAGGGAACCCACCGCCGATGATCTTGCCGAACGTCGTCAGGTCGGGGTCGATGCCGAACTTCGACTGGGCACAGCCAAGCCCCCCGACCCGGAACCCCGTGATGACCTCGTCCCAGACCAGCAGGGCACCGGCATCCTCACACAGCTCCGCCAGCGTCCTGTGGTAGCCATCGACCGGGTAGGCGATGCCGGCGTTCGCCTGCACCGGCTCCACCAACACCGCCGCGATGTCGTCACCGTGGCGCTCGAAGACATCCTTGGCGGCCTCGGGGTCGTTGAACGGCACGGGGAGCGTGTGCTGGGCGAACGACTGCGGGATGCCGTCGGTCGAGGGGCGCGGATGGTCGGCATCGCCCTCGACGAGCGTCGACTCCTGGGCACCGTGGTAGCCGCCCTGCATCACGACCACCTTGTTGCGCTCTGTGACTGCCCGCGCGAGCCGGACCGCCGACACGGTCGCCTCGGTCCCGCTGTTGACGAACCGGATCATCTCGACAGAGGGGACGTGACGGGTGACGAACTCGGCATGTTCCACCTCGAGTTCCGTCGGCATCCCGAACACTGGCCCCTCGGCGACCCGCCGCTGGACAGCCGCAGTCACTGGCTCGGGCAGATCGTGGCCATACAGGAGCGGCCCAAGCCCCTGAATCCAGTCAATATAACGGGTCCCATCGGCATCGACGACGTGACCACCTTCGCCCTTGCGCGCGAACACGGGATACGGCTGGGGAGCCGCGCGAACCGCACTGTTCACGCCGCCAGGTAGCACCGACAGCGCCCGGTCGTAGATCTCGCGGGAACGCTCGTTCGACATGTCCGCCGGTAGTGGTGGGACGACGTTAGTAGTTACCTGTCCGGCCCGATGGTCGGTACGCTGATTAGACGCGAGCGCGAGGCTCCGGTCGATGCTGCCCTCCTCGTGGAAACGTGACTTCGCCAGTGGCCTCGTGGTGCTCGTCCCTGTGCTCGCGACGGCGGTCGTCGTCTCCTACGTCTACTCGCTGATCCTCGCGGTCGCGCTCTCCTCGCGCGTGTTCCCCCCCGAGACCCCCCGCCCGGTCGTCGTGCTCGTGGCGCTGGTGGTGTTCGGGCTGTTCGTCCTCGCGGTAGGCTATCTGATGCGCACCACCGTCGGCGACATCATCGAACAGGGCCTCGACGATGTGTTCAACCGGCTACCCGGGCTTCGTATCGTCTACAATGCCTCGAAGATGGCCGCCGAGACGGCACTCTCTGGCACGGAAGAACTCCAGTCACCAGTGAAGCTGGAGGCGTGGAACGGGCTCCGGATGACCGCATTCAAAACGGGCAAAACAACCGAAGACGGCCGGGACGTGCTCTTCCTGCCGACATCGCCGAACATCACCACCGGCTACGTCATCGAGGTGAAGCCGGACCGATACGAACTTGTCGACGAGAGCGTCGAGGACGCACTGACACGCATCCTCTCTGCAGGGTTTGGCGAGTCCAGAGAGACGGTCCCCGCTGACCTCGTCGAGCCAGAGGAGTAAACAACGGCCTGGCGAGTGGGTGATACCGGATCGGCGTGCCCTCTACCCCACTCGCTTGTGTGTTTGCCGAGCCCAGAAGTCCGGCACCGCGCGAGGCTGGGGCCTCCGGCTTGAAGGAGGTACGTCAGCCCGACACAATCGCCCGCAGCGCGAACAGCGCGTTCGCCTTGCGCTCGCGCACCCGCCGATAGAAATACGAGAGCCACTTCGTGCCGTAGGGGGCATACTGGTAGACATCGTAACCAGCCGCTGCCAGGTCGAACTGGGCCGATTCGCGGACCCCCATCAGCATCTGCACCTCGAAGGGTGTACCGTGTTCGGCGTGCAGTGTCTTCGCGCGCTCGATCATCTCGGGGTCGTGGCTGCCGACCGCGACGTGGTCGGCGTGTGTGAACAGATACGCAAGATGGTCGTGATACGCACGATTCACCCGGGCCTTCTCCCGGTAGGCCAGCTCCGGCGGCGGGTCGTAGGCGCCCTTCACCAGCCGTATCCGCCCCGGAAGATCGACCAGCCGCCGAAGATCCTCGCGGGTGCGCTTCAGATTCGCCTGCACACACAGCCCCATCCGCGGATACGTCGTGACGTGCGCCTCGAAGGCGTCCAGCGTCGCATCGACCGTCGTGTGGTCCTCCATGTCCATCCAGACGAAGATATCATGCGCGCGGGCCGCCTCCACCACGGTCCCGAGCTGCTCTCGGAAGACCGCCTCGGAGATGTCGAGCCCGAGCTGGCTCGGCTTCACCGAGATACACCCGGCAACCGAGAGGTCGGCATCGGCGAGCGCTCGGATCAGGGCCGCGTAGGCGGCCGCCTCCTGCTCGGCGTCGGCGGGGTCATCGTAGTGTTCGCCAAGCAGGTTCAGAATGGTCCCAACGCCCTGCTCGTCGAACCGGCGTGCGTGTGCCAGCGCCGTGTCGACATCCTCGCCGGCGACGAAGTTGTTCGCGATGGGCGGAATCATACGCCCGGGTAGGGGCCCTCCGATTAAGCCTGTATCCCTCCCGGTCACGCCCGACCGGGGCGACTTTACGCCGGGGACGTCCACGCCCGGTATGGTCGTCGAGACGCTGGCCGTCGCCGTGTGGGCGATGCTGCCCGCATACGTCCCCAACAATGCCGCAGTGCTGGTGGGCGGCGGGACGCCTATCGATGCCGGCCGCTCGTACGGCGGTCGGCGGCTGCTCGGCGACGGAAAGACCTGGCGCGGGACCGCCGGCGGGACACTCGCCGGCGTGCTGCTGGCCGGCCTGCTCAACCTCGGCCGGCCAGCCATCGCGGGGGCGACCGGGCTCGACCTGCCGGGATTCCCGCCGGCAGCGGCTGTCGCGCTCGCGGCCGGCGCAATGGCCGGCGACATCCTGGCGTCGTTCCTCAAGCGTCGAACCGGCCGTGAGCGCGGAGCCTCCTTCCCTGGCCTCGACCAGCTCGACTTCGTCGCCGCGGCACTGGTGCTCGCGTTTCTCGTCGCGCCAGCGTGGGCCGCGAGCGTCTTCACGCTCCCCGTCATCGTCGCCGTCGTCGTCGTCACTCCCGTGCTTCATCTGTCGACGAACGCCGGCGCGTACCTGCTCGGGCTGAAGGAAGAGCCCTACTGACCACCAGTCGGGCTCTCAAGGAGCCCCGCGTCCGTGTGCCACGCTGGGACACCGGATGGGGACACCCCGTACCGACAGTCTTGGGCTGACACGGAACGCGCGAGTGCCAACCCTCCACGGGGAGGAGGAGGAGGGCAAGCCACCGCGCCGCTGCCCGGGATATCACGCTCTGGCAGCCCGAGAGTGCGCCCGCCGGTCACGCTCGGTCGCTGATATCCGCCCACCTCCGAAGCGGTGGGCGTTCGCTTGCTCCGTGTCAGGAGCCGCCGAGCAGGAACACCGTCACGCCGGCGAGAAGACACTCGAACGAGAGGGTGCCCAGCGCCGATAACACGACGAACCGACGGTCATCCATCTCGGCGAGCCCTGCCGGGACGGTGAGCATCCCTCTAGTGAACAGGAGGGTGTTGGAGACGGGGACGACGACAGGGCCCCAGCGGTCGAACCAGGTGTCGAATCGAGCGAGTCTGTCACCGTCGACCCGAAACCACCGGCGCTCGAGGAGTCGCTCGCGGCCGAGTCGCTTCGCGGCGGTAAACAGCGCAAACTGGCCGGCCGTCGCCCCGATGACGGCGACGACCAGCACGACGGCGATATCCGCGGGATCCGTGCCGAGCAAGAGCACCGCCGCCGGGACGATTCCCTCGCTTGGGACAAAATACAGCAGCATCGCCCCCTCGAGTAGGAACACGCCCAACAGAACGAGAAGGGCGAACTCCGAGGCGAGAATCTCGCCGATGACAGGCGTCGCCTCCGCGACGGCGTCCTGGAGGAACCCACGGATATCGACCTGACCCGGCACGCAGTGGGGTTGCCGGCCGGCCGGTAAATCCCTTACCGTCGCGCACGAACGACGCGGTTTTGAGCCGTGATATCCCACACACACGTATGGATATCACCGACCGGCCACGGCGACTCCGCGCAGACGGGGTGCGGGGGCTCGTGCGCGAGACGACACTCTCGCCGTCGGATTTCGTCGTGCCCGTGTTCGTCGACGCGACGACCGACGAGCGGGTGCCAATCGAGTCGATGCCGGGCCACGAACGGGTCCCGGTCGAGGAGGCAGTCGCGCGGGTGCGCGAGATTACCGAAACGGGCATCGAGTCGGTCATCCTCTTTGGCGTCCCCGAGTCGAAGGACGCCACCGGGTCGCGGGCGGACGTCGAGGACGGCGTCATTCAGCGGGCGACCCGCCGCATCACCGCCGAGACGGACGCGTACGTGATGACGGATCTGTGTCTCTGTGAGTACACCGACCACGGCCACTGTGGCATCCTCGAGGAACACGCCAGCGACGGCGACGGTGATGCCGGGCTGACGGTACAGAACGACGCGACTCTGGAACGGTACGCCTCGGTCGCCCGCTCACACGCCGCGGCAGGCGCAGACATGATTGCCCCCTCGGGGATGATGGACGGCCAAGTGGCCGCCATCCGCGAGGGGCTGGACGCCGGTGGCCACGAGGACGTGCCGATACTCGCGTACGCCGCCAAGTACGAGTCGGCATTCTACGGGCCGTTCCGGGATGCCGCCGATGGGGCGCCCGCCTTCGGCGACCGACGGCACTACCAGATGGATCCCGGAAACCGGCGGGAGGCGGCCCGTGAGGTGCGACTCGATGTCGAGCAGGGCGCCGACGCCCTGATGGTGAAGCCGGCACTGCCGTACCTCGACATCCTGCGTGAAGTCCGCGAGCAGGTCGACCGACCCGTCGCCGCCTACAACGTCTCCGGCGAGTACGCGATGTTGCACGCGGCCGCCGAGCAAGGGTGGCTCGACCTCGACGAGGTCGCCCACGAGTCGCTGCTTGCGATCAAGCGGGCGGGCGCAGACCTCATCCTGACGTACTTTGGCGAGCGGGTCGCGCGCCGGCTCTGAGCCGGGCGACGGCCGCATATCGGGTGGACGAACGGGCAGATACGAGCCACACGAACGGTCGGTATCTGGACGCGCCACAACCTTAAATACGTAATATTCTTGTGTAAATTGCGCATACGACCACCGAACAGTACATATATTCACATCTGTCAACCAAGTGCTTATTACATACGAATTCGTGAACGTCAGATGCAATGCACGAGACGAACGTTGGGGGATTCGGTGTAAAATACACCGAAGTACAGAATACGAACGGAATCTGGGCAAGAGGTGTCCACTCGTGACGGTCCCGCTGCAGGTGGCTCCGGAGGTCGCAGCAGGGGCAAACACCATCTGGGCGCTGGTCGTGGCGTTCCTCATCTTCTTCATGCAGCCAGGGTTCGCGCTGCTGGAGGCGGGCCAGGTGCGCGCCAAAAACGTGGGCAACGTCCTCATGAAGAATATGACCGACTGGACGCTGGGCGTGCTGGCGTACTTCATCGTCGGCTTTGGGCTCTCGTCGGTCGTGGGAGCGCTGACGAGCGGGAGTGCCATCGGCTCGCCGTTCGCGTATCTCGCTGATCCGACCGCGTGGGTCGGCTGGCTCGTCGGCGCAGTGTTCGCCATGACGGCCGCCACCATCGTCTCTGGCGCTGTCGCCGGCCGGATGAACTTCACCGCCTACGTGTTCGTGGCGGCGGTGATGACCGCCGTCATCTACCCGGTGACGACGGGGATGACGTGGGCAGGCGGGCTGCTCTCGGCGAATGGGTTCATCGGCCAGGCGCTCGGCGCAGGCTATCTCGACTTCGCCGGCGCGACTGTCGTCCACATGCTCGGCGGGATGGCCGGCCTCATGGGAGCGAAGATGGTTGGCCCCCGCAAGGAGCGGTACGACGAGAATGGCGACGCACAGGCCATCCCCGGCCACTCGATGCTGCTGGCCGTGCTGGGGACGTTCATTCTCGCGTTCGGCTGGTACGGCTTCAACGTCGGCACGTCTTCCATCTTCAGCGGCGACAACGTCCTCCTGAGCGCCCAGCTCGGGCGTGTCGCACTCGTCACGACGCTGGGCATGGGAGCCGGTGGCCTGGCTGCGATGGCCGTCTCCGGCGCGTTCCAGGGGAAGCCGGACCCCCTGTGGACCGCCAATGGCATCCTCGCGGGCCTGGTTGCCGTGACCGGCGCCGTCCCCCACGTCACGTGGTGGGGCGGAGCCATCCTCGGTGCGATTGCAGGCGCACTCGTCCTGCCGACGTACCGGTGGGTCGTCGACTCGCTGAAGATCGACGACGTCTGTGGCGTCTTCGCCGTCCACGGGAGTGCCGGCGCCATCGGAACGGCTCTGATTCCGGTGTTCGCCGTCGGCGGCTTCTCTGTCGGCCAGCTCATCGTCCAGGTGGTCGGTGTCGTCGTCATCGGGACGTGGGCTGTCGTTGGCTCCATCGTCACCTTCGGCATCGCCGACGCACTGTTCGGACTGCGCGTCTCCGACGAGGAGGAAGAGACGGGGCTCGACGAGAGCGAGCACGGCGTCTCTGTGTATCCCGAGTTCGTTGCGGGCGGAAGCCGCGAAAGCCCGACCGTCAGCACCGACGGCGGCTACGGGGGTGAGGCCGATGACTGAGGAGATCAAGCTGGTGATGGCGTTCATCCGGCCGGACAAGCTGCCGGACGTGAAAGAGGGGCTCGCCGAAATCGGCGCACCGTCGCTCACCGTCACCGATGTCTCCGGGCGCGGTTCACAGCCCGCGAAGACGGGCCAGTGGCGCGGCGAGGAGTACACCGTCGACCTCCACCAGAAGGTGAAAATCGAGTGTGTGGTCAACGACATCCCCGCCGAAGACGTGGCCGAGGCGATCAGCGAGTCGGCCAAAACCGGCGAGCCCGGCGACGGCAAGGTGTTCGTGCTCCCTGTCGAGAGCGCCTACCAGATCCGCACCGGCAAGACCGGCCCCGACGCCGTCTGAGACCCGTTCCGGCGCGTTTATCTTCCGGCACGTCCCAGCCCGCACATGCCACGCGAGTTGCTCGCGGCGCTGCGGGCGGCCGACGCCGTCCGGTTCGGCGAGTTCGAACTGTCACACGGCGGCACCTCTGACTACTACGTCGACAAGTATCTCTTCGAGACGGACCCGCGCTGTCTCCGACTCATCGCCGATGCCTTTGCCGAGCGCACAGACGGGAAGCTAGCCGGCGTCGCGCTTGGGGCCGTCCCGCTCGTGGCCGCGACCAGCGTCGCTGCCGACGCACCGTATGTCATCGTGCGCAAGAAGACCAAAGACTACGGCACCGGCAACCGCATCGAGGGCCGACTCACGGACGGTGAAGAGGTCGTCGTCATCGAGGACATCGCGACGACGGGCCAGTCGGCTGTCGACGCCGTCGAGGCACTCCGCGAGGCGGGAGCCGTCGTGAACCGTGTTCTCGTTGTCGTTGACCGCGAAGAGGGCGCCCGCGAGCATCTTGCCGACCACGGCATCGAACTGAAGGCGCTGCTCACCGCCTCGGAACTGCTCGCTGATCGGTAAACAGCGGGAGTCGCGCACTGAACCAGGTTGGTCACTCCTCGTCGAACAGCCGCTCCTCGTAGTCAGGCTCACCGTCGTCTCCGCCCGCAACGTCGTCGTCTGTCCCGATCCCCCGATGGCGTGCGGATCAGTGGTTCCGCTCTCGCCCCCGCTCGCGGCGCCGCCGCTCGGCTCTGCTGGCTGGTCGACCACCTCGACGACGGCCGTGCCGTGGGTCTTGAACAGCAGGGTCGTCCGGAGCACTCGCCGGACGAGCAGGCCGATGACGACGGCACCAGCCGCCAACGGGAGGTTGTACTGGGCCGAGAACAGCTGCTGGAGCAGCTGTCGAGGGGCCGTCGTGGTCGGTGTCGTCTGGAGCACCGGCTCGACCAGCCCAACCCACAGCCCCGCGACGGCGATTCCCACCCCCAGGAGCGTCGCCAGCGAGGCGGCACTGTGGTACTTCACCGCCTGCTTGAATGCCGTCCAGAGGCGTATAGACGGCTCTCCAGCGGGACGTCAGTTAAATCGTGTGCCGATTGGCCGGCTCAGCCGTCCGTGCCGACCCGCTCTGTCCCATCGAAGTGCGCGGAGTTGTCCGCCGGCTCGTAGCCGAGGGCCTCCTTCGCGCGCTCCAGCGAGTAGTACTTGCGGTCGTTGTCGGAGATTCCGTAGACGATCTCGTACTCGTAGTCAGCCTCGAGCGCGCACTGGTGGAGCTGGGCACAGTCGCGGTGGGAGAGCCACATCGCCTGTCCGCGTTCGTAATCGATAGGAGGGTGATCCTCGGTGAGATTGCCGATACGGATGTTGCACACCGAGATGCCGTGTTCGTCGTGGTAGAACCGGCCGATGGTCTCGCCGGCAGCCTTCGAGATACCATAGAAGTTGCCAGGGCGGGGAAGTTCCGTGCCGTCCAGCAGGAAGTCGTCGTGCGCACGATAGAGGTCGGGCGTGCGCTCCGGCTCGAAGTGGCCGACAGCGTGGTTAGAAGAGGCGTAGACGAACTTCTCGACACCGGCTTCGACGGCGGCGTCGTACAACACCTTCGTTCCGTGGATGTTGTTCTCGAGCACCGAATCCCACGGAGCGTCCGGGCGGGGATCCCCGGCGAGGTGGACGACAGCGCCAACCCCGTCACAGGCCTCCTGCATCAGGGCGGCATCGACCACGTCGCCGACGAGATACTCGTGGCTCGGCTCCTCGGCGGGTGCACTGTGAAAGAGAAGTCGCCAGTCGTACGCGTCCGCGAGCCCATCGAGGATGGCCCCGCCGACCCGGCCGCCGGCGCCGGTCAACAGCACGGGCTCGTCCATACTGACGGGTCGCGGCTGGCAGACAAGAAACGTCCGGTTCAAGCCCGCCGGGACCAACGTGTCGGTATGGACCCGACCGACCCGCAGGCCGCCTGCTTCGAGGCGGGCGTGAAGTTCGGCAGCCTCTATCACCAGTTCGCCGGGACACCCGTGGCCCCCGACTCGACGGCGTCACTCGAGCAGGCGATGGCCGAGGCCATCGAGAACCAGCCGTTCTGCGAATCGGTGACCGTCACCATCGACGAGGGACGCGTCCGGGAGGCCATCGACCACGACGAGGGATACACGGAGCTGACGGGCGCGCTGATGGACGTGGAGATGCATATCGACTACGAGGGTGTCCTCGTCCACACGGAGATGCGAATGGTCGACGGCTACCCGCGGATGCGGGTCGTGAGCGTCGAGCCGTGAGCGTCTGGCGCCTGAAGCCACGGTGATCCCGACCGCCAGTGAACCGCCTCGGGGTCACGCCCCGAGGCACTCGGCCTGTTCCGCCTGTAGAGCGGGAGTGGGCTTCACTTCCGCTTTCGGGCTCGTTTATATAGTGTGGGCGAGCGAAGCGAGCGTATGAGCCAGTCGACGTTCGACGACGACGAGCTGTTCGGGGAGGCGGCCACCGAGATGCGCGCCGAGGTGGAAGAGGCACTCGCGGACGCGCGAGCAGCCCTCCCGGACGCGGACGATGTCTGGACGGCCGAGGCGGACAACACGCTCGGCGTGATGAACGCGCTGAAGGGCGCCCTCGACATCGGCGACGCCGCCGAACGGCTCCGCGAGGCGAAAAAGCAGTTCGTCATCGGGGAGCGGGCCGACGCATTCGACGATGCGGAGGACCTGAAGACAGAGCTGGCAGAGCTTGAGGCACTGCTCGGCGACATCGAGACGGCCCACGAGCAGGTGGCAGGGCTGGCGACGACACTCCCCGAGCTGCGGAGCGCACTCGAGGACGCACACGAAGACGCCGACAAATGACATCCTCCGCGCCGTGAACGGCGCGGTTTCCTCCGTGGGAGTCTCAGCCGGTCTACGACTCGCCGGAGGCAACATTCCCGTCACGGTGGACGGTACTCGGGTCTGTGCGCTGTTCTTTGGGACTTTCGTGAGGGTGTGGTGTCCCCGACCAGTTGTGGTCGTCCCACTCGAACCGCACGGGCCGTGCCATCGGCCTGACTGCCTGTTCTGTGTGCCGTCTCAGGAACGTTTCTGACGCCGTGAGGTCGGCGTGTCCCTCGAACCCACACGGACAGGTGAGCGTGTCTTGATGCCGTGTTGTTCGGTCTGTCGAACCGCACTGCGGGCACTCTTGGCTGGTCCACGCTTCCGACCGGACTTCCACCGAGATGCCGTATTCCTCGGCGGTACACGACAGTCGCTCGGTGAATTGCTTGAACGCCCAGAAGTTGTGGGTCTTGGCGTTGGTTTCGACCGACCAGTGCGTTTCGAGTACGTCGGTCAAGCCACCGATATACACCGTGTCCACGCCCTCGGCGTACAGTCGTTCCAGCAGGTCACGACACAGTGCCTCTTGGGCGTGGTCGCGGCGACGAGTCCGTTTCCGGTACAGCCGCCGGATACGCTCGCTACTGTATCGGCCTTCCGGTAGCTTGGACTGTAACCGGGCGATTTCTCGTGTCGTGTCGCGGAATCGCTGGAACAACTCGCGGCCTTCGTACAGGTATTGCTCGCCGGTCGTGGTGGTACAGGCAACGAGATTGTTTGCACCAATATCCAGAGCGGCCGCCTCATCGGCCAGTGGTGTCTCCCGTACATCGTCAGAAACAGTCACGGGTTGCGAAGCTCGGAAGGTGCTATCGGTCTCATCGTACCACAGCATCAACCGACTCTGGTCCTCGTAGTCAGGCCAGGTCGGGTCGCCTACGATTACCAGCCGAAGGCGGCTTTTCGGACTGTTGTGTCTGTCTCGAAGTTCTTCTCCGACGACCATCTCAAGCCGGGAACGGTCACCCCATTCAACGCTGTATGCGTCTTTGCGGATGACGCTTTTGAGAACACGGCCGTCGTCCTTGTTGCCACGGAAGCCCGGCGGTTCGGGGTGTTCCGTGACCGACGTGTTCGCCTCATCGTGATACGCGTTCTTGGTCTCGAAGAACGACCGCCACGCTTCACTGTTTGACCGCCCGACAGTTTGAGCGGTGGACGCGCCGAGAACGCCTTTGTACTTGCCTTCGAGAGCGCCTGTATTGGCGTCCCACACGTCGCCCTCGAAACCATCTTCGTCGTTGTAGCGCATGAGGCGCTCGTAATTGATTTCGTTCCAGAGAGCGGCGGAAGCGTCCAACAGGTCCCGTAGGACCTGCTCATCGTCGTCAGTGAGCGGTCGTACGGCGAACGTGTTGGTACGCTTCACGACAACAGATGTTTATACTTTTGGTCTGAAAGACGTTTCGTCATGCGCCCAAACATCGACATTTCACACACGCTCGGTGGTCGAGTCAAAGACTACGCAGAAGCGAATGAGTTGGACCTCTCGAAAGCCTATACAGAGGTGTTAGAAGCAGGGCTGGAAACGTTGGAGACTCAAGATACGCAGTAACGTGGCGGTGGTGGAACCGGGCTTACGCGATTCACGCCCGCCGTGAACGGCGGGACTCTCTCGCTGTTGAAAGGTAGTTACCGCTCGGCGGCAGCCGCGAGCACGTTCGCCAGCGCGGCGGCCGACTCCGCCAGCAACTCCTCGCCCAGCGCAGCGCTCGCCTCACCGGGATCACCGATGTTGCCGCTGTCGGTGAACTCGTCGAAGTCGTACGCAAGGTTGGTCCCGTCGACGAACTCACCGAACGACTCACCCATCCCCTCGGCGGCAGCCGCGAATCGCTCCTCGTGGACCAGGTCGGGCCGGAGGTGGAGGATCAGCGATGTCTCGACGGCGCCGCCGTGGCCCAGTGGGACGTCCGGCGCGACCACGTCGAACCACGTGAACGGGACGGCGTAGCCGTCGCGGTCGCGAGTAACCCGGGCACACAGCTCCCGGAGTGCATCTGTGTTGCCGCCGTGACCATTGACGACCACTACGCGGCCGAACGTGTCGAGCAACGACCGGACGGCGTCGCCGACGTACGCCCGGAAGGCGTCTTCCCCGACCCACATCGTCCCGTCGAAGGCACGGTGCTCCTCGGCGACCCCGACCGGAATCGACGGCGCGATGACGACCGACCCCTCGTAGGCGTCGACGCCTGCCTCGGCGATGGCGCTCGCCGACAGCGAGTCGACGCCGAGCGGTGCGTGCGGCCCGTGCTGTTCGGTACTGCCGACCGGGAGAACCGCGAGGTCGGCGTCACTGTCGCGGGCGTCCGTCCACGACATCTCGGCAAGGTGCATACCCGGCGTGGCCGCCGAAGCCGCAAGTAGCCGGCGGTCTCAGAACAGCTCCTCGGCGTGGAGTGTACCGTCGCGCATCTCACCGCGGACGGTCACCTCCTGGCCGAGCTTCACGTCCTCGCTCGTCGCGACCGTCACCGCCTCTTCGCCGTCGTCGAGCATCACAGGATCGCCCGTCTGGACGACGGTACCCGTGAACTCGCGGAGCCCCGTCGTTGCGGCGTCGCTGCCCGACCCGTCCGCGGACGTGGTCGACCCGCCTGTAGACGTGGACGTGGACGACCCATCCGTGGCCCCTGTGGAGGCGTCGGCACGGTCATCAGGAGCGGCGAAGGCGTCGAGCCCCTGCTCGCTCGACCCGCGGTCCGACGCAGGATCGGTCGCCGCCGTCGCGCCGTCATCCAGCATCGAGACGGTCGACCGCCACCCCGCAGATGCCTCGAGTTCGTCCTGCCAGCCGTCCTGTATCTCCACGTCAGCACACAGCAGTTCGTCGCCTGGGGCAACGTCAAGATCGGCCTTGTCGCCCCACAGCGCCACCCGGATGTCACCGGTGTCGTCCTGGACGCGGACGTTCCGCACCTGTCCCTCGCTGCCGTCGTCGCGGTCGAAGGTCCGCTTGGGGTCTGCAGACCGCACCACACCCGCGATGTCGACCGTCTCGCCCATCTCTACGGCGTCGATATCGGTCGTCTCGGGAACGTAGGTGACGTCCTCGTCGATCTCTTCGACGGCGCCCCGGTCGCCGACGTGCAGCTCCAGATCCCCCTCGCGCTCGCGGACGTACCCATCGATCACCTCGACAGAGACGCCCGCCGACAGCTCATCGGCGCGGTCGGCTTGCTCGTCCCACAGCGTGACGCGCACGCGGCCTGTCTCGTCGCCCAGCGTCAGATTGGCCACCCGGCCCTCGCTGCCGTCGTCCCGCGAGAACGTCCGCACCTCGTCGGTGTCGAGCACGCGCCCGACGAGATTCACGTCCGACTGGCCGATGGTGAGCGCGTCGATAGCGGAGTCGTCGCCGACATCGACATCGATGGTCGCCTCCTGATTTCCCTCGACGCGGTCTGCACTCACCTCGAGCCCGTTGTACCCCTCTTTGGGGCGGCCAGCAATTCGTAGCACCTGCCCGGGGGCAAGTTCGTCCTGTGCGGCCGCGGCGTCCTCGTCCCAGAGCGCGACGCGCACACGACCCGTCTCGTCGGCGAGTTCGATGTTGCACACCTGCCCGTCGTCGTCCTCACCCTCGCGCTCGAAGGTGCGCACCTCGCCGACAGACACCACCTTGCCGAGGAACTTCACCTCCTCCATGCCGGGCTCGATGTCCGCGATGCCCTCGACCTCCCCCTCGGTGAGCTCGTGGGCGATGAGCATCGCGGCCGTCTCTTCGTCCGCGAGCCCGCCCATCTGCTCGACCTTGGCCTCGACGGCTTCGCGGAACTCCTCCAGCGAGACATCGGCGTCGAGATCCGCGTACACCTCCTCGATGTCACTCATTACTATCCGGGTCACCGCGTGGCTCGGACTAATGGTTGTCGTTGCTCGGGGCGACTCCAGAGCGACCGGCGCGGAGACGCCATCGGCGACCGCCACCCGGGTGGCCACGGGCAGGCCCCCGAACCGTAACCCCTTTACTCGGGAGCGGGCTACGGAGAAGCAGTCCGGTTAGGGTAGTGGACTATCCTCTTGGCTTGCGGAGCCAGGGACCAGCGT
>NZ_JBDGTV010000023.1:0-26855 GCF_042216475.1 Halosegnis sp.
TGCTCGTCATCCCCGCCGCGTCCGGACTGGCCATCGACCGGCCGCTGGACGCCAGTAGGACGGTCGTCTACAAGGAGGCACAGTTCTACATGCTGTCCGTCTCGACGCTCGTCATCACGCTCGCGCTGGCCGTCATCTACTATCCCGTCGGCGGCGGGCCGGCGCTCGAGGGGGCGGTCACCCGGCCGCTGGCGCTCATCCCGCTGCTCCTGTACGGCCTGTATCTCTTCATCCAGTGGCAGGACGTGGGCGATCATGAGCCGGCCGCCGGCGGCGCGACGGTTGATATCCGCCGCGCGTGGGGCCGGCTGGCGGTCGGTCTGCTGCTCATCCTCGTCGCCGTCGAGTTGCTCGTGGGCGCGGTCAAGGGACTGACGGCGACGTTCGGAGTCCCGGAGTTTCTGGCGGGCGCGACGTTGCTGGCGGCGGCGACAAGCTTGCCCGACGCCCTGGTCAGCGTCAAAGCCGCCCGAGCATCAGGCGGCGCGACCAGCCTGGGGAACGTGCTCGGCTCGAACACGTTCGACCTGCTGGTAGCGATTCCCGTCGGCGTCCTCATCGCGGGGAAGGCGCCGGTGGCGTTCGCGACCGCCGCCCCGATGCTGGGCGTGTTGACGCTGGCGACAATCCTCCTGTTCACACTCCTGCGGACGGATCTCACGCTCACCACCTGGGAGGCGTACGCCCTGCTGGGGGCGTACCTGCTGTTCGTCGTGTTGGTGACCGCCGAGACGGCAGGGACGGTCAGCCTCATCCGGGGGTAAGCTGAGCCACGCTGTGCCCAACCGAGCCGGCCCGCGCTACAGGTGGCTGACGGGGCGACGGTCGTTGGCGTCTGGCACTACCTTTTTCCGGCTGCTCGGCCGACTGCCAGCACCGTATGGGCTCGCTCCCCGGACCGCTCGGCGATGTCGACCTCTCGCGTCGCGATCGGCTCATCGTCTACTACATAGGTGGCATCGTTGGGCTGGTCGCAGCGTTCACACTCACATACAACATCGCACTGGCGGAACTCGAGGGCGTCGACCAATCGCTGTTCGCCTCCTTCGAGTTCGTCGTCCAGACGATGACGACCACCGGTTACGGCCAGGATTCGGATCTGTGGAGTCACCCGTTGATGTTCCTGTTTGTGGCAGGCACCCAAATTTCGGGCATCGCACTCGGCTTCTTCACCCTCCGGCTCATCATCATCCCGCTGTTCACCGACGCCGAGGTCAACCTCGACGACCGGCTCACACCCAAACGCGATCACGTCATCATCTGCGAGTACAGTCGTGACTCGGCGGTGCTGCTGGAGGAGCTGGCCGAACTTGGCCTCGAGTACGTGCTCGTCGTCTCGTCGGAAGAAGACGCCCGCAGACTGTCGGACGCCGGCTACTCGGCCATCCACGGCTCCCCGCAGGACGCCAGTGCCTTCGAGCGGGCAAGTATCGACACCGCCCGGGCAGTCATCACAGACGCTGGCCAGGCTAACGTAAACACGATTCTGACGGTACGGTCGCTCAGGCCAGACATCGACGTCATCGCGCTGACGGACGACAGTGACCTCCGGGACGTCCTTGAGGCGACCGGGGCTGACAGCGTGCTGTCACCACACGGTGTGCTCGGCCACCGGCTCGCGGAGAAGGCGGTGACGTCCTTCAGCGCCGAACTAACCGACACCGTCGAGCTGGGCTCGGATATCGAGGTGACGGAAATCCCCGTCCACCAGGAGAGCCAGCTGGTCGGCCGCCGTATTCGCGACTCGCGGATTCGCGAGCGGACCGGGGCGAACATCATCGGCGCGTGGATTGACGGGGAGCTGCAGTTGCCGCCGGACCCGAGCGCGGTCATCCGGCCGAACACGGTCCTGCTGGTGTCGGGCGGCCACGAGGCGCTCACCGAGGTCAGTGACTTCGTGCGGCCACCCCGGAGCATGCGCCGGCACGACCGCATCATCATCGCGGGGATGGGCGAGGTTGGCCGGGCCGCCCATGCGACCGTCACCGAGGCTGGTATCAAGACGGTCACCATCGACCGCGAGCCCGGGCCGGACATCGACGTCGTCGGCGACGCGGGTTCACGGGCGACGCTTCAGGAAGCGGGCATCGATGAGGCGGAGGCGATTATCATCGGGCTGCCGGACGACTCAGCCAGCCTGCTGACGACGGTGCTCGCACGGTCGCTGGACGAGGATATTGAGATACTGACCCGGGTGACTGACACCGACGCCACGCGGAAGGCACTGAACGCGGGCGCCGACTACGTGCTCTCGGTGCCGCGGG
Organism: Halosegnis sp.; assembly: GCF_042216475.1. Taxonomy (NCBI): domain Archaea; kingdom Methanobacteriati; phylum Methanobacteriota; class Halobacteria; order Halobacteriales; family Natronomonadaceae; genus Halosegnis; species Halosegnis sp. The sequence continues at coordinate 2,265 of NZ_JBDGTV010000023.1, forward strand.
TGAGCGCCCGGATGGTTGCCCGGGAGCTACGCGGCGAGGACGTGCTCGCGCCGGCCAGCCAGATTCGGATCCTGCGCGTTTCGGCGGCCCCGTTCGCCGGCCGGACGCTCGCCAACTCCGGCATCTACGAGGCAACCGGCTGTCGTGTCATCGCCGTCGGCGACGAGACGGGCCTCTCCGACACACCTGATCCACAGCAAGAGTTCACCGGCGACGAGCAGTTGGTCATCGTCGGTAGCGACGAAGCCGTCCAGCGATTCCTCAAACAGTTCGACGTGGCACAGGACGTCGCTGCCGGCCCAACGGAAGCTGTCACGGGCGACGGTGACCGCTGACTCGAGGCGGCGGCGCCACCGCCAGCCCGCATTCCCGATCCGCTCCCCAGGAGCGCTGGCCGCCCAGGCCCGACTGGCTCAGGGAGTCGACGGCTGACCCGCGTGTCGCCGGGCTGGGCCACCGACCTACTCGTCGGTGTCGGCCGTCGCTGGGTCCTCCCGGGCTGGGTCGTGTGTCTGGAACCACTCGGCGAGCGTCTCCAGCCGGTGAATCGCCCGGTCTGGCGCGCCGATATTGTGGTGTTCGTCCTGATAGACGACGAGCCGAGCGGGGACCCCCTGCTTGCGGAGCGAGACGTACAGCTGTTCGGCCTGGCTAGGCGGACACCGCCAGTCGTTGGCGCCGGCCGTCACGAGCGTGGGCGTGTCTACCTGGCCGACATCGTCGATGGAGGACGCCGAGTCGTACCCGTCGGGGTTCTCCCACGGCAGGCCGTAGTCGGCCTCCCACCAGTTGTGAGAGTCGTCGGTACCGAAACACGAGCGAGCGTCGTAAATCCCGTGTTCGGGTGCCGCCGCGGCGAACCGGTCGGTCGTGGTGATGAGATAGGCCGTGTTGACACCGCCCTGAGAGAAGCCGGTGACGAACAGCCGGTCGGGATCAGCGTAGCCGCGGTCGACGGCCGCGTCCGTCGCCGCCAGCAGGTCCGTCACCTCCAGTGAGTTCCACGCCCCCCGCAGTGCCTCACAGAACGCCCGGCCGTAGGAGGTGGAGCCGCGGTAGTTGACCTGCCAGACGACGTAGCCGCGAGTGGTCCAGAAGAGCTCCTGGAAGCCCCAGTCGGGCCGGTCGTAGGCCATCGGCCCGCCGTGAATATCCAGAATCATCGGCCGAGGGTCGTCCGTGTCGGGGTCGAAGTCCGGTGGGTGGTAGACGATGCTCTCGACGGCCACCGGCGCGTCGTCAGTGTTGTCAGCGCCGTCGACGGTGACTGTCTCGCGCCGGCAGGCCGGCTGCTCGTAGCCCTCGAGCAGGCCAGGATTGAGGTCGGTTAGCCGGGTTCGCGGGTCTGTCTCGGTCGCGTCCAGCTCGGCGATCGGGAACGCGTGGATATCGGTGCCGGCTGCCGGCCGGGAACACACGCAGGCGACCTGTCCACCGCCGATGTCGAACCCTTGGATGTCCTCGAAGGCACCACTCACGGCGAAGGTGCGGGCGGGCGGCGCCGTCACGTCCAGCCTGGCGAACCGTGTCCGCCCCTCGTCGCCGATGAGGACCGCCAGCGACGAGTCGTCGAGCCATCGTGGCGCTCCGCTCCATGCGACCGTCCGGTCGAGCCCCTCGGTGACGACCTGGTGGGTGCCAGCAGCGGGATCGGCGACGCGGACCGCGGTCGGCCGGTACCAGTTCTCGGGGTCGCGAGTCACGACGGCGATCCGCTGCCCGTCAGGACTCCACGTCGGCCCCCCGACGGTGAGAGTCCCGTCGGTCACACGCCGGCGGTCGGTGCCGTCGGGGGCGATGGTGTACAGATCCTGTGCAGTCGTGTCGTCGGGGTCCTCGTCTGGGGCGGGCTCGTAGCCGCGGAATGCGATGCGGTCGCCGGGGCCCCACGCGGGCTGCAGCCCGTCGCCGGCATTCGGCGGAAACCCGGTCGCATCCAGCCGCTCGCAGGCCCGGCTCGCCACGTCGTACACGAACAGGTACGACTGGACCTCATCGAGCCAGCCTGTCCCGTCGGCCTTGTGCTGGAGCCGTTCGATTTCAATGGGCCCGTCGTCGCGCACCTGCTCGAGATACGCCATCTCATCCTCGTCCGGATCGCGAGCCGCGACGACAATGCGGTCCCCGTCGGGGCCCCAGTCGAAGTCTGCGACACCCTCGTCGCGGTCAGTCACCTGGCGGGCGTCCCCGCCCAGCGCCAGATCGTACACCCACACCTGGGATTTGGGCTCGTCGCTGTCGTCGGTCGCGTCGGCAGCGGTATCATCATCGTCATCGGAGGGCTCGTCGTCGGCCTCGGCTGCGTCGTCCTCGGCCGGTTCGTCGCGTCCCACCGCCAGTTCGACGTCCTGTTCGCGCGCCATCAGCACCCCTAACTGGTCGCCGTTCGGGCCCCAGACAAGCCCGCTTGCATCGGCGACCCGCGTTAGCCGGTGTGGGTCCCGACTCCCGTCGGTCGGGACGACGAACACAGACCGCCGGCGGGTCTCGTCGTCGGGAGCGGACTCGACGGCGACATAGGCGACACGGTCACCGGTCGGCGAGACGGCAACCTCGGCGACGCTCGTCAGATCGTAGAAGGCCTCGGCTGGCAGTGACGCTGACATACCGAAGGCCGGGTGTGGCCGGGTCTTAAGCGACAGGGAGAGGGCGACGCCCTGACCGTCATCTAACGAGCGAGTCGCGGCCCGCCCTGACGCAACGCAGCATACGGCCAGTCGAGATGGCCTGTCAGTCGACCCGTTTGGTGTACTCGACCTGCTTGTTCGTGTAGCCGCGAGCCTCGTAGACGCGCCGGGCGGGGGTATTCTCCCACTCGGCCTCGACAGTGATGAAATCATAGTCTTCGGTGGCTGCGACGGTCTCCGCATGCTCGAGCAGCGCCGTCGCGTGGCCCTCCCGTCGGTACGGCTCTTTCACGTACAGGTCGATCAGCGCCAGATAGCGACCCTGCACCCGGGTCGGGCGCTCACCACACTCGGCCGACAGATACGCTTTGCAGGTGCCGTCCTCCTCGAGGAGGAAGTCGTATCGCTCGTCGTCGGTCAACAGGTCTGCAAAGCCGGCTTTCGCCACGGCCAGTGCGTCGTCGGTCAACTCGTTCAGCGGGGAGTGTGCTTCCATCTCCTTGGCCAGTGGGTACCAGAATTCCTCGGCGATCAGGTCGGCGTCGGTTGGGTCGGCGTCGCGAATCATTGGTGGTAGTCGGTATCGGTGTCGGTACCCGGGAGCTGAACGGGCATACTCGATGTGGTCTGCTGTGCCAGCCGGCCGCTACGCGGATTGGTGGCAGCGAGTCGCCGCTGGCCCGTGGCGAGCATGACCGAATCCGTGAGCTGGGTGAGAGTCGCGACAACGGGGAGCTGGGCTGGCGGTCCGACGGGCAGCCTCATACTTCTACCCCGGTCTGGACCACTCGATATAGCTGCCCGTCGTAGCGAATGTAGCGACTGTCGTTCGGCACCTGTGGAACGTCGTGGAGCCGGTCGAGGACCGCCCGGAACGCCGCCGAGCCCTGGCCAGCCTCGCGATACCCCTTCGCAGAGGCGATTGCCGCCGTGAGTATCTCCCGGTGTGCTGTCGGGAGGACCGCCGTCGAAATCTGTTCGACATACTCGCGGGCGATGTATCGGCGGGCGGCAGCCCGGTCGGCAGCGACGCGTGTGCGTTCGTAGCGGACATCCTGCTCGACGACGGTCTCGGTCCCCTGCGGGTCGAGCCGGAGCGTATCCGCCTCGTAGGCGACGAAGACCGGCTCGTCGGCGGTGAGTATCCAAGAGTCGGGCGGTGCTCGCTGAGCAACCCTGTAGGTGAACGTGCCCTGAAACGGCGTGCCATGGGTCCGGTACTCCTCGGTGAGGCCCTGGTTCACAATTGCCTGGTCGACGGTCGACAGCTCACTGAACGGGCGCGCGGTGGCGCGCGATTCCTCGAGCACCGCAATCCGAAGCCGATAGACATCGACCGACCGGGTGGCGGTGACCTGTTGTGAGATGCGAGCGATTCCATCCTCGTAGGCGACGAGATACGGCGGATGCAGCGGGAGCTGGTCGTACCGTCTGATATCCGAGACGGCGACGGCATCGGTCGTCGCAAGCTGGTCGATGACCCGATGGGCCGCCCCCTCGAAGGACGACGGAGCCCGGACGGCACGCTCGACGATCGCGGACAGCGATGTCTGGACGAGATTCAACCCTACCCAGCCGTCCGTCGGCGAGTGTGGCGTCGGCTGTGGTGTCGGGTCGTCGGTTGGCGTCGCGGAGCTGACGGGCGTCGCACCCCGAGCGTCACGCCGGGTCGCCAGACACCCGCCCAGCGCCCCGCTCAGAAGCGTTCCGACACTGGCGAGGAAGCTGCGTCGTGGCCGCGACATACCGCTACCTCGGGTGACCACACAAAAGAGACAACGAAGGGTCAAATGAGCGTTGAACCAGCGTATCCGTGTCCGCACACAGCAATGTGAGGGGACCCCTGTTTCCGTCGTTGCAGGCTGGCAGCTGGGGAGCGCCTCCGTGAGGCCCACCTATCGGGGACGCTCGGTGCCGGCGGGACCGAATCTGCGGGCCCGTGTGTATCTGTGGCACACTGAAGCAACGACTTTCAGCGTGGCCGTCTCTCGTTCGGTGTGTTCCCCGAAGTGATCGAGACCGACCGGCTCCGGCTCGAGCGGTTCGACGCGGCTGTCGACCCGACCACATTCTACGCCGTCGCCGGTGCCGGGCAGTCGGATACGGTGGTAGCGGAAACGGAGTACGTGACCTGGAGCCCTCACGCGCATCTGAAGGAGAGTGCCGACGTCATCGAGCAGTTCCGCGATGGGTGGACCGACCACGAGACGGCCACCTACGCGGTCATTCCTCGCGAGGGCGAGGAGGGGGCCGGCACGCTCGCCGGCAACACGGGGCTAGGAATCGAGTGGAACCACCGGCGCGGGCTCCCGGGCATCTGGCTGCGTAAGCCGTTCTGGGGGCGGCGCTACTCCGGCGAGCGGGCAGGCGCGCTGGCAGCACTTGCATTCGAGCGGCTCGACCTCGAGGTGCTCGCCGTCGACGTGCTGGTGGGCAACGAGCAGTCACAGCGGGCCGTCGACCGCTACATCGACCGACTCGGCGGCCGACGCACCGGCCGGCTCCGCAACCAGGTCACCACAGCGGACGACACCGTCCACGACGTGATTCGCTGGTCGGTCACGCGTGAGGAGTACCGAGAGGCCGCCCCCAATCAGGAACCCACGTTCCAGGAGACACTCGACGAGAGTCGGCTGACGACCGAGTAGCGGGCCGAGCTGTCGGTCGGATTGGGCGGCCAAGATGCGTAGGAGCGCCGGTAGGCAGGCTGGTGGCCCGAGCCCCGAGCCGCACCTTGCGCCCCACATCGGCGGGTACCCTTGTACGCGCCGGACGGTATTTGGCCACGCCGCCGCTACAGGCTGTATCGCATGTGGGAGCCCGCATCCGGAGCAGGGGGGCCTGAATGACACCGCCGACACGCCGACGTGTCCTCGCTGGGCTCGCCGGACTAGTAGGAACAGCCGGCTGTAGCGACACGGCCGGCGAGGCCGACACCCCCGCGGAGACTGCCACGGCTGCCCCCGTGCCGACGACCCGAGCGACTGCGGCCCGGCGCGTCCGGCCGGTCGTCACCTTCGACGGCCCAGGACCGGTGAACCTCGCGGTGGGGACATCGGGTGCCATCTATCTCGCGATGAGTTTCGCCGGGACAGTCCGGCGGCTGCCCCCCGGCAAGCAGACGGCGACCACCCGCTCGGCGGCCGTGACCGACCGTCTGGCAAGGCTGCCCGCTGGCGACGGCGGTGTCTACGCACTGGCGGTCCACGATGGCCGCGTGTACGCCGCGCTCAACTCGCACGAGATGTCGACGCACGGCATCTGGACAGTGCCGACGGCCGGAGGCACGCCGCAGCGGCTGGCGGCGGTGTCGCCCGAGCGGCGGCTCCGCGGGCTCGTGGCCGACCCCGACCACGAGCGCCTGCTCGTGAGCGACGCCCGGAAGGGCGCTATCCTGACCGTCAGGCTCGCCGACGGGACGGTCACCCCATGGCTCACCCACCGCCGACTCGCGGCCGAAAGGCGGGGGCCGATGGGGCTGGCGCTGGCCGGCGACGACCTCTCTGTGACCCACTCCGACAACAGTCAGTTGCTCGAAACGACCGTCCAGCCTACCGGTACCGCCATCGCCCCGACCGTCCGGGTGGAGGCCCGGGTGGGGCTGTCGGGAGCATCAGGGGTGGCTGTCGACGGCACGGACGCATACATCGCCGCGACGGGACTCAACCGACTCGTCGGTATCGACGGGGGCGGCCGTCTGCGAACGATTGCGACCACTGCAGACGGGCTGAACGTACCGACTGACGTCGCTCTCGGGGCCGACGGCGACGCGTTGTTCGTGACGAACTTCGGATTCAAGCCGCTGGTCGGGCTGACGGGCGAGCGGAGTCTGTTGCGCGTCCCGCTGTAGGCGGCCGTGGAAGGTCCACCGTGCCGGCGAGTTGGGCGTCGACCTGCACCACTATACTGGTTGCCGGCGACCGAAAAGTATGAGCGACCCGTTCGGACGGGCGATCCGCGACCACTACCGCGGCGAGCGGACGCAGCCACTCTGGCAGGTGGACGGCGCGGACCGGCTGGAGCACCCGATCGAGCGCTTCTACTTCGGTGAGCGCGATCCCGACGACGCGTGGACCGCATGGTTCGAATCACACTTCGCGGGCCCGCATCTCGATATGGGAGCCGGTGCGGGCAGGGATGCACTCTACTATCAGGCGCAGTTCGAGACAGTTGCTATCGAGGCGAGCGACGCGCTGGTGACGGTACTGCGCGAGCGGGGAGTCTCCGACGCGCGCTGGGCAGATATGTTCGACCTGCGGGCGACGTTCCCGCCCGACCGGTTCCGGTCGGCACAGGCGTACGGTACGCAACTGCAGCTTGCCTGTGACGACGCTCAGCTGATGACATTCCTCGAGGACCTTGCGGTCGTGACCACGGCCGACGCCACGGCTATTCTGGACGCGTACGACCCAACCCGAGACTCCGCGGCGGAGCTACTCGGCTATCGCTCGACGCCCGCGGATGGCGTCGCCTACCGTGTGTTCCACTTCGAATACGAGGAAGCGGTCGGCGAGACGCTCCTGTTCCGGTTGGTGTCGCCCGCTCGGCTCCGGGCGGTGTGTACCGAGACGCCGTGGTCGGTCGAGACGGTCAGATACGATTCCGAACATCACTACCACGCCGTGCTCAAGAAGGCGTAGGCGGTCTGGGCTACTTTTCGGCGATGTCGACCACGTCGAAGAGGTTCTCGTCGTCGGTCTCGAGTCGGTCGCCAAGCTCCGTGAGTGTGGCCTGCAGTTCGTCCCGGCGGTCGACGAGTTCGGCGTACTTGGTGCTCTCTTCGCGGGCGGCTGCCGACGTCTCCGTCTCGAGCGTCGCCAGCTTCTGGCTCACCGCGTACAGCTCCGACATCTGGTCATCGTACGTGTCGACCTGGAGCAGGCGGTCGACCGTGGCCTGGAGTGTCTCCTGGTCGACTGGCTTCGAGAGGTAGTCGTCGAACGGCATGTCGACGATGTCGAAGTCGGGGTCGACGGCCGTGACCATCAACACACGGCAGTCGTAGTCTGCCTCGCGGATCTCCTCGAGCACCTCGCCGCCGGACATCCCCGGCATGTGTCGGTCCAGCAGCACGAGGTCGATCCCGTCGTCCATCATCGCGAGGCCGTCGGCGCCGCTGGTGGCGTACTCCACCTCGTATCCGTCGCGGAGCCAAATCTGAAACGCCTGACAGACGCGTTCTTCGTCGTCGAGGGCCAGAATCCGCGGCCGCTCGTCATCGCCTGCTGCGTCGTCTGTGGCGTCGGTCATTGAGTAGTAACTTCGAACCCAGCACCTGAATATTCTTCCGCCCGTGCATCGATGCGCCAGCCGTGGGCCTCGACGATCTCGGCGACGATATTCAGCCCGAGGCCCGTGTTATCGTCACCGGTGGTGTAGCCGTACTCGAACAGCCGTTCGGCGTCGGCGTCGCCGAAGCCGGGGCCATCATCGGCGACGTAGAAGCCGGAGCTGTCAGCGAGGTCGCCGACAGTGACGGTAACCGTGGGGCCGGCGTGTTCGACGGCGTTCCGGAACAGGTTCTCGAAGAGTGTCTGAAGCCGCTCCGGGTCGGCCGTGACCGACGAGAGCGCCTCCAGCTGGAGTGACGCGTCGACCGTCGCGACGGTCTCCCAGGCAGCCGTCGCGATCGCGCGAGTGTCGACGGGCTCGGTCTCGCCGACGACTTGACCCTGTTTGGCCAGCACCAGCACGTCTTCGATGAGCGCGTCCATTCGGTCGAACAGATCGTCCAGTTCCTCAAGGGCCGTCTCGTCGCCCGCACGGGCGACTGCTGCCGTTGCACGAGCTGTGTTGATTGGATCACGCAGGTCGTGGCTGACGATACTGGCGAACTGCTCGAGACGCTTGCGCTGCTGTTCGCGTTCGGCCTCGCGGGCAGCTCGTGTCAGCGCCGACTCGGCGTTGGCGGCCAGCAGTTGCGCCAGCGTGTAGGTACGGTCGTCCAGCGCCTGGCGCTCGGTCGTGGAGACGAGCAGGCAGCCATGCTCCGAGAGCGGGAAGATGTACTCTGAGCCGATGGGACCGCTCGGGCGGAACACCGGTGTCTCCTCGTCGGTATCGTCCGGGGCGACGTCCCTCTCGGCGATGTACCGCTGTGGCTCGCCCGTCTGGTAGGCCGCCCACGCGAGCGACCCTTCGCCCAGTGCGGGCACCTCGTCGAACACCTCGTTGACGGCCTCCGTGTGGGCAGCTGGCTGGAGTCGGTCGCTTGCCTCGTCGTAGAAGAACATGGAGACGATTGGGAACTCGAGGGTGTCCTTCGCCGCCTCGACGACCGTCTCGGCGATGGCGTACCGGTCCTGAATCTGCATAAGCTCCTGAGCCAGCTCCTGTAGCGTGACCAGATTCGCCTCGTGGGCGAGCCGGCCAGAGATATCCCGCATGATGCCCGAAAAGACGCGCTGGCCGTCGTACTCGTGTTCCTCGAAGGTGATCGAGAGACTGACTTCGTGGCCGTCCTTGTGCTGGGCCGGGAGTTCGATATCGTTCCAGTCTAGGGTCCGCTCGTTCGTCGTGAGATACGTGCTCAACGCGTCGAAGTGCGCATCGTGGAACCGATCGGGCATGATCGTCGTCAGGTCCTCGCCGATCAGCTCGTCAGGAGTGTAGCCGAAGATGCGCTCGACAGACCGGTTCGCGTAGAGAATTGTGCTGTCTTTGTCGATAGAGATGATTGCGTCCGACCCGTTTTCGACGAGCGAGCGAAAGAACTCCGTGTTCTGGAGGCTCGTATCCAGCGGCTCGCTTGGCTGGGGTGGGTCGTCCGGCGGGCCAGACGATGCCATATCCTATCGCAGGTGACACACGTTCATATAATGCGTGGCTCACGGCCCCACACACCCGGTCACCCGGCCCTCGACTGTCCTATGTTAGGGCAACTCACTGGTGGTCCATCCCGCCACGCGACGGTCATCAGGCCTGCGTGAGTTCGGCGAGCACCACCGTCCGGCCATCGTTTTCGAAGCGGAGCCGGCCGCCCAGCGCCTCAGCCACGTAGTGGGCGACCCACAACCCCAAGCCAGAGCTGTGGTCCACCTGCGAGATGTCCAGACTCCCGGTGACGACGTTCTGCTCCCGGGTCGGCACACCTGGGCCAGTGTCGGTCACTCTGACGGTGACTGTCGTATCGTCGTGACCGGCCTGTACGGTCACCGGCGCCGCCCCGTGGACGACGGCGTTCTCGACGAGTTCGCGGACGGCTCGGGTGAGATACGTGCGGCCCACGACCCGCAGGTCGGAGGGCAGGTCCGTCGTGATCGATACGTCCGGGTGGTCTGCCCGCACCGTCGCAACGGCGTCGTCGATCACCGCCTGGAGCGGACCGGTCGTTCTGTCGGGGGTCGTGGAGACAGTGCGGATGAACGAACTCGTATCGCTCAGCGTCTCCAGGGCCGTCGCCGCCGCGCAGATACTCGCCGCCAGCTGGTAGGTCGTCTCGTCGGTCGCAGTGGCCGCAAGCTGGCGGGCGTTCCCCCCGATGACAGTGAGTTCGTTGCGGAGGTTGTGTCGCAACACGCGGTGCAGCATCTCCAGCCGACGGCGCTGCTCCGTCTCGTCGGTGATATCGACGTACAGCTGGAACTGCCGGATCTCGGTGCCAACGCGGAACGGCACCGTCCGAACACTGAACATCCGGCGGCCGGCGGTCGTCTGCAGCTCCATCCGCCGCTCGCTCGGCCCGGTTCCCCCAAGTGCAACCGCGTCGTCAGCCGCCTCGGTCGGTGACTGGACGACATCTGTCAGTGGCTCGCCCGTGACGTCCTCGTCATCGACGAACAGCTCCGCGAACCGGGCGTTGGTGCGGGCGATAACCGCCGTATCATCACCATCGACGATCTCGACGGCCGGACTCGGGAGGTCGTCGAACAGGTACTGGAAGCGGTTCCGCTGCCGCTCGAGGTCGGTCCGCATCTCAGCCAGCGCGGAGATATCGCGGACGATACCGACGACGCCCTCTTCGGGCGCGTCAGGCGTGATTGGGGACACCAGAATCTCGACCGGCACGCCCAGGTTCGTCACATTGGGGGTGGCCTCGACGGTGACGGTCCCGTCAGTAGTCTGGAGCCGGTCGACAATCGACTCGACGAAGCCACGGCTGGCGAAGTCGAGGACATGCCGGCCGATGATTTCGTCGCGGTCGTGGCCCCACCGCGTGGCAAGTGCCTCGGTCGCGAGGGTGAGATAGCCGTCGCCGTCCAGCGCGAATGCCATCTCGTCGGTCCGTTCGAGCGCGGTCTGATATCGCTGGAGTAGCGTCTCGCGGTCGGCCCGCTCGAGGGCTGCCGTCCCGATGACGGCGAGCAGTTCCAGCAGCTGCGTCGAGACATCATCGAAGCTGCCAGACGTCGTCGCACCGACGGAGATGGTTCCCAGCTCACCCAGCGGCAGCGTCAGTGTCGATTGCACCTCTGGAAGCCCGATATCGACGTCGTGTGCGGCGACATCTGGCACCTCGACCGGCTCGCCACGCTGGAGTGCCTCACCCGGCAGTCCCTCGTCGAGGTCGTAGATTGGTCGCTCGGCCGGTGTGGTAGCTGTCGCGTCGCTGGCCGCCACCGGCTGCAGCGCATCATCAGCGACAAGCCGGACACAACAGTGCTGGTACCCGAGGGCTTCGACCACCGTGGTCACGACGACCGACGCGATATCGGTCGGTTCGGTGGTGGTGAACAGCGTCTCGGCCGTCTCCAAGAGCGCCCGGTAGCCGGCCTGTAGTTGCGTCGCTGCAGCAACCGGCGTACAGACGATCGTACAGCCGTCCGGACCGGGGTAGATGCGCGCAGTCATCCGCGTCCCGAGCGGCGGGACGTCAGTCTTGAACGTGACCACCGTCCCGGTCCTGACGGCCTCCTGCCAGTGGCTGCCGAGGGCAGACTCGGTGGCAGCGTCGGCTGGCCCGTCGGCGGCGTCCACCCGTGTCCCGAGGACCGGCTCGGTCGAGGCGAGCCCCAGGACGTGCCGGAGGAACGTCTTGCCAGGCCCATTCGCGTCGGTGACGGTCCCGTCGGCGTCGACGGCGACGACCGGATCCGTGATGTTGGCCAGCGTGGCGGTGCTGGTGTCGACCGGCGCCGTCACCTGATGGCTGCCCGCGTCTGGTTCGATCTCGGTCTCGGTAGTGGCGTCGGCCTCGGTGTCGGCCGACTCATGTCCGGCGGCGTCATGCTGCCGCTGTGGGTACCCGGCGACGGGACGGTCGATTAGGGCGTCGATCCGTGCGGCCAGTTCCTCACAGTCGGCCGTCGGCGAAACGACGTCCGCCTGCGGGCCGAGGAGCGTCGCCATCGCCGCCACCGGCGCGATATAGACGACAGGCTGGTTGGGAGCAACGCTGCTGACGGTGGCTGCGGCGTCGGCAGGCGTCGCAGCCGCACTGGCACAGTCGACGACCACACAGTCACAGGTGGCGGCGAGCGCGGCCGTCAGTTGTTCGGGCGCCGACAGTTCGGCGACGACGGAGAACGGAACGACGGACTGGAGCGTCTCGGCGAGCGGGCTGGTGGCCTTGCTCGCAACGAGGATAATCCGTCGATTACCGCTCCGAGCCATTGGCTACGCTACTGTGACCAGCGGCCATAACACTACTCCCGCAGCAGTTCCGCCGGCCGGCAGGCTGGCATTGTTGCCCCTGCCTAAGATTCACACCCGCCCGACGACAGATATCCGGGACGCCACCGGGCGAGGTCGTCAGGCGTCCGAGCCACGGATAGGGCATCATGCCGGCTCGATGCCGGTAATCTCGAAGCGTGCACCGTCGGCGTTGCTTTCGGTTACTCGGATTCGCCAGCCGTGGGCGTCGACGATATCCGCGACGATGGCAAGGCCGAAGCCCGTGCCGTCGTTCGTCGACGAGTAGCCACTCTCGAAGACAGTCTCGCAATCCTCGGGCGGGATGCCGAGGCCGTCGTCTGCGACGGCGAAGCCGCGGTCGATGGCCTCGACGGTGACGGTCACATCGGCGCCGCCGTGTTCGATGGCGTTCCGGAAGAGATTCTCGAGCAGTTGTCGAAGCCGGGAGGCATCAGCCCGAATCGTGGTGTCGACGGTCGCCTGGAGCGTCGCCTCCGCCGTCTGGACAGACCCCCACGCCAGTTCCACCTGGTCGCCGAGCGCGACTGCCTCCGGGTCGTCGATTGTATTGCCGGCCTTCAACAGGGCGAGCAGATCGTCGATGAGCGTCTCCATCCGTTCGAGCGCGTCGAAACAGCGGGCGAACTCCTCGGGGTCGCCAGTCTCTGTGCGAGTTCGAGCCGGCCATTCGCGACGCTCAGCGGGTTCCGGAGGTCGTGGCTGACGATGCTGGCGAACTGTTCGAGCCGGTCGTTCTGCCGCTGGAGTTCGTAGCTCACCCACCGACTCATTAACTCGACGAGTGTCGTCTCCCACTCGCCGAACTCGTTGGCCCGGGTGTCAGTGCCGTAGAAGCAGAAGGTGCCGTAGACGCCGTCGTTGTCGTACACCGGGGCGCCGAGGTAACAGGAGATGCCCCAGTCGGTGTACCCCGCCCGGTCAGTCTCGTCGGGGGCGTCGGCGGCGATGTCGCCCCAGGCGATGGTCTCAGTCCGACTCGCCACGACTTCACAGTTCGTCGCCGCCAGCGGGACGACATCGCCTGACTGGATGCTGTCGTCGTCCGCGTCGACGATCTCGAACCGGTACTCGTCGCCCATAATCTGGGACAACGAGCCGTACTCGGTCCCGAACTCTGCCCGGCCGAGTGCGAGCAGGCGGCTGACCTGATCGTCGAAACTGGCCCCGCGGTCGGCCGTCACGTCGTACATGTCCTTGAGAAGCTGTTCGCGATGCTCGAGTCGGTCGCGGGTCCGTCGCTGGGCGGTGATCTCGCGGAAGTACACCGAGAGGCCGGTCTCGTCGGGGAATGCCCGGACGTCGAACCACTCGTCGAGTGGGGCGAAGTACTCCTCGAACGAGACCGGCTCGCCTGTGTCGACAGCGTGGTGATACTGCTCGTAGAAGGTGGTGTCGACGGCGTCGGGAATCTCGTCCCACAGGTGGATCCGCTTGAACGTCGTCGCCTCGGGATCCCGCCCCATCGCCCGAGCGAGCAGGTGTGCACCCCGCTCGTTGACGTATGTAAGCCGCCAGTCGGTATCGACCGCAAAGAACCCGTCACCCATGCGGTCGAGGATAGCCCTCTGCTCGCGTTCGGCCGCCCGCCGGGCAGTAATGTCACGCCCCACTCCGACGAACACGACCGAGCTGTCGTTGGCGACCCGCCCAGCAGTGAACTCGTAGGGAATCTGCTCGCCGGCCGCGGTCTCGAGTGTCCCCTCGATGGTCGTCGTCCCGGTCTCGCGCAACTCGGCGGTCGCCGCAGCCAAGCGGTCGGTGTCCACGTCCGCAAAGAAGTCGGCTGGCGTCATCTCGGTTAAGTCGGTCTCGGTGTAGCCTGTGACCGCCGGGACGGCCTCGTTCCACCAGGTCAGTGTCCCCTCGGTGTCGAACGCGAAGAACAGATCCGGCAGCGCATCGAGAAGCGATTGGGCATCCTGCCCGGCGAAACCGTTCATTGGGTTAGGTTGGCGGCAGCCGGGCTTAGTCTTTCTTAATGTTCGACCCTTGGAAATCGAGGCGCTTCAATTTCTGAGCGTGTCACCTACTCGCGCCAGGCCGCCGCCGCTCGTGCTGAGGGCTTTTTCGAGTAGTTTGCTCGGTCGCCGAGCCCGGTGGAGCAGACTCTTGTGGTGGCGCGTGAAAGCGGTCGCATGGACGTGTCAGTTATCGGGAGCGGCTACGTCGGGACGACGGTCGCTGCCTGCTTTGCCGACCTCGGCCATCGGGTCGTCAACATCGATATCGACGAGGAGGTGGTGGCCACACTCGAGGCTGGCGAGCCACCAATCCACGAGGCGGGCTTGCCGGAGCTCGTCGCTACCCATGCCGGGCCCGACAGCACGGGCCGACTCCGCGCGACCACCGACTATGAGGCCCTCCTCGACACGGACGTGACGTTCCTCTGTCTGCCGACGCCACAACACGCGGACGGGAGTATCGATCTCTCGATTATGGAGGCAGGCGCCGAGCAGTTGGGCGCGACGCTTGCTGAGACGGGCGACTGGCACACAGTCGTCGTCAAGAGTACGGTCGTCCCCGGGTCGACGGCTGATGTCATCACACCGGCCATCGAAGAGGTCAGCGGGCGCACGGCCGGCACGGACTTCGGTATCGGAATGAACCCCGAGTTCCTCCGCGAGGGGACGGCTGTCGAGGACTTCCAGATCCCCGACAAGGTCGTCCTCGGCGCCGACGATGAGCGCGCACTCGCGGACATGCACACGGTGTTCGACCCGCTCGTCGACGCGGCCGACGCGCCGGTCGTGGAGACGGACACCCGCACCGCCGAGATGATCAAGTACGCCAACAACGGCTTCCTCGCGGCGAAGGTCAGCCTCATCAACGACATCGGGAACATCTGCAAGGAGTTCGATATCGACGCCTACGAGGTGGCCGACGCCATCGGCCTGGACGACCGCATCGGCGCGAAGTTTCTCCGGTCGGGGCTGGGGTGGGGCGGAAGTTGTTTTCCGAAAGATACAAACGCAATTATTCACGCAGCCACGGAGGCCGGCTACGAACCGGCGATGCTCAAGGCGGCCGTCGCGGTGAACGATCGCCAGCCGGAGCGGTTCCTCGGACTGCTCGATGAGCACGTCGGTGTTGCGGACAGGCGGGTCGCGGTCCTCGGGTTGGCTTTCAAGCCCGGGACGGACGACGTCCGCAACTCGCGGGCCATCCCCGTCATCGAGGGACTACAGGCGCGCGGCGCCGAGGTCGTCGCCTACGACCCGGTCGCGGTCGAGAACATGCGGTCGCACTTCCCGGACATCGAGTACGCCTCGAGCGCGGCCGCAGCCCTGGAGGGCGCCCACGCGGCGCTGGCGGTGACCGGCTGGGACGAGTTCGCCGCCCTCGACGCGGCGTTCGACACGATGGCGACGCCAGTGGTCATCGACGGTCGACGGATTATCGAGCGTCGCGAGGGACTCACCTACGAGGGATTGACCTGGTAGCAACGGGTTCGGTCGCCGATTCGAGCGCGTAGACAGACGAAGGCGTGGTCCGGGACGTGGAGCAGAGCATTGGATGTCCCCTACCCCACACAGGCCAAAACGCCCGATCTGCGGTTCTGAACGGACGACAGGAATTTATCAGGAGAGGCTAACGGTCGGGCGTGGGAAGGGGAACGGTTAGACCTTGACATCCTCCTCCGCGAGAACGCGGCGGACTCCCGAGCGGTGGGCGTTTCAGGTTCGCAGTCCAATCGACGGACTACCACACCTTTCGGGTACGGGGAGTCCCACAGCATCGGTGTGATGGACTGCTGGCGGTGCCAAGCCGCCGGTACCCCTATCCTCGACCGTGTACGGCGTCCCGGTGTTGGTTTGGCCACGGGGACGCCAGCAGGCGTCAACAGAGTCGGGGGTATCGTCCGGTTCGCTTTGCGCAGTCGGCACGTCGGCACACCCTTCGAGGATATGTCGTTCACCGACTGGTCTTTCGGATACTGCCTCGTTACGTGGGCGGACAGGCCGCCTCCGACGGACGGGTCGGAATCCGCTCTGTTCCGACCGATTCCTACTCTTTGATAGGGTGGCCTGTCAGTTACACGTCACCGTCGGAAACTCACGATGGGCATTTGAACGGTGGGGCCGTTCCCAGAGTGACGGCGCGAATCCACGGCGTAAACGCCGTGGTATTGCGCCTATTCAGCCTATAATCCACATCGTTTCTCCCTTTCCACCGCCGTTACACGGTGCCCAGCCGTCGGTTCAGCACCACCCTCTCACCTGTCGAAGTCGCCGTCATCCTGCTCGTAGGTGACGGTCAGTCGGCCTGGCGTGGGCTCTTGGGCCGCATCGCGCAGTTGCTCGAACGCCGCGAGCAGGTCATCGGCGTCCTCGGTCCCGTCCCGGACGCTCCGAGATTCCTCTCGAATCGTATCGAACATTCGTTCCAGCACCCGGCGTGCCGCATAGGCATCGGTCCGCGAGTCAATCTCGAACGTCGCCTCGTGTGAGGACACACCGACGGTTGGGACGCCGGCTGCATAACTCCCCGTCACGGCCCGGAGTGGGGGAACACGTCGGCCGCAATCCAGTACTTGGCGAGCGAGCGTGCTTGGCTCCGTACAGCGCTGAGCCTGCCACAACGGCCATCGAGACCGCCGAGATGGCGACCCCAACCCAGCCGCGGACCGCGACGACATGCACCGACGGAGCGGCGACACGACATCGACCGAGATGCCAGGATTCGGCGTGCTCGCGGGGCTGTTCGGCGTGGCCGGGAGGTTCCTCCAGTGGCCGCGGAGCGGCTCGGAATCGGACGGCGAGCCACCCGCAGAGGGTGACCGGTGACCGTCGGACTCGTTCCCAGAAACCCGGAAGCCTGCCGCGACTCATCAAGTGGTGGCCGGCCAGCCCAACGGTATGGGCACGCGACTGACGCACATTCCGTTCGACATCGAGACGACCGGCTTCGAGACCAGCGCGCAGGTCACTGTCGTCGGCTTCGGGCTGCCGCTCGGCTGTCGTGTCTTCCTGAACGCAGACGGTCGCCCAGCTGACGGTGAGTCGCTGCAGGCCAGCCTCGCGGCCACGTTCGACCCGGCAATCAGGCTGAGCGTCCACGCGAGCGAGCCTGCCCTGCTCGAGGCCGTCGCGGCGTTCTGTGCAGACACGCTCGCCCCCCGTGAGTACCTGCTCGTTGCGTACAACGGCGAGCGGTTCCACGGCGGGTTCGACCTACCGTTCCTTCGGACGCGGTGTGCCCGGCAGGGCCGCGACTGGCCGTTCGACGGCATCCCGTACGCCGATATCCTCCCGCTCGTGCAGGACCGATTCAACACGACGGCGGCCGGCGAGGACCACGACGATCTCGTGGGTGCCTACGAGGAACTCGTGGGCGGGCCACTGTCGGCGCGCGATCCGTTCGCCGACAGCGGCGCGGCCGTCGACGCCTTCGCAGCCGGCGAGTTCCAGCCGCTGCTCGCGCACAATCTCGCGGATATCCGCCGGACGGGTGCACTCGCTGCGTTGGCCCGGCAGTACTGTGGTACCAGCGAGTTCTCGCTCCGGTCGCTGACACCTACCGCACGCGATCCAGACCTCTCATGACGTAGCGCCCGCCGGTCTGTTCACAGAGTACCAAGGCAGATGCCACGGGACTTGACCCCGAGGCAGTTTACGGCCGCGCCTGCCGGGGGGCGTACCGACGGCTCGGCCCCTCACCGCGGCTCTCGACGAGGTTGTACTGCTCGAGTTTCCGGAGATACGTCCGGACGGTCCGCTTCGTCTTGGGATCGGACACGCGGTCCGTGTACTGCGCGTACAGCTCCTTGGGCATCAGCGGCCCCGCTTCGAGCAGGATATCGTAGAGCAGTCGCTGGTCCTCGGTGAGCTTGTCGAGACTCCGTTGGCGGAGCGTGTCGCGAGCGGCGGGAATCGCCGTCCGGATGTGCGCGTCGGAGATGGTCGCGGCGCCGTCCCACTCGGCCTCCTGGGCGGCCTGTCGGAGGAACGTGATGGCGTCGCGGGCGTTACCGGCAGCGGCGTCCGCGAGATGGGCAAGCTGGTCTGGGTCGATGACGCCCGGCGCGAGTGCGGCCTCGACTCGCTCCTCGAGGATGGCGACGAGTTCGGCGTGGCTGTACTGGTCGAAGGAGACTCGCATTGCGCTGCGAAGCCGCGAGCGCACTCGCTCGTCGAGCGGGCCCAGGATATCCTGCTCGTCGTTGGCGATCAGAATCGTGGTGAGCGCGGGAATCGCCCACAGTTCGCGCAACAGCTCTTTGTCGGTGAGCTGGTCGGCCTCGTCGAGGACGACGACGTACGGCGTCTCCAGCTGTTCCAGCCGCGAGAGAAGTTCGTCGTGGGGCGTGTTCCGGTGGATATCGTGGGTCGGGCTAATGCCGTCGAGCAGGTCGAGCAGCACCCGGAAGCGGTTGGAGTGGTTCCAGCAGTCGACGTACTGGGTGCGGACATCGAGTGCCTGCTCGGCGAGCTTCGTGGTGGTGTAGCGTGCGAGACACGTCTTGCCCGCGCCAGATGGCCCCTCGATGATGACGTCACGCGGCGTGTCACCCTCAAGGACGGGCTGGAGGGCGTCCCGGAGGCGGTTCTTCTCCGCGTTCCGGTGGACGACATCGCCCGGCACCCAGTCGGCATCCAGCACGCGGGCGTCGTGGAGCATCGCTCGTGTCTGAGGGACGCGCCCACGCCTATAAGCGGAAGGGGCTCGTTTCCGGGTTTCCGGGTTTCCAGGTTCTGCGCTCACCGTCTGCCGCAATCGGTGCCGGGCTTCAGCAGTCGTGCTGCAGACAGCAGGATGCAGCCACCGAGAGTGCCCAGCGAGTGGGTGAATAGGAATATCGTGGGAAGGTTCTTATATTCACCCACACTACGCAAGTATATGCCCGAAGCGACGCTGGACGACCGTGGCCGGCTCACGCTCCCGAAAGAGCTTCGCGAGCGATACGGTGACCAGTATCGGATCATCGAACTTCACGACGGCATCAAGTTGGTTCCAATCGAGGATGATCCGCTTGAGGCACTTCGGGCTGAGTTCGCGGACATCGACAAGACGGCGGCAGACCTCCGTCAGGAGGGCCGCGACGCGGCGCTGGACGAGGCCGGCCGCTGAATGTACGCAGAAACGGATTTTCTGCTGGCGCTCATCAAAGACGACGATTGGCTTGGTGATGCCGCAGAGGCCGTCTATCGCGACTATCAGGACGACCTGTGGACATCACAGTTCACGCTCATCGAACTGCTCATGATCGCGTATCGTGAGGGCCGCGATACGGAGCGAGTCGTCACGAATGCGGCTGCACTGCTGGACGTGCGTGGTGATGTGGAGACAGTCGTGACAGCGGCAACCTATATCGAAGACCACGGGTTCACACCCTTTGACGCGCTCCATCTTGTCGAGTCCGACGGCGATACGATCGTCTCGAGCGACGACACGTACGACTCCTTTGCGCCACGACTGGAGTTGAGGGACAACGCTTGACATCCTCCCCGCCCTAACGGGCGAGGATTCCAACCTCGGAGAGAGGTGGTAGACTCCAAATCATAATATCCCAACTGCGGTCAGGATTCCTCCGCGTTCACGCGGAGGAGGATGTCAATCGAGGAACTCGCTCGTCAGTAACCGGGCCCTCAAACTATTTTTGTATGCATACGAGACGTATGCATATGAGTACCTCTATCCGCGTCTCAGACGAGACGAAAGAGAAGTTGGCGCGGCTGAAGCGTGAGGACGAGAGTTGGGACGAGTTCCTCGACCGATTGGCAAATGAGGGGGCAGGACTGCAGGCTGGCGCGTGGGAGGGAACCGGCAAAGCTGCGAAGGCACGCGACGCTCTCGAGCGCTCCCGAGAGAGCTTCCAGCAGTGACCTGTCTCGATTCGTCCGTTATCATCGATTATCTCGACGGTGTCGAAGACATTGTCGAGTTCGTCGATGCACAGCCGACCTTGGTCACGTCCAGCATCTGCATCTACGAAGTGCTCGCGGGGGAGGTGTTTGCAGCAGGTGAGACAGATCTCCTCAGCGCGCGTGAGAACTTCGGACGAGTCACTGCGGTCGATTTCTCCGAAGCGGTCGCGTTCGAAGCTGCTCGGCTGCAGAATCGACTACTCGAGGCTGGCACCCCGATGTCGCCACGTGATCTTATGATTGCGGCGACGGCCCGGTCTGAAGGGACAGAGCTAGCCGTTTCTGACGCCGACTTCGATACAGACGGCCTCCAGGACCACCTCTCTGTCCGTGTATTCGAGTAGTCTCGCCGGTGGCTACCCGAAGATGAGTCTCTGGCGACGATCTCCCTGTCGAAGTATCAGTTGAGCAGTTTCGAGAGGGTAGCGTGTAGGAGTTACCAGGAATACAGCAGTCCGACGCGTGCCTCGATCTCGTTCGAAATTCCAAGTGCAGTTGCTGGGTTCGGGTGTGTTACTCGTTCGCCGTTCTGGTCGAACCGCTCGGCGCGCTGGGTGTCGTCGGTAATCGTCCGGGGCGTGTCGTCGCACACTACTCGCCGGCAGCGTCACCAGCCGCAGACGCCGACGTCGGCAACGACCACTCGATAGCGAGCTCGCGGTCGCGGAACCGCGGGGTCGCGACCACCTCGAATGTCTCGTCGGCGGCCGCCGGCGTCGTCGGCGCCGCTGCCAGCAGCCGGGCGACGTCCGCCCGGGAGACGGCCCCCCAGAGCCGGGCGCCCGGCCGCGCGACTGAAACGGCATCCGTTCGGCCACCGTTCGTGAGAATTCCCGGCCGGAGGATGGTGTGTCGGATCGGCGCCGCCCTGATTGCCTGTTCGGCCTCCGCCTTCGCCGCCTGGATTGGCCCAATTGCGGCGTCGAACAGCGACCCTAGCCGACTCGCCGGGTCGTCGCCGACGCCGAGTGCCGACTCCATCACGAACGCGTCGATGCCGGCATCGGTCGCGGCCTCGAGCAGTCGGCGCGTGCCAGCGCCGTCGACGAACGGCCCCGACCGCGACATCACGACATCGGCCGCGCTCGATCCGACTGTGCTCACGACCGCATCGACATCGGCGATCGCCCGCGACAGGTCATCCGGCGCGAGGAGGTCATCGACCACCACCTCGTCGGCCCCGGCGCTCTGGAGCAGCGAGCGTTTGTCTGGTGACCGGGTGAGCGCTCTGACCGTCACCCGGGAGGAGAGGATTCGGAGGACCTCGCGACCGGTGCCACCGCTCGCCCCGGCGACCAGCACGGTCTCGACAGACTGAGGGTCGGCGCTCATACGGTCCAGTTGCGTGCCGGCCACTTACGAGTCGGGGCCAGGAACCTCGGTGCTGTCCAGCCGGCCATCGGCGACACGGAAACCCGGAAGCCCGCGGCAACCGGTTATGCGACCGACGCGTCTCGACTCGGCTATGTCGACACAGACCCACGAATCGACGCCGGCGCTTCCCTCGCTTTCGTCGGGGCTCACACTGCTCGAGTGTGACGAGGCGACGACCGGCGCGCTCCAATCGCTCGTCGTCGACCACGTGCTGACCGCCGGGACCCAGTCCGTCTGCTGGATCGACAGCGGTGGTGCAGCCCGCACGACGGTGCTCGCCCGCCTCGCGCCGAGTCCACGCGTACTCGATCGGATCGCCGTCGCTCGCGGGTTCACCGCCTACCAGCACTACAGGCTCGTCGAGCGACTGGTCGAGCGGGTCGCGACCGGGCCGGCCGAGCCGTCGCTTGTCGTCGTACCGGCCGTCGACGGCCAGTACCGCGGTGACGACCCGCAGGGACTCGACGCTCGCGGGATGCTCACCCGGAGTCTCGACCGGCTGGCCGCGCTCGCGTCGGCCCACGACCTGGCTGTCCTGCTGACACGGACGGCGGCCGACGGATTCAGCGAGCCGGTCGCCGACACGGCCGACCAGACCATCCGCTGTGCACAGACACAGTTTGGTCCGCGATTCACCGGCGATGACGTCGAGACGCTAGTGTATCCGGCCGCCGACGGCACGCTCCAGACGACGCTTGCCTTCTGGGCGGACGTTCTCGCGTCGCGGGTATCGGCGGCGGCCGGGTCGCCGACTGGCCCGGGACAGACGACGCCGCGCACGACGACGCCGCTTCAGGAGGTGTCCGACAGTGGGGCGCACTAATCCGACGTTCCGGGACCGGCTGGATGGTATCGAGCGGGCGTGGAGCGACTACCGTCGTGGACTTCGCGGCGCCGACCAGGAGCGGTTCGACCGGCTCTTCGAGGCGGCCCGCGGCCATGCCGACGCCGCCGGCTATCTGAACCACACCGAACCGCTGTTTCCGGTCCTCGTGTCGATACTGCTCGCCCACCGGCGGGAACTCGACCGGCTGCAGGCCCGCGTCGAGACGCTGGAAGCGGCCGTGGGCCACCGGGTCGACGGGACCGACGGCACACAGAGACGACTGTCACCCGCCACGCGACACACCGACCAGAGCGATGGTCCTGACGGTTGACTTCCACGACGAGTGCGTGCGGACGTGGCACGTCACCGACGCGAGTGCGACGGCCGAGCGGAACGACGGGTACACACCGACGCTGTTCGTCCACGGGCCCACGCAGACGACGCTCGCACAGCTCCGCGAGCACGTCGACTGGCAGCCGACTGTCGTCGACACGGCCGTCGAGTCACACCGGCCGGGATTCCGGTACGACGCGGAGCCGATGCTCCGAGTCGACGTGGCGAGTGTCGATGCCGTCACGCCGCTCGCGCGGCGCATCCGCAGTTGGGGAACGCCCGGCGAGTACCGGCTCTTCGACGTGGACCTCTCGCCGGAGTTCCGCTACTGTCTGGAGACTGGAACAGCGCCGACGCCGACGACGGACCGCGAGCTTCGTGTCTGCCGGCTGGAGGCCACCGAACCGGCCCTGGCGGCCGACGAACTCGCCGCATTGACGATCGACGGGAGCACTGTCGACGGGCCAGACGCGATTCTCGATGGGCTCACGGAACACCTTGCGACACATGATCCAGATGTCCTGGTGGTGAGCCATGCGGCACTCATCCCGCGCCTGTTCGAACTCGCCGACCGCTACAATCACGAGCAGTTCCAGCTCGGGCGGGCGCCAGGCTACCGACAGCGAGCGAGCCAGTCGACGTACACGAGCTACGGACGCGTGGGCCACTCGCCCGCCCGCTACTCTGTGCCGGGACGCGTGTTGATTAACGAGCAGGCGTCGTTCCTGTGGGGCGAGACGAACCTCGCCGGCTGTCTCGACCTCGCGGCGCGGTCGGGCAAGCCGCTCCAGGAGGTGGCGTGGGCGTCCATCGGTACCGTGCTCACGGCCCTCCAGATTCAGGAAGCCCACGCCCGCGACGTGCGCGTGCCGTGGAACTCGTGGCGCCACGAGCGGTTTAAGTCGATGCGGACGCTCCACGATGCCGACCGCGGCGGGTTCACCTTCGAACCGGCTGTCGGCGTCCACGAAGACGTCCACGAAATCGATTTCGCGTCGCTGTACCCGAACATCATGGTGACGCGCAACGTCAGCCCGGAGACCGTCCGGTGTGGCTGTCACGATACCGACGACGTGCCCGGCCTCGGCTACAGTCTCTGTCCGAATCGCGGCTACCTGCCGGATGTCCTGGAGCCGCTCGTCGCCGACAGACAGGCGATCAAGCGGGAGCTGGCTGACGACCCGCCGCCAGCTCGCGAGCGGGCGCTGCAGGGCCGAGCAGACGCAATCAAGTGGATTCTCGTCTCCTGTTTCGGCTATCAGGGGTTTGCGAACGCGAAGTTCGGCCGCATCGAGGCCCACGAGGCGATCAACGCGTTCGCCCGCGAGCTGCTGCTCGACGCCAAAGAGCGGCTGGAAGCCGGCGGCTGGCGCGTCATCCACGGCATCGTCGACTCACTATGGGTGACGCCCGCGAGCGCACGGCCGGAGCCAATCGAGCGCGTCTGTGCGGCGGTGACCGCCGCGACCGACATCCCGCTGGAACACGAGGCGAGCTACGACTGGATCGCGTTCGTCCCCCAGCAGGACAGCGACAGCGGTGCACTCACGAAGTACTTTGGCGCGGAGCGGGACAGTGACGCCTACAAGATTCGTGGCATCGAGTGTCGCCAGCGGAGTACCTGTGCGTTCGTCGAGCGCGTTCAGCGACAGCTCATCGAGGCGTTCGACACACACCGTGCGCCCGAGCCCGTCTGTGATCGGTTACAGCGCCCGCTCGCCCGGCTCGCCGAGGGTAAGGTGGACGCGACCGCGCTCACCCGGCGACAGCGCGTCTCGCAGCCGCGGGCCGCCTACGATGGACAGACCCGGACCGTCGCGGCGCTTGAGCGGGCCGCGGCGGCCGGCGTCGAGGTCCACCCCGGCGAGTCGGTCACGTTTCTTGTCGCCGACGATACGACCGGGACCCGTGACCGGGTCCGACTCGACTTCGAGGTCGAGCCGGACACCCCCTACGACGCCGGCTTCTACCG
>NZ_JBDGTV010000025.1:0-12892 GCF_042216475.1 Halosegnis sp.
GAGTTGAAGGCTTCAGCGAGTTCCTCCAGAACCCGCTGACTGGACTGGCTGTGCAGTCCTCGGTATTTGTCGTGATCCTTCAACTCGTCTTTGAGGTCGGCGTGATCGGGAATCTCGCCGGTTTCCTCCCAGACCTGTCGGGAGTGGTAGTTGGCGACGTTCCAGAGCTTGCTGGCCGACCATCCGTGGTGGTCGAGCGGCTCCGCTACCTGTGAGTGGTTGCGGATTTTCGCTCGATGCGTGCGGTGAACGGCCAGCATCTCTGGAGCGTCTCTATAACGGGTTATACTCGCTTGACGTTTGACAGTTGGTGTTAAGCGATGGAATATCCGGTCTGGGCTGCGAACGGTGGATTGCTACCCTGTTGTTGGCTTCATCCCACCCCTGAAGGGGTGGGTTTTCGCCTTGCACTTTCTATAAAGTAGCGAACCCAGTTGCCGTACGTGCGGTCGGCAGGGTGATCGGCGATTTGTTCATACCTAACTACTCCGTCCTCATCGATGACGTACGTCGCTGCGACGCCAGTAAGTCCATGGCTCGTCTGTTCTGTGCCGCTGTACTGCTCTGCGACCGCGCCCTCGGGGTCCGCGAGTAACTGAATGTCGAGGTCAAACCGGTCGCGCATCTCCGTCAGGGCACCGATATCGTCGGTCACGACCGGGAGGATATCTACGCGGTCGTTGAACCACAGGTCGTAGCTGACCTGGGAGAACGTCTGGAGCTGTTCAGCACAAAAGCTACACCACGAGCCGCGATTGACGAACACGACCGACGGGCCCTCCTCGAGCGTCTCGGAAAGCGTCACCTCGCCGCCGCTCGTGCTGTCGATCGTGAAGTCTGGGGCAGAGTCTCCTTCGAGTGTCACGCCCCGACGCAGGTCGGGGGAACATTAGCTGCCTTTCGCTCGACAGCCGATGACAGACAGCCCCTCGCTCACGCGTAACGGCCTTGTGATGGCGTCGAGTAGCCTTCGCTGTGCGGCGATGACGAAACGCTTTACCCCCGCTCTGAGCCCCGTGTGACGACGACCACAGCCGAGCCGCACACTCAAATCCAGAAAGCACTTGACCGACAGCAGTCTATCTCCGATAGATGACAGGCCCGGTTGCGAACTCTTACGATTACTGGCTGCTCGATCTCGACGGCACGGTCGTCGATGTCGAGACGGGCTACGTCCACGACGTGTTCGACGCGGTCGGCGACCGCATCGGGTACGACTTCTCTCAGGAGCAGGCCGAGATACTGTGGCACGGGCTGGGCGGCTTCCGAAACAGTCAATTGGAGCGGTGGAACGTCGACCCTGAGGCGTTCTGGACAGCCTTCCATGACATCGAGGACGGTGAGGTACGGGCAGACCACGCGTACGTCTATCCCGATGCCGAGCGGTTCGCTGGCTACGACGGCCCGCTCGGGCTGGTCACCCACTCTCAGCCGTCGCTGGCTAACCCAGTACTTGACCAGCTGGATATCCGCGACTGGTTCGACGTTGTGCTCTGCTGCTCGGACGAAACGGGCTGGAAGCCTGACCCCGCGCCAGTCCGAACGGTCGTCGACCGTCTCGGGATGAGCGAGTCAGACCGAGGAGTGCTCGCCGGTGACGGTCCACAGGATGTCGGCGCAGCCTGGAACGCAGGGCTCGACGGCATCCATGTGGAACGGCACGGGCCGGACCGTCGTGGGATGTGCGTGCTCGGCGACCATCGCGTCGCGAGTTTCGACGAATTATTCGCAACCAGGGCCGCAGATTAGCTCAGTCGTAGGGGTCCTCGGCGTCTTCAAGCGGGAGTTCAAGATCTGACTCCTTCTGGCCGCGGACATCGGCCTCGAGTTCGAGCGCCTGTCCGCAGTCCGGACATGGAATAGCAAAGCGGATAGCCGGACCGTTCGGTCCGCTCACGAAGTCCAGTACATCGATGTCGGCCGGGAACAGGTACTCGGGGTCGATGTCGTGATCACACGCCATAAAGACGGCTACCACCGGGGGGGACTTACGCCTTGTCGCCCGTCTTGTACCCTGCCAGCGATATGAATACGTCACCACCCGAGTGCACCGCCTCCTCAAGCTGCTGGACGCCCGGCTTGTCGGCCCGATCGGGAGCGGCGAGCAGCCGGACTGTCTCCGTGCCGACGGGGACGAACCCGAGGCCCAACTGCTCGGCTGTGGCCTCCAGTCCGAGGCCGATGTCCGCCTTGCCCGCGCGGACTCTCCGGGCAGGTGACTCGTGGGCACGCACCGCACGGTCAAAGCCGTCGACTGCCTCAACGAGGTCGTGGCGGTCAACGCCCCGTTCGTCGGCGAGGGCGGCCATCGCCTCAGACAACGATGTCCGCAGTCCAGAGTCGCTCGTCCGGTTGACGAACGCCAGTTCGTCATCGACCAGCGACGCTAGCCCCGTCACACCGTCCGGATTCCCTTCGGGGACGACGAGTCCCCACTCGCGGCGCCACATGGCTAGTTGGTCGACCTCGAGTCTGTCCGGCTTGGGCGCGCTGGTGACCGCGATATCGGCAACACCGTTCCGGAGCCGCCGGAGGCCTGGCCGAGAGCCCTGCCCAAGGTAGCGGGGCCGGTCGACCCGATCGAGCAGTCGCGCGAGCGCGGGATCGTCCTCGCCGACGCCGAAGACGGTCGGCGGTCGCACGTCCGGCGAGAACAGTTGTACCTCGACGGCCTCACCCGCCCCGAGATACTCCGTATCGGGGTCGACGGCGACGACGCCGTCCGCCTCTACGAGTGACGTCGTCGCGCCCGAGCCTTTGTCAACCGGGTAGACGAGCGTCTTGCCATCACCGTCTGTGACGAGCCCCGCCGGCATGTACCGCAGGCGCCCCTCTGTGTACCGTTCCTCGACGGCCATCTGACCGGTGATTGTCGCGCCGGCCGGCTCCGGCTTGCCCGCTGCCCGTCGGATAGCTGGCGCGACGAACGTGCGGAAGATAGTGAGCGCGCTCACCGGATAGCCTGGGAGGCCGACGTAGGCGCTGTCGTCGAGGGTGCCGACGAGCATCGGTTTGCCAGGCTTCACGGCCACGCCGTGGAGGAGCAGTTCTCCCTGCTCCTCGATCACACGGTAGATGACATCGACGGCGCTGGCGGAGGTCGACCCCGACGAGAGGACGAGGTCACACTCGTCGGCGGCCTTCCGGAGCACCCGCTCCATCTGCTCACGGTTGTCACCCGCGTGCGGATACAGCTCCGGCTCGCCGCCCGCTTCCGCAACCCCGGCGGCGACCGTATAGCTGTTAACATCGTATATTTGGCCGGCCTCGCTCTCGAGAGGGTCGCCCGGCCGAACGAGTTCGTCTCCCGTCGAGACGATGCCGACGATTGGCCGACCGCGCACAGGTACCTCGTCGACGCCGAGTGCCGACAACAGCCCAATCTCACGGGCCGTGATTTCGGTACCGGGGCCAAGTGCTCGCTCGCCGGCGGCCACGTCCGCGCCCGCGAACATGATACGATCACCCGGCGCAAGCGACGTGCGGATTAGTACTGTCTCACCCTCGCGGTCAGTTCGCTCGACCATCACCACCGCATCTGCCCCCTCGGGGACGACTGCCCCCGTCGATATCTCTGCACACTGGCCGGGGCCGACAGTCACGTTGGGAACTTCACCGGCATGGACTTCTCCGACCAACTCCACGCGTTCGGGGTCGGCCTCGTCGGCGCCGAACGTGTCCTCGGCCCGCACTGCGTAGCCATCGACGCTCGCGCGGTCGAACCCCGGCACGTCGAGGGCAGCGTCCAGCCGCTCTGCGAGCACGCGGCCACGCGCCTCTGCCAGGGGGACGGTCTCTGTGTCGGGCGTCAGGTCGAGTTCGGCAATGGCCTCGTGGGCCCGTTCTGGCGGTGCGAGGTCGCGGAATTCTTTGCGCTCAGACATGATACTCCCAGTTCTGGACAGCGACAGTCGCACCCTCGACGAGCCCCTCGACATCTTCCTCAACGACAACCCACCCGTCCGCGAGCGCTACCGACGAGAGCACTCCCGATCCGGATGCCCGAGTTGGCACCGCGACCGTCTCGCCATCCTCCTCCTCGAGACGAACGCGGGCGAAGGTCCGCTCGCCCGGCGAGGAGGGAATCTTCCGGGTCAGCCGTGCCTGTGTCGTTGGGAACGGCTCGCAGGGCATCCGGCCAGCTGCCTTCAGTGCCGGGCGGAGGAACTGGACGGCATTGACAATACACGCAACCGGATAGCCAGGCAACATCAAGATGGGCGTCTCCTCCACGATGCCGAAGCCGAACGGGTGGCCCGGCTTCAGGGCGACCCCATGGACGAGCACCTCGCCGAGTTCCTCGACCACCTCCGGGATGAGGTCCCGCTCGCCGACTGAGGAGCCTCCCGTCGTGACGACGAGGTCCTTCGTCAGATCTCGCTGGATGGCCGCCCGTAGCGCTGCCCGGTCGTCCGTCACGACGTTGCGGTAGTTCGCGCGGCCGCCCCACCGCCCGACAAGGCCGGCGACGGTGAGTCCGTTCGTCTCGACGACCTCGCCCGGCTTCGGCTCTGACTGGACGAGTTCCTCACCCGTCGGCACGACGCCAACGGTCGGGCGGTCGTAGCAGTCTACGCGACCGACCCCAGTCGATTTCAACAGCCCAAGATCCGAAGGACGGAGCTGGTGGCCAGCCTCGTACAAGTGTTCGCCCTCGGTGACGTCCTCGCCGGGTGGGGCAACATTCTCTCCCTCGGCGACGGCGTCGAACACCTCCACCTCGCCGGCGAACCGGTCCGTCTCCTCGATCATCACCACCGCGTCGGTACCGTCGGGAAGTTCACTCCCCGTGTGAACCGGTACGGCTGCCTCCGGTCCGCCGGCCTCCCCCCGCTCGCGCTCGCGCAACACGGCCGGCGAGCGGTCCGATGCGCCGAACGTGTCCTCGGCCCGTACCGCGTAGCCGTCCATCGCGGCGCGTGCGTAGTGTGGGACATCCCGCGCGGCTCGAACATCTTCCGCGATTACGCGCCCAGAAGCGTCTGTCAACGGGAGCGACGTCGTCCCCGTCACGGGCCGGACCGCCTCAACCAGTCGATCGCGCGCGGCGGCTACGCGGGTCACCTCTTTGAACCCCGATTCTTTCATACGGACGGCTGGGGCCGGGGAGGGTAAAAATCAGTCGCGGACGACGAGCGTTGCGCCATCGCGGTGGGCGAACAACGGTGGCCGCTCGTCGGGCCTAAACGCCGTCGATGCCGTGGTTGACGGGCCATGGGCCTCAACGGTGACCGGACCCGCTCCGCGGGGCACTGACAGCCGTCTCGTCTCGCCGGGCAACAGGCCGAGGTTATCCCGCTCGACGCGGCCGTCGCATCGCCGTATCACGCGGAACTGAACCGGCCGTGACCCATCGTTGCGAACCAGCACTGCCTCCCCTGGAAGTCGGACGGCCCCAGAGCTGAGTCCGGACACCCGCGCGTCGCTCGCTGGAGGGCGCGACATACTCGGCCATTCCGATGTGGCCAGCATAGGCCTTCTGGGCCGGTCTACCCGTCGAGTGTTGCCTCGGTATCGATACCGTATACTGCAGCGGGCGTCTCGACCATGGCGCGCTGGACTGCTTCATCGTACCCCTCTTCGCGGAGCCAGCGGACGCGGCGGGGAACCGTCTTAGGACCGAGCACCGCACCCGGCCGGTCCGGATCGTCGATAAAGTCGGTCTCCAGCATGAACGGGTCACCAGACTCGGCGGCTGCTCGGAGCGGCCCCTTGCGAGCGATAACACTCGCTACCGGCCCGGTAACGGGCCCTTCGGCATAGTGCTTGACCACTTGACCCGCAGGGAGGCCCGCGTCCTCCGCCCACGTAGCTACCGTCGTGAAGTCGTCACCGGCCTCGGTGTGGAGTTGGACCGGACAGCCGACAGCCGCGCCGACATGGAATGCGTGTCGCATCACCTCGTTTGAGGCATCCCACACCGCCTCGCTCACATCGTAGTGTGGCCTACCTGACTTGACCGCCAGCGCGGGGCCGTCGGCGACGTATTCGCCGGCAATATCGAGGCCCGCCTGCATCAGGTCACAAGCATTCTCCGGCGTGTACTCCCGGTCGACGAGGCGGGAAATGAGCGCCGGGTGGATGCCAAGCACGGGCCATGCACGGCCAGGGAGTCGCTCGTTCGCCTTGCGGGCCACCTCTACGGTGAGGTCGAACGTCTCACGAAAACCCGACTCGTCGTCCACTTCACCGACGAGCGACCATGATGGCTTGTTCAATACGAGCAGGTGCGTGCCGCCGGCACGGGCGAACTCGGCGGCCGCCTCGACGCCTCGTCCGTTCACCGGATCGAGGTGAAGGTGGTCGTCGAGAATCGGATCCATGTATCTGCTATCGGCGGCCGTGCAAAAACGGTGCCGACCCGCTACCGTCGTAACGTTCATTATCGTTCGACATTGTGAACCATTCACAGGATGGGGACCAGCGACGGCCACAGAAGCGAGAGGGGCGGCTACCAAATGTGTCGGCTCTGCGGCACGGCGCCCGACGCGGGCCATAGGACGTGTCCGACGTGCGGCAGCGAACTTAGACGCTACGACCTGTAGGCTACTCGAGAGTTACAGCCTCGTGGACCGCGTTCGCGAGGGCGTCCGAACTGCCGTGAGATCCGGGCGCGATAGCGACGGTCCGAAGACCGCGTCTGCTCGCTGCCTCTACGACTGGTTTGAAGTCAGTGTCGCGGGAGACCACAACGAGCGTGTCGAGACTCCCGTCTGCGACGAACTCCGTTGCGTCGACAGCGAGTTTCACGTCTACGTCGCCACTCGTCACCACCACCTCGAAGCCGCACGCCTCAGCCGCTCGGAGTAGTTCCGGTGGCGCGCCGTCGTCGAGATATAGTCGGTGGACGGCGAGGCATCCCTTCTGACGTGCCCGTTCGCGCACGTCGTCGAGGTCGACATCGAACTCTTCACGGAACACGTTGGGGCCGTCGACAAACAGCCCGACCCGTGGCTCGTCCATGTCGGCCCCAGTGTGCGGGGACGGATACCCCTGCCGAGTCAAGTGTCGGGCGAGAACCGAACGTATTTGCGAAGGGGGCGCGAGGCTCGGATATGGCCCTTCGGAAGCCGCCGCTTCGCGAGGTCCACGCCGAGCGCGGCGCGAAGTTCACCGAATTCGGCGGGTGGGACATGCCCGTCGAGTTCGTCGGTATCCGGGCCGAACACGAGGCCGTCCGGTCGGCCGCCGGCGCGTTCGACGTCTCTCACATGGGACAGATAGCGGTGTCCGGTCCGGACGCGACCGAGCTGATGAATCGCCTAACGACCAACGATGTCACAGCGCTCTCGTCTGGTGAGGCGGCCTACGCCGCCATCACGAATGAGGCAGGCCACATGATAGACGACACCGTCGTCTACCGGCTGGCCGACGACGAGTACCTGTTCGTCCCGAACGCCGGCCACGACGAGGACGTGTTCGACCGCTGGCGAGGTCATCGCGACGAGTGGGACCTGGAGGCGGTCGTCGAGAATGCGACTGAAGAGTTCGCCATGTTTGCGGTCCAGGGGCCGGATGCCGTCGACACTGTCGACGGCCTAGCAGACGGATCGATTAAGGACATCGGGCGGTTCAGCGCCCGCTGGCTTGCGGTGGCCGGCGCCGACACGCTCGTCGCCCGCACCGGCTACACCGGCGAGGACGGTGTCGAACTGCTGGTCGACACCGGCGACGCCGAGCCGCTCTGGACGGCCGTGATCGACGAGGGCATCCAGCCGTGCGGGCTTGGCGCCCGCGACACGCTCCGCATCGAGGCGGGATTCCTGTTATCAGGGCAGGACTTCGATGTTGAATCGAATCCGCGGACACCGTTCGAGGCGGGCATCGGGTTCGCGGTCGACCTCGAGACGGAGTTTGTCGGCCGGGACGCGCTGGCCACCGCGACGGACCCTGACGAGCGATTCGTCGGCGTCAGACTGACCGAGCGCGGAGTCCCGCGACACGGCTACGACATTGTGAACACAGAGAACCGCGTTATCGGCACAGTGACGTCTGGGACGATGAGCCCGACACTGGGCGAGCCCGTCGGTATGGGCTATCTCCCGACAAAATACGCCGACCCTGGGACGAACGTGCGGGTGGTCGTCCGGGGTGAACAGAAGCGCGCCCGCGTCCAACAGCTCCCCTTCTACGAACGATGAGCTTCGAGATACGCGACGACTACCGGTACAGAGAGACACACGAGTGGGCCGACGCAGACGGGACCATCCGGGTCGGCATCACCGACTTCGCGCAGGACGAGCTTGGCGACGTGGTGTTCGTCGAGTTGCCCGCCGTCGGCGATACGCTCGCCGCCGGCGACGAGTTTGGCGTTATCGAGTCAATCAAGGCCGTCTCCGACCTGTACGCGCCAGTCTCTGGTGAGGTGACCGCCATCAACGAGCGGCTGTTCGACGAGCCGGAGCTCGTGAACGAGTCACCGTTTGATGACGGCTGGATGCTCGAACTCGATCCCAACGACGAGGACGAACTCGACGCACTGCTATCGGCCGCGGAATACCGCGAGCAGACAGAGTAGCGACGGGGGCGACCGGCGTACAACCGGTCGGCGCGCCCGGGAACGAATTACTCTTAATCGGAGGGGCGTAACTATACACATGATTAAATACCCGGCCGCAGGCGCCGGACAGGTGGTATACGGATGAGCGGGAAGCGTTGTCAGGGAACGCCGTACGCACCACACACGGATACAGAGACAGCGGCGATGCTGAACGAGATTGGCGTCGACAGTGAGGAGGCACTGTTCGACATCCCCGAATCGGTTCGGTTCGACGGTGAGTTCGGCATCCCCGCCCGCGACGAGCAGACAGCACGTGCCGAGGTGGCCAAGACACTCGGTCGTAACGACGATCTCGTGGAGCTCCTCGGGCGGGGCCATTACGATCATTACGTGCCGAGCTTCGTCGATCACCTCTCGGACCGCTCGGAATTTATCACCTCCTATACACAGTATCAACCGGAGGTGGCACAGGGATTCCTCCAGGCACTGTTCGAGTTCCAGTCGCTCATCGTTGAGCTAACAGGACTGGGTGTCGCGAACTGCTCGATGTACGATGCGGCAACCGCGCTAGGTGAGGCGGCGACGCTCGCCGAACGGCTCCGCTCTGTGTCGGGCACGCGCGTGCTCGTCCCCGAACTGCTCCACGAGGGTCGACGAGGCGTTCTTGAGAACTACGTTGCCGGCACGCCGCTGATAGTAGAGCCGTATCCGACTGACGACGCGAATGTCGACGTGGCGGCGCTGCGCGAGCAAGCCGACGATGAAGTGGCAATGGTGTATGCAGAGACCCCGACGGTCCGTGGCACCATTGAGGAGCAACTGACAACGGTCGGCGACATCGCGGACGACCACGACGCGCTGTTCACGCTCGGCACCGATATCGTCGCGCTAGGGCTGCTGGAGGAGCCGGCAAGCGTCGGCGCAGACGTCGTCGTGGGAGACGGCAGTGCGCTAGGGCTACCGTCTGCATACGGATTCGGACTCGGGCTGTTCGCCTGCCGTGACGACCGGGAATTTCTCCGGCAGGTACCGGGGCGGCTGGTTGGCGCCAGCACTGACACGACCGACCGACGAGCGTACACGCTCACCCTTCAGACGCGCGAACAACACATCCGCCGCGAGCGAGCGACCTCTAACATCTGCTCGAACCAAGCGTGGGTTGCGCTTCGGACAGCGATGCACGTCGCCTCGTTGGGCCCGGACGGGCTGGCCGGCTTAGCGAACGACTGCGTGCGCCGTGCCCGCGAGACGGCCGCACGGCTCGACGAACTCAGCGGTGTCAAGGCACCGGTTCACGACCGCCACCACTTCCGGGAATTCGTTGCGCGGACCGACCAGCCAGCTCGGGCCGTCGCAGCGGAACTCGAGCGGGAAGGGTACGCCATCCACGCGGTCGGTGACCACCAAGTGCAGGTGTGTGTCACCGAGACGAACGAGCCGGCGCTGGACGGCTTCATTTCGGCGTTCCAGGAGGTGGCACGATGAGCCGACAGGACCCCGCACCGGAGGGTATCGACACCGACGCACCCGGCCGACTTCGTTTCGACCAGGCCCGGTGGGTCGATGACAGCGACGAGGTCTATGAGCCGCTGCTTGCGGAGAAGGGAACCAAGGAGGTCGACATCGACGCAGAGTTGCCCGGCGAGCTGACCCGCGACAGTCTTGAGCTGCCCGATCTAGCGGAGCCAGAGCTGGCCCGCCACTATACCCGGCTCTCGGAGATGAACTACGGCGTCGACTCTGGGCCGTTCCCGTTGGGCTCCTGCACGATGAAGTACAACCCCAAGTTCACAGAAGATCTTGCTGCCCGGCCAGACGCCTCCATCCACCCAGATCGCTCGGAGCGGGCGAGCCAAGGGACACTTGAGCTACTCTACGAGCTGCAAGAGTACCTCGCAGACATCGGCGGGATGGACGCAGTGACGCTCCAGCCGCCAGCGGGAGCGGCCGGCGAGTTCGCGGGAATGCTCATCGCGCGGGCATACCACCAGTCCAACGACGATGACCGAAGCGAGGTAATCGTCCCCGAGTCCGCCCACGGGACGAACTTCGCGTCGGCCGCGATGGCCGGTTACGAGGTGGTCGAACTCCCGTCCGACGATACGGGACGCGTCGACCTCGAGGCTCTCGAGAGTGCGCTGTCGACGGAGACGGCCGCGCTCATGCTGACGAACCCGAACACGCTGGGGCTATTCGAGCGTAACATCGAGCAGATTGCCGAACTGGTCCACGATGTCGGCGGCCTGCTCTACTATGATGGCGCAAACCTGAATGCGTTGCTCGGACGCGCCCGGCCCGGCGACATGGGGTTCGACGTAATGCATTATAATGTCCACAAGACGTTCGCGACGCCTCATGGCGGCGGTGGACCCGGCGCCGGCCCGGTAGGCGTGCGCGAGGAACTGCGGGAGTTCCTGCCGGATCCACATGTCAGGAAGGCCGGTGACGGCTACGAGCGGTACACACCCGAGCAGACGGTCGGAAAGGTCCACGGTCACTACGGCAACTGGCTTGTACTCGTGAAGGCCCATGCGTACATCACGCGGCTCGGCGACGAGGGGCTCACCGACGCGAGCGCAAAGGCTGTATTGAACGCCAACTACCTCGCCGAGCAGATAAACTACGAGATACCGTTCGGTCCGTTCCACCACGAGTTCGTTGCGAGCGCCGGCGAGCAGGACGCAGCCGACGCCGCAAAGCGTATGCTCGATTTCGGTGTTCATCCCCCGACGACGAAGTGGCCGGAGATAGTCTCTGAGGCGCTGATGACCGAGCCGACAGAGGCGGAGTCAAAGCGGACACTCGACCAGTTGGCTGCAGCGTTCGACGCCGCGAGCGAGAGTTCCACCGTCCAGCTAGAAGACGCCCCAGAGCGCACTACAGCGGCCCGCATCGACCAGACGGACGCCGCCCGTAACCCGCGGCTCTCGTGGCACGCACTCGAGGACGCAGAGTAGTCAGGCGCTTGCAGCGCCCGTATCGACCGTCTCGTCGATGCGGACAAACCCGTATTCACAGTCCGGGCAGTGCCACTTCACCTTCGTGCCGAGGTGCATCTTCGTCGCGGCCGCCCGATAGAATGTCTTCTGCTCGCCACAGACAGGGCAATTTCGCTCAAGTTCCATGTTCACGTCCATTCTTCCGACGGGTCGCACCTGAACGTATCGGATTCGCCGGACCAGGTCGCGTGTGGACGGGTATAAGGGCCGCCCGCGCATGACGTCGGACATGAAGATATACACTGGCCGTGGTGACGAGGGAATGACCGACCTGCGGGACATGTCTCGCGTCTCGAAGACGAGCAAGCGTATCGAGGCATACGGCACCGTCGACGAGGTGAACACAGCCATCGGCGTCCTCCGGCCCTCCGGTTACGAGGACATTGACGAGCATCTCCGTCGGATACAGAATCACCTCCATATCATCCAGGCAGACCTCGCGAACCCGGATACCGACGACGAGGACGCACCCCACATCACTGCAGAGCGGACTGACTGGCTGGAAGGGATTATCGACGAGTTCGACGAGGAACTGGCACCGCTGGAATCGTTTATTCTTCCTGGCGGAAGCGATGTCGGCGCGCGACTCCACCAAGCGCGGGCCGTCTGCCGGCGGGCCGAGCGACGCTGTGTCGCGCTAGCGAGCGACGAGCCGATCAACGCCGAGGTTGTCACCTACCTCAATCGGCTGTCTGACGCGTTGTTCACCATCGCACGCGTCGTGAACGCCCGCGAGGGCGTCGCCGAGGAGACACCGGAATACTGACCGACCCGTCGCTGACGGGCGCCGGAAGGGAGAGGGACAGATGCCGGCTCGGGCCGGCGTTGATGCCACGGTTGCGGTCGACGTGCGCGCGTCAACGGCGGACCGCCCAAATCTGGGTCGGCTCGCCCAGCCCGCGACGCGACCGTGATTTTAGGTCTGCCTAAGAATACAAAAGAGTTGTGGGACAGCCTTTCGCCGCACGGTCGCTCAGGGCGCCACAAGCGTTTTAGCGTCCAATAGCGTCCTCTCAAATATGGTCAACAAACATTTCGAAGACGCTCGATACTACCTGAAGCGCGCTGGAGAGACGGCCAAGGCAGGGCTCGCAGAGGAGGTCAGTGGCGTTGAAGAGCGGTTTCGAGAGCTGACTGGCCGCGAGGAAGAGCCAGAGGCGGGTCGACTCGACGAATTCAAAGCAGAACTCGCGGAGCTTCAGGAGCGGGCCGAGGGCGAGGCCAAAGAAGCCATCCAAGACGCCCGCGATCGCATCGACGACTACCGGAAACAGGAAGCGTAGTTCTTAACACCGACCCTCCGGTAGCAGGTCTCACCGGGTCGGTGGTCTAGTCCGGTTATGACACCTCCTTCACACGGAGGAAGCCGGCGGTTCAAATCCGCCCCGACCCA
>NZ_JBDGTV010000015.1:0-2416 GCF_042216475.1 Halosegnis sp.
CCGACAGGGCCCATCCCCAAAGCACGCACTACTGTGCTGAGACCAATTCGCCGCTCAGCCACATTTTCAACCGAAATCAAGGGGGCATCGGATCGCCGAGAGTGGGTCCCGCAACTACAGCCCGACCGAGTGCCAACCTGGAAGTATCATCCAGTCATCACTCCCGTGACGACTCAGTTGTGTGGTGCTTCTCTCAACTAGCTATGTTCTTTCTCAATATCGATATGGACTGTCGCATCAACGAACGGGATTTTCACGATCTCAGCGGAACGGAACCCATTGTGCATCGTGAAGATTCTCCGAGCTGACGGGCGTATAAACGTCGGACACTCTATTTCCGCGTACGCGGTCACGTTCCAGTTGAGATGTGGCCAGTACGGTTCTAGTTCGGCCGTCTCCTCATCACCAAAGTATCTATCAATCGATGGTGTTGTGCCCCCTGCTCCTTGATGAGTAAGGTCAGTTTGGGCGCTCCAGGTCCCGGCATGTGGCAGTTCGAATTGCGCGGTGCCGCCAGGGGTGAGGACTCTATCTAATTCATTCCAAACGTGCGTGATCGATTCCGGCGGTATATGTTCAAGTGTATGCTCGCAAATCACACGGTCGACGCTTTCGTCCGGAAGAGGCCAGGTATCGGTCCCGATATCCACCCCAGGATAATCGATATGGGGCAAGTCCTCCCGGATATCAAGCGTCACATCTGCATCTGGATGCGGAGAGGTCCCAGCCCCAAGTTCGAGCGTTTCGATGTGTGTATTGGGCATTATAAAATCTACAACGTCTCGGGGTTAAAGTCATTCACTGTGTTGCTACTCGGCATCGTCTGCGACTCCGCGAGTGCAGAGAACCGGTCCGCGCTGTGTCTGCAGCACGACCGGTGAACTCGGTCACTGACTCAAAAATCCAATAGGGCCACGCTTGAGTTTCGTACTGTTCTCATACACACAGCATTCGGGAAGTAGTAGCCTCCAGCCATCCGCGCGGGCGGGCTGCACACAGGTGGAGACCAGATGATCCGACATGACCGTCGATACAGGGGGCTCGACTCTGGACGACTCGACCGGACAGCACTCTTCGACCAACAGCAGCCTAAACACAGGAGGAGAGGATGCGCGGTAAGACCGCGTTCGTCGGCCGCATCGCACTGCTGATCGTCGCCGTCCCAGTTACAGGTGTCGGCGCCGCGATGCTCACGTCCGCGACGGCCACGCATCGAACTCGATGATTGGAGGCAGATTCGGTGATGCTGCAGGGTTCCAAGATGTCAGGAGAGCGTGGCACGACATACGAGAACAGCAACAATGATGTTGTCGGCTGGCTGCGGTCGTCACCAAGGCCAGTAGCAGCGACGAGGCATACAAGAGTACCAACCCGTGCGCGGTGATAGCAACGGACAGCGAGAACGGTGCCTCCTCGGCGTTCCCGCGCGTCGGTGACGACGACAACAGCGCTCTCGCGGGCAACGCCAGCAAGTGGACAAAGGACAGTGCGAACTCCTCGAAACTGACCGTTCCCGACATCAAGACGGCGCCCAGCGTCGAAGCCGTGCGGTTCGCAACCGCGACACGATGGCCAGCAATCAACTACATCATCCTACTTCGCTCGGTCTGCCGACCTCGCTCGTTGCGGGTGAGGTTTGTCGGTGGACACTCCTTCTGTCGACACGGGGTCGGCGGCGTGGAACTCGCCGTTCAGGGGCAGCGTCCCCGACGGTAGAGCCAGTTGATAGGTGGCTCCTCCACTCGGAGACGTCTGCCCCGAGCGAAGTCGCGTGGCAAGCTCGCGAGCGATGTTTTACCTCGCGTTGTGGTGGGCGTTGAGTTCGTCCCCGACGTCGAACAGCAGAACTCGTAGTTCGACGGGCGGTTCTCCGGCAACGTACACCCGCACTTCGAGCGTGGCTTCGCGGGCGCGACCAGCGGTGCGCTCGGGGAGGGCCGTCACTCGGCGCGGGGTCGCCAGACCGGGCCGCGTTGCACACAGACAGAGCCGGGACAGTCCGGTGTCGGAAAAGTCAGTTTTATTCGCCGTGCGGGTAGACCGTAGGAAGACAGAGACCTGTGACACCGACGACAGTCCCACAGACACGGACGAGTCCCCTGCCATGAGCCGCCTTCGGACACTGCTCTCGGAGCGCCGCCACCGGGCCCGGCTCGTGTTGGCTGCGGGTATCTTCGGCGGCCTGCTGACAGCCGGCTTCTTCGCGCTGTTCCGCCCGAACCCGCCGACGACGTTCGACGTGTTCTACTATGCAGCCAAGGGGAGTCTGCGCGGGCCGATTCCGTATCACACCGGATACGGGCTCTGGACGTACACACCGGCGGCGCTCTTCTATTTCATCCCGTACGCACTGCTGTTTGATTTCCAGACCGCCGCGCTCGTCCATCGGCTGGTGAGCGCTGTCGTCACGGTCGGG
>NZ_JBDGTV010000015.1:2516-6386 GCF_042216475.1 Halosegnis sp.
TCGGGCTGGTGGTGTTTCTCCGCCGGCGTGTCACCCTCCAGCGGGTCGACCAGCTCGTGCTCGCCGGGTTCACAATCCTGAGCGTCTACCCCATCGTGAACCTGATCAACGGCTCGTTCGTCGGCATCTTCGCGGCCCTGCTCGGCAGCGGCTGGCTGCTCATGGAGGCCAGTCGTGCGCGCGGCGGCAGTCTGTGGGCACTCGCAGCCATCGTGAAGGGGTATCCTGCCTTCTGGGGGGCGTACATGCTCCGGGTCCGGCAGTGGCGGGCCGTCGCTGCAGCGGTCGCGACGGGCCTGGGGGCGACCCTGCTTGGTCTGCTCGTGTTCGGGAAGGAGGCGTATGTCCGATTCTTTGCCATCGCGGGGACGAGTCGCGTGCGCTACGAGATGTTCCGTGGCGGGGCGAGCCCGGATAATGAAGCCGTGACACCACTGCGAGCGCTCGCACAGCTGTTCCCCGGGGTCGACCCGGTCGTGTGGACACCGGTCATCCTGGTCGTGGTCGTGTGTATCACGCTGTGCGTGTACGCGCTGATGCCGACCACATCGCTGAACGACCGCGCCACGCTGCTACTCGTGACCATCCTCGGCGTCTGGTTCATCATGCCGACATCACAGGACCTGGATACGTACATCATCTACGCGCCGTTGCTCGTGTTGTTGTACGTGGAGCGGAGTCGCCGGGTCCACACCCTGTACGCGCTTGGAACGCTCATACTCAGTTATAACATCGGCCGCGGGGAGCTGCGGGCAGTCAGTCAGGTGGTCGGGCTCTCTGAGATCGTGATGCCGATCGGGGAGCCGGTGCTCCGGTTCGCGACGATGCCGATGTACGGGCTCGCCACGCTGTACGTCGGGTGTCTGCTCAAGGCAACACGCCGTGGGCAAGAGACCACACGGGTCGCACAGCTGAAACGTCGCGTCCGGGACGTGCTCCCCTCGAACGACCCCTCGCAGTGACACGTCGGGCGCGGACGTCCATCCCATCCGGTCGGGCGTGAGCGGAGGTCACTGTGCCTGGCTGGCGCCCCATCCATCCCGGGCAACGAGGAGACCAGCAGTGCCTGTAAGTCTCGTCTCGGGCTCCGGGTGCCATGCCGATGTACGCGCCCATGCACCGGGCAGGTGACCGGGGTGGGACCGCCGGCGTGCTGGTCGCTGGTGGCTGCCGACACCTGTTAGACACGCGAGCGGACCGGCCAGCCCGTCAGTGCACGGCTGTCACACCGGCGGGTCCCGGACCGACGGATACCACGTCTTAACTACCTGGGCAGAGTAGCTTCCCCAATGAGTGACGATAGCGGTCGCAAGCCACTGCGGATGCCCGACGACAACCAGCAGTTCGCCGTCGTGACGAACATGCTGGGCGGCGGGCGGGTCCGCGTGCGATGTGCCGATGGGAAAGAGCGAATGGGCCGGATTCCCGGCCGGATGCGGTTCCGGACGTGGATCAACGAGGGCGACGTGGTCCTCATCGAGCCGTGGGACTGGCAGGACGACAAAGGCGACATCGAGTGGCGCTACGACGAGCAGGACGCCGCGCAACTGCGCGAAGAAGGCCACATCGAGTAGCGAGCGGGCCCGCGCTCGGAGGTGACGCCACTCTAGCGTGGCGAAGAACACGGGACAGCCTGTAGCAGCGTCGCAAGTGCGGCCCCTCGTTTCGTGTCGAGCGCACACTAGACATGAGCGACAGCGCTCACAGCATCGCAATCCGAGTCGGTCAGGTGTCGTCGTCGCGGAGCTCCGAGAGCCGGTCGGCCGCGTCGTCGGTGACGTCGCCTGAGCGTGTTTCTGCCGTGCCCGCCCCGGTCGAGGGCTCCTCCTGTGGGTCCGACGTCGACTCGCGGCGCGTCCCACAGAGCGGACAGGCGGTCTGGTCGGCCGTGAGAGAGGTCCCGCAGACGGTACACGTCGTCGCGTCGTCACCGGCATCGCTGGCGGCATCGGTATCAGTGTCGGCACTGCTGCCGAACAGGCCCGCGAGCCACGCGCGCAGTCGGTTGAGCATCGGTCAGTAGTGGCGGAACAGGAGCCCGCGGACGTCGTCTTTCGTCCGCGCGGTCTCGACGGAGCCGTCGGGGAGTTCGACCTCGTAGGGCTCGTCGCCGTCGCTTTCTGTCCACTTGTCGGCGTGCTCGTCGAGCAGACTCATCATCGCGTCGAGCCGGGCGGCCCCGCCCCCGTTGCCACCCTCGTCGGCCTGGTCGTCACCGCTCTCGTCGTCCGTTTCGGCCTCGTCGCTCGTATCGGACGCGTCGATATCGTCAGACTCGGCACTCGCGCCGTCGTCTGTCGGTGCCGCGTCGCCGTCGACGGCCGCGAGGATGCGCTCGGCAAGCGTCTCGCCGATGCCCGTCACCTCGGTGAGGTCGGCGACGCTGGCAGCTTGGAGGTCCGCGACCGACTCGTAGCCGGCCCGTTCGAGTGCGGCCGCCTTCGCAGAGCCGACCGGCTTGAGCGCCGCTAGCCCGCCGTCCACAGGCGCCCCGGCATCGGACTCGCTCGCGGCCGCGGCGGGCGTCTCCCCGCGCTCTTCGGGCGGCGTGTACGTGTCGAGCAGGTACTCGACGGCATCCTGCACGCGGACGTGACCGTACGGGCCGGCGAGCGTGCCGGCCACGTCGTCGCGGACCGCCTCGAGTCGGTCGAGCTGTTCGTCAGTCACCTCGATGGTCGGCATACTCCGAGCAGCGGACGGCGGCGGCTAATAGCTGCCGGCGGGTGACCAGACGGGTCAGCCGACCCGGTCGGGCGCCGGCGGCGCAGGCCCGACGGCCTGGCCGTTCCCCGGGAGGCGAGCGACACAGGCCCGACAGAAGGTGTAGTCGGGCTCGTTGGGCGTGCCACACTCGCGACACTGGACTGTCGACCCGTCGGCGTCGGCATCGGAGTCGGGCACGGCTGTAGTCGTAGCCGTGGTCGGGGCGCCGGCAACCGC
Organism: Halosegnis sp.; assembly: GCF_042216475.1. Classification (NCBI taxonomy): domain Archaea; kingdom Methanobacteriati; phylum Methanobacteriota; class Halobacteria; order Halobacteriales; family Natronomonadaceae; genus Halosegnis; species Halosegnis sp. Next base: position 5,460 of record NZ_JBDGTV010000015.1, read on the forward strand.
CGACCGCCCGAGATCACCGCGCCGCCACCGGAGCAGCGCGAACGTGAGCGCGAGGTTGACAGCGCCGAACAGCGCCAGTAGCGCGACCGTGCCGAGGTCGAGCATACCAGTATATACGGTATCGTGCGCAAAAATGGTTACTGCGTCACCGGTGTCGAGGCCACCTCCCATCGCGTCGGCGTCGATTTGCTCCTGCACACGCAAGCGCTACTGTCCCGTCAGCACGGCGCAATCCGCGTCAGCGGCGAGCGAGTCGGGTCGAGAGGCGGCGGACGTCACTCCGTGAACTCCTCGCCGTCGAACTCTTCGAGCACCCACTCCAGTTCCTCGATAGCACGCAACAGGGCGACCTCGGCCTCCTCTTCGAGCTGCGAGGCGGGTGGGTCGTGGCGGTCGTACTCCGCCTCAAGTGCCGCGATTCGCTCGCGGATCTCCTCCTCGGTTCGCATACTGGAGTGACCGACCCTGCGGCCTTCAGCCTACCGGACGGCCCGGGGCCGCGGATACAAGTCGGTCGGGCCCGTACCGGTGGTATGAGCGACACCGAACACCTGCCCGACAGCGACGAGGAGTGGCGCGACCTGCTCACCGACGAGGAGTACGAGATCCTCCGCGAGCAGGGAACCGAACCGAAGTTCACCGGCGAGTACATCGGCAAGGACGACGACGGCGCCTACCGGTGTGCGGGCTGTAACGCGCTGTTGTTCGACTCGGACACGAAATTCGACACCGAGGGGTCCGGGTGGCCTTCCTTCTACGATGCCGTCGAGGGGGCCATCGAATTCCGCGAGGACCGCTCGCACGGGATGGTTCGCACGGAGACCGTGTGTGCGGAGTGTGGCGGCCACTTGGGGCACGTGTTCGACGACGGGCCCGAGCCGACAGGCAAGCGGTTCTGCATCAACTCCGCTGCCCTCGAGTTCGACG